>PBIX01000103.1 GCA_002720975.1 Planctomycetota bacterium | reverse complement strand
TCCGAAGTGTTCGTGGCCCTGCCCGAGGCCCCCGAGCAGGAGGTCATGCAGTTGGTCGCGGAGCTGGACCGCTTGGGCGTCAACTACCACGTGGTGCCGCGCTTCTATCACCTGATGAGCTACAACGTCCGCATCGAGAACCTGGATTCGATCCCGCTGATCTCCAGGCCCGAGCGGCGGGTCAGTGTGCTGGGGGCCATTACAAAGCGCTCACTGGACGTCTGCGTCGCCACCTCGGTGCTGGTCTTCGCGGCGGCCTTCTTCCTCATCTCCGCCATCATGATCAAGCGTGAGAGCAAGGGGCCGGTGTTCTTCCGTCAGACGCGCGTCGGGCGTGACGGCAAGGCCTTCCAGCTCTTCAAGTTCCGGACCATGCATCATGCAAATTGCGGGGATGAGTTGGCTCCTCAGGATGAGTATGACCCGCGCGTGACTCGCGTCGGGCGCTTCCTCCGGCGCTACAGCCTCGACGAGCTTCCCAACTTCCTGAACGTCCTGCGCGGTGAGATGAGCGTGGTGGGGCCGCGCCCGGAGATGCCCTTCATCGTCGAAACCTATGACACCATGGATCAGGAGCGCTTGCGGGCCAAGCCCGGCGTGACCGGTCTGTGGCAGATCTCCTACGCCCGGACCCAGTCCATTCACGAGAATCTGGACTACGATCTGTACTACATCGAGAATCAATCCTTGCTGCTGGACCTGGTCATTATCGCCTTGACCGGTTTCGCAGTTGCGAAGGGCACCGGCGCCTACTAAAACTCGCATCGTGCGAGTCTTGCACGTGATGGAGGCCACCATCGGGGGAACCCGAAGGCATTTGGTGGATGTGGTCCGGGGCCTCAAGGGGCACGGCCTGGATCTGCATGTGGCCGCATCGACTCTGCGAGACCCGGGTTTCCCCGGAGATCTCGACGCACTCGAGAATGAAGGGGTGGGGGTGCATCGCATTCAGATGGTGCGAGCGATCTCGCCAGCGCGAGACTACGGAGACTACCGCCGCCTGTGCGCGCTCGTGCGCGAGCTGCAGCCGGACATCGTGCACACGCACTCTTCCAAAGCCGGGGTGCTGGGCCGCCGTGCCTCCCTGGCCACCGGAGTCGGGAAGCGCGTCCACACACCGCACACCTTTGCCTTTCTGTTTGAGGCCCAGTTCTCCGCCTGGAAGCGGCGCATGTTCCGCGCACTCGAGGCACGCTTGGCCCAGGAGACCGATCGCATGATTGCCGTCAGCCCCAGTGAGGCGGCGACGATGGTTGAGAGCGGGGTGGTGCCGAGCGACCGCATTCGCGTGGTGCCCAATGGTATCGATCCGGCGCGCGTGCAAGGGGCAGCCCCGCTGGACCTCGCCGAGTTTGACCTGGACCCGGCCCGGCCGACGGCCGCCGTGATCGGCTTGCTGTACGAGGGCAAGGGCCAGGACCTGGCGCTGGACGCCTTGCGACAGCCGGGGTGTGAGTCGTTGCAGTTGTTGATCGTGGGGCCGGGATCGCAGGACGCATTGGCCGCGTCGGTGCGCGAGCTCGGGCTCACCGAGCGCGTGCGCATCACCGGCCCGCGAGACGACGTACCCGCCATCCTGGCCGCCTTGGATCTTCTGCTCCTTCCATCCCGGTGGGAGGGCATGCCCTACATCGTGATGGAAGCCATGGCCGCAGGGTTGCCGGTGGTGGCGACTCCCGTCGATGGAGCTCGGGACCTGATCGTGGACGGAGAGACCGGGGCCCTTGCCGCTGGCATCGATGCCGAGGCTCTGGGGCGTGCTCTCGCCCGGGTGCTGGCGCTGGAGCCGGCGGCCCGCGCCGGCCTGGGTCAGGCCGGCTGTGAGAGGGCGTCCCGGGCGTTCGGCTTGGAGACCATGATCACGGGGCTGCTCGACGTCTACGGGGAAGTCCTGTGAAGATCCTGCATGTGATCAGCACCCTGGACGTGGGTGGGGCCGAGATGCACGTGTTGTCCCAGGTGCGCGGCCAGGTGGCGCGCGGGCACGAGGTGCGCGTGGCCTATCTCCTGGGCGAGGGGGCCCTGGTGGCCGACTACGAGGCGGCGGGGGCCCACTGCATCGGCTGTGTGGGCAAGGGGCCCTTGGCTCTGTGGAGGTTGCGCCCACACTTGCGCTGGGGTGAGCTGGTGCACAGCCACCTCCTGAGGGCGGACTTCGTGACCGCGGCAGCCGTGTGCCTCTTCGGCTCCCGCAGGTGCCTGGTCTCCGGCAAGCACAACGATGAGCGCGCGCTCTTGCGTCCCCTGGTTTCGCGCCTGCATGGCCTGGTGGGCCGCATCCCCGCGCGCACCATCGTCCTCTCTGACCACGTGGGCCGCTTTGTGGCCGAGCACGGTCGCGTGCCCATCGAGGCCCAGGAGCGCGTCTACTACGGCATCGATCCCAGCCCCTTCAGTGAGGCTGCCGCGGACTCCGCAAGTCGCGCCCGATTGCGTGCGGAGTTCGGGTTCGGCGCCGATGACCTGGTGCTCCTGTGTGTGGCGCGCTTCGCTCCGCAGAAAGCCCACGAGGTCTTGATCGCCGCCCTGGCCCAGGCGCGGCAGGAGGCTCGCGTGCGCCTTCTTCTCGTGGGCGGCGACCCCTTCGGAGACGGTGTCGAGCGGGCACGGGCCGTGGCCCGGGATCTGGGTGTCGAACAGGACGGCAGCTGCGTGTTCGCAGGCATCCGCCGCGATGTGCCCGCCTTGATGGGAGCCTCTGATGGCTTCGCCATGGCCTCCCGCTGGGAGGGGCTGGGCCTGGTCTTCTTGGAGGCCATGGCCGCGGGCCTGCCCGTGCTCTCCACCAGGGTGTCGGCGATCCCCGAAGTCGTCGAGGATGGCGTCACCGGGCAGCTCGTGCCGCCCGACGATGTCGCCGCGCTCGCCGGGGCGATGGTGGCCTGGGCGGGCGACCCCGACCGGCGCCGGGCCTTGGGCGAGGCCGGGGCGCGGCGGGTGCAAGCGCACTTTGGCCTGGACCGCATGGTGGACGAGACCCTGGCCATCTACGCGGGACTGCTCGCCCGGGCCTGAGGCCTACGTTGTTGGGGCTATTCCCACGTGCCGCGGGTAGGATCGATCCCATGGGTTTCCTCGGGATTGCATGCTGGGCCGTGGCGTTGATGGGCAACGTTGGCGCTACCGTGCCACCCTCGGACGACGCGCCTTCGGGCAGCGTGGACTTTCAGGCCGACGTCCGCCCCCTCCTGGCCACACGCTGCTTCATCTGCCACGGGTTTGATGAGGACGCGCGTGAGGGCGGGCTCCGTCTGGACTCGCGCGTGGGCTCGCGTTCGCTCCTGCCCAGCGGAAGGGTGGCCGTCAGCCCGGGGGATCCGGAGGGTAGCGAGATGCTGCAGCGGGTGCAGGCCCTCGACCCCTCCATGCGCATGCCCCCCGAAGGCTCGGGGGATCCACTGGATCCGGCCGAGGTGGACCTCCTACGCCGCTGGATCACGGGCGGCGCCCAGTACAGTGGCCATTGGGCCTTTGAACGCGTGGAGCGCCCGACGGTGCCCGCATCCAACGCGGGTGACTGGGGCCACAACGAGATCGATGCCTTTCTCCTGCCCGCCATGGGCGCCGCGGGCTTGGCGCCTTCTCCACCCGGTGACCCCTTCGTGCTCGTGCGGCGTGTGTTCCTGGACCTGACCGGTCTGCCGCCCACTCCCGAGGAGGTACAGGCCTTCGCTGATGCCCCGAGCCTGAGGGCCTATGAGCAGCTGGTGGATCGACTGCTGGATTCCAGCGCCTATGGAGAGCGTTGGGCGCGGGTCTGGCTCGATCAGGCGCGCTATGCGGACTCCATGGGGTACACCTCCGACCCCCTGCGCACCATCTGGCGTTTCCGCGACTGGGTCATTGATGCCTACAACCAGAACATGCCCTTCGACCGGTTCACGCGTGAGCAGATGGCGGGCGATCTCCTGGCGAACGCCACCCTCGACCAGCGCCTGGCCACGGCCTTCCATCGCAACACGATGAACAACACCGAAGGGGGCACGGACGACGAGGAGTTTCGGATCGCGGCAGTCAAGGACCGGATGACCACCAGCATGCAGGTGTGGATGGGGCTCACTGCCAGCTGCGCGGAGTGTCACTCTCACAAGTTCGATCCGCTGAGCTACACCGAGTACTACAGGCTCGCGGCGATCTTCAACCAGACCACGGATCGGGACTCGAATAACGATGCACCTGTGTTGGGGACGCCGAGCGGGCAGATGGCCGCGGACATGGAGCGGCTGCGCGGGCAGCTTGAAGCGCTCGACAGACGTCTGGCTGAGCAGGACCCCGATCGTCGCGCTGCGCGCAGCGCGTGGCAGGCCGCGGCCCTCGAGGCCCATGATTCCTGGGTGCTTCCACCCCTGATCTCCGCCAGCTCCCGCGAGGGCGCCACGCTGGAGTGGGACGAGGAGGGCATCCTGCGCGCCAGCGGCGCGAACCCTCCGACGGATCTGTACCAGGTGGAGCTGGAGCTGCAGCCGGGGACCTGGCACGGGCTGCGCCTTGAGGTCCTGGCGGAGGAGGGGCGCGGGCCGGGGCGTGCCTCCCACGGCAACTTCGTGCTCAACGAACTGCGGGCCAGCGCACCCCCGCGCACGCGGCCCGTCCCGGGCCAGCGTGTGCGGCTGGAGCTTCCCGGTGCCGGTCGCATCCTCTCCCTGGCCGAGGTGCAGGTGTGGAGCGGGGGCGAGAACATCGCCAGCGGCGGCACGGCGCGACAGTCCTCCACCGCCCATGAGGGTGCTGCCGAGAGGGCCATCGATGGCCAGACCAGCGGCCACTACTTCAACGAGCAGTCCGTAACCCACACAGCCACCGAAGCCGATCCATGGTGGGAGTTGGAGCTTGAAGGGGACTCTCCCATCGACGAGGTCAAGGTCTTCCTGCGCAGCGACGGTGACCTGTTCTCGCGCTCCAACGGCCTCCAACTCTCCATCCGATCTGCGGACGGTACGGTCACGTGGAGCCAGGATCTGGGGCTGGCAGCCGACGCGGGCGGCCACGCCATGGGGCCCCGTGGGGCGCGCGCACTGGCCCTCGTCGAGCCCAGCGCCACGTGGTCCCAGACCGACTTCTCGATTGCCGAGGCCCTGGATGGAGATGCGGCGGCGGACTCGGGGTGGGCCGTGGCGCCCCCCCTGTCCGCTTCCCAGGAGGCCGTCTTCGTGTTCGCCGACCCTGTCGTTCTGGAGGAGCCGGGCACCCTGCGCCTGGAGCTGGAGCAGACCTACGGTAGCGGGCACACCCTGTCTGCCCTGCGCTTCGGGGTTGCTGGGCAAGGGGCTCCCCTGCTGGCCATGGACGCGGCTCTGACAGAGCTCTTTTCGCAAGAGGAGCCGGACACCGAGGGTGAGCAACGTCTGGCGGCCCTGTGGCGTGAGCACGATCCCGTGCGGCGCCAGCTCAGCGCCGAGCGCGGGACCCTGCAGGCCGAACTGGACGGGTTCAAGCCCGTGCAGACGCCCATCCTGGTGGCCTTGCCGGCGGAGAAGCAGCGCAAGACCTTCACCCTGCGCGGGGGCAACTTCCTGAATCCTGTGGAGGAGGTGCAGCCCGGTGTCCCGGAGGCCTTCCATCCCCTGCCTGCCGGGTTCGAGGCTGACCGCCTGGGATTCGCCGAGTGGCTCATCCATCGCGACAACCCCCTTACGGCGCGGGTGGCGGTGAACCGACTGTGGGCCCAGCTGTTCGGCGTTGGCATCGTCGAAAGCGAGGAGAACTTCGGTAGCCAGGGGAACATGCCCGTGCACCGCGACCTGATCGACTGGCTGGCAGCCGAATACATGGACAGGGGCTGGGATCAGAAGGCGCTGCTCAAGATCATCGTGACCTCCGCGGCCTATCGACAGGCGTCCCGGATACGGGCGGGGGACCTGGAAGTGGATCCTCGCAACCGGCTCCTGGCTCGCGGCCCCGTCTTCCGCATGGAGGCCGAGATGGTGCGTGACCAGGCCCTCATGGCCAGCGGCCTCCTGGCCACCAAGGTGGGCGGCCCCAGCGTCTTCCCGCCCCAGCCCCCCGGACTCTGGCAGGCGGCCTTCAACGGCCAGCGCACCTGGGCCACCAGCCAGGGTGAGGACCGCTACCGCAGGGGCCTGTACACCTTCTTGCGCCGTTCGATGCCCTACCCCTCCATGCAGATCTTTGATGCGCCGAGCCGTGAGGTGTGTACATCCAGGCGCATCCGGACCAACACCCCGCTGCAGGCCTTCGTGACATTGAATGATCCCGCGTACGTGGAGATGGCGCAGGCCCTGGGGCGGCGCATGCACACGGAGGGGAGCGGAGACATTGAAGCGGGGGTTCGGCGAGGTCTTTGGCTCGTGCTGCAGCGCCCGCCCGCAGCCGTGGACGTGGCCGAGCTCGTGACCTTGTTCGAGGATGTGCTGGAGACCTGGGAGGGGAGGGAAGAAGAGGCCCTGGCTCTGGCGACCGATCCCCTGGGCGCACTCCCGGAGTCCCTCGGCGCCGAGGTTGCCGCAGCCTGGACGACCGTGGCCAACGTGCTCCTCAACCTTGACGCGGTGCTGGTGAAGGACTGATGAACCCCCTCGAGTTCAAGCGGTCCATGCTGACGCGGCGCGCCTTCCTGGCAAACAGCGGCCTGTCCCTGGGTGCCATGGCACTCGCGGACCTCTCGGCAGCGGAGGGTCGCGCGAGCGGGTTCCCGGCCGGGGACGGTGCACCGCTCGGCCCGCACCACTCACCCCGCGCGCGGTCGGTGATCTATCTGCATATGTCCGGCTCCCCGCCGCAGCTCGACATGTTCGACCCCAAGCCCCGCCTTCAGGAGCTGCACGGGAGCCTGTGTCCCAAGAGCTTCATCGAGGGCAAGCGCTTGGCCTTCATCAAGGGACACCCGACGCTCCTGGGCTCGCCCTTCTCCTTTGGCCGCTACGGAGAATCGGGCGTGGAGGTCTCGGAGTTGGTGCCCCACATGGGCCAGATCATGGACAGGGCCACCTTGATCCGCACCATGCACACCGACCAGTTCAACCATGGCCCTGCGGAGCTGCGTCTGTTCACCGGTGATCGGAACGTGGGGGCGGCGGCCATGGGTGCCTGGGCCAGCTGGGGTCTGGGGACGGAGAACCGGGACCTTCCGGCTTTTGTCGTGCTGACCTCAGGCGGAACGGATCCCTCCGCCGGCAAGAGTGTCTGGGGCAGCGGATTTCTGCCCTCCGCCACCCAGGGTGTGCGCTTGCGCGGCAGCGGTGAACCGATCCTCTACGTCTCCGACCCCAAGGGTATGGACCGCAACCTGAGGCGCCGCACCCTCGACGCCCTCGCGGCTCTCAACCTGCGGCGCGCCGAACAACAGGGCGATCCGGAGACCGAAGCGCGCATCAGCCAGTACGAGCTGGCCTTTCGGATGCAGGCCTCGGTCCCAGAGCTCATGGATATCGGTCAGGAGCCCGCGGACGTTCACGAGCTCTACGGCAGCCAGCCCGGGCAGGCCTCCTTTGCCAACAACTGCCTGCTGGCACGACGGCTCGTGGAGTCCGGCGTGCGTTGGGTTCAGCTCTACGACTGGGGCTGGGACACGCACGGCACCGGAACCGGCGATGATCTGTTGACGGCCCTGCCCAAGAAGTGCCGTGAGACGGACCGGGCGGCGGCAGCCCTGGTGCTGGATCTGGATCGGCGCGGCCTCCTGGATGAGACGCTTGTGGTCTGGGGCGGGGAGTTCGGACGCACGGCCATGAACGAGGCCCGTAACGGCTCCACGTACTGGGGCCGTGATCACCACCCGGACTGCTTCAGCCTGTGGATGGCCGGGGCGGGCGTGCACCGTGGCCGTGTGGTGGGGGAGACCGATGAGCTGGGCTACACCATCGCCGAGGGCGCCATCTCCGTGCACGATCTGCAGGACACCATCATGCACCTGATGGGACTCGACACCCGGTCCATGTCCTACCCCTACCAGGGGCTCGATCGACGTCTGGTCGGGGCCGCCGACCACTCCAGCGTGCAGCATCACCTGTTCTCATGAAGCTCTCCATGCTTCTGGCGGGTGCCACCCTGTGCGCCTTGCCCGGTTCCGTGCTGGCACAGGCCAGCCAGGAGGCCGAGGTCGGGCGTGGGCCCAACATCGTTCTGCTGCTGGCCGACGACCTGGGCTACGGGGATCTGGGGTGCTACGGCAGTGCTACGCATCGCACTCCGCATCTGGATGCCCTGGCCGCCGGGGGCATGCTCTTCACCAATGCCTACGCCAATGCCCCCAACTGCGCTCCCACGCGAGCCGCTCTGATGAGCGGTCTGTATGCCCCGGGCACGGGGATCTATACGGTGAACGGAGCCTCTCGCGGGAAGGCCAAGAACCGGAGGCTGATTCCGATTCCCAACCGCACGATCCTCGACGAGTCAATCGTCACCCTGGCCGAGACCCTCTCCGATGCTGGCTACGCTACCGGTCACGTGGGCAAGTGGCACCTTGGCGCGGACCCTTGCAGCCAGGGGTTTGATGTCAATGTTGCCGGCAACAAGGCCGGGCATCCCAAGTCCTACCACTCGCCCTATTCCAATCCGGATCTGGAGGATGGCCCCGAGGGGGAGTATCTCACTGACCGCATGGCCCGCGAGGCCTCAGGCTTCATTGAGGAGCATGCCGAGCAGCCCTTCTTCTTGCAGCTTGCGTTCTTCTCGGTGCACACTCCCATCCAGGGTCGGGCGGATCTGGTGGAGACCTACGGTGAGGCGTTGGGGGAGAACAAGGATGCGCACTACGCCGCCATGGTGACGGCGCTGGATGAGGCCGTGGGGCAGGTGCTCGCCACTCTCGCCGAACAGGACCTACTGGAGAGCACCCTCGTGCTGTTCTTCTCGGACAACGGGGGCCGCTCGCCCTGGGGGGACAACGGCGGCCTGCGTGGGTCGAAGGGAATGTTGTATGAGGGCGGGATCCGCGAGCCCCTGATCGCCCACTGGCCGGGAAAGATCTCTGCGGGAGCGCGCTGCGAGGAGCCCGTGATCGGTCTCGACCTGTACCCCACACTGATGGAGTTGGCAGGCGCACCCCGCAGGCCGGACCAGGTTCTCGATGGCGTCAGCATCGTGCCCTGCCTGCAGGGCGAGGACCTGGGTGAACGGGAGGGCCTGTTCTGGCACTTTCCGGCCTATCTGCAGGGCTACCTGCCGGAGCACGGCCCGTTCCGGGCGACCCCCGTGGGTGTCATCCGCCGCGGTCCCTGGAAGCTGATGGAGTTCTTCGAGGATGGAAGGCTCGAGCTCTACAACCTGGGGGCCGACTCCGCCGAGTCAAAGAACCGCGCCGCCGAAGAACCCGAAGTGGTCGCCGATCTCCACGGCCGCATGCGCGCCTGGCGCGAGCGGGTCAACGCGCCCGTTCCCACCGAACCCAACCCCGAGTACGAGGGCCGGTAGCTCACACAGGCTCTCCTCCTCAGGCTGTCCCTGCGCAGCGCTCCAGGCAGGCCCGGGCCCGGGTCTCGATGGCGTCGAAGTTGCCGGCCGCCATCCACTCGGGGCGGAAGAGGGGGGCCACCCAACCCAGGGCGTGAGCGCCTGCGGCCAGGTACTGGCCCGCGTTGTCCAGATCCACGCCACTCGTGGGCACCAGGCGCAGGAAGGGCAGTGGACCCAGGCAGGCCTGGATGGTTGCTGGGCCGGAGGGCGGAGCGGGAAAGACCTTGATGAGCTGGGCTCCGGCCCGGTGGGCGCGCAGCATCTCCGTGGGTGTCGCGGTCCCGGGCATGACTGCCACGCCCAGGGAGAGTGCGCATTCGATCACCTCCTCATCGACCACGGGGGACACGAGGAACGACGCGCCGGCCTCCACCGCGGCTCGCGCATCGTCACAGGTCAGCACCGTGCCCGCGCCCACCACAACGTCCGGCTGCGTCTCGCACAGGCGAGCAATGGCAGCCAGCGCAGCGGGGGTGTTGAGGGTGAACTCGCAGACGCGGAATCCCGCGCGCACGGCGGCATCCATGGCCGGGACCACGGCCGCGGCGTGGGGGGTGCGTAGGATGGCGCTGGCGCGCTGCTGTCCGTAGAAATCAACGAACTCGTCGGGGGTCATGGGGGAAGGGGTCATGGCGGTTACCCTGACGGTATGTCCAGCGGTTTGCAATCCGATCGCGAGCAGGATCCTGTGCGACCCTATTGCACCGGGTCGATCGCACCGATCCCCTTCGTGCACTCCTCCTGCCCCGAGGACTTTCGGGTGGAGGAACTCCCCGAGGGGGAACCCGGGGCAGGCCAGGAGGACTGGACACACCTGTGGTTCGAGATCGAGAAGCGTGGGCTCTCAACGGCCCAGGCCGTGGGCCGCGTGGCCCGGGCCCTCGGGCGCGAGCCCCGGGAGGTCGGCTACGCGGGGCGCAAGGACACCATGGGCGTCACCCGCCAGTTCCTCTCCCTGGAGCACGTGGACGCCACGGCTGTGCAGGGGCTCGAGTTGAAGGACCTGCGGGTCCTGGCCACCGGGCGCCGGGCGCGGAAGCTGCGGGTGGGGGAGCTGGCCGGTAATCGATTCGACCTGACGCTGCGAGAATTTCCGCCAGAACGGCATGAGGAGCTTAAGCGCGCCCTCTCGCAGCTCACCCGCGAGGGCCTGCCCAATTTCTACGGACCGCAGCGCTTCGGGGCCGGTGGGACGACGCTGCGGATGGGGAGCTTGTTGGTGGGCGGCGATTGGCGCGCGTACCTGCGCGCTTTTGTGCATTCGCACCATGGCCCAGGCGAGGTGCAGGAGTCCTCCCCCGTGGCGAGCTTGCTCGCGGCTCTGGATTCCGATCAGCGCAAGGACTGGCGCGCTGCCCGCAGCCTGACCGCTGAGCTCCCCACGTCGCTGGTGCCCCTGGCCAAGCAGATGGCACGGCGGCCCCTGGACCTGGAGAGTCTGGTGCGCACTCTTCCACGACGCACCAAAGCTCTGCACATTTCGGCTCTGCAGGCTGCCGTGTTCAACCGCGTCCTGGACCGGCGCATGGTTCAACCCGGGGGAGCAGGGCGCGTGCTGCCCGGGGATCTCCTGGTCGACCCGTGGACGGGTGAGGGCGAGCCCGCGCCCGAGGGCGACGCTGCAGCCGAAGCTCAGATCCAGGCAGATCTGCTGCAGCGTGTTCCGAGCGGGCCCCTGCCCGGCCCTGCCGCTCAGCGCACCCGGGGCGCCGTAGCGGAATGGGAAGGGGAAGCTCTGCGACAAGCAGGCCTGGAGCTGGAAGCCCTCGCATCCCTGCCCGGTGGGCTCGCTCCCAAGGGCGCGCGACGCGCCCTGCTCGTGGGCCCACGCGATCTGACCTGGGAGGCGGAGGGGACGGTCGTGCGCCTGCGATTCACCTTGCCCCCCGGTTCCTACGCGACGGTCCTGCTTGAGGAGCTCGGCAAGTCTCGCATCCTGTCCCAATGAGAGACGTCATGATCCGTTGAGGGCATCAGGGTGAGGATTTGGTCGGGCCTCGCCACAAGGCTTGCCCTCAGGAAGCCGATGGATAGGGCAGTCCCATGGCTTCCATCGATCTCGACCATCTGCTTCCGGCTTCCAACCCGTCCCCGGCGTCCGAAGTGTTCCGCGGGGAGGACCGGCGCACGCGGCCCACGCCGCGGTTTTCGCGCTACACCCTCTTCGGCGGCCGTCGCCGGTCCGTGCGCCGGGACTATGAGCAGGAGGGCAGCTTCGTCGATCGCTACACGCTGTCCATGGTCCTGGCCATCGTCTGGATCACCCTGATGAATATCGGGGACAGCTTCTTCACCCTGACCCACCTCCAGGCTGGCGGAATCGAGCTCAATCCCGTGGCCGCCGCCCTCCTGGAATCGGGACGTTCGGGATTCGTGATCTGGAAGGCCCTCCTGATCGCCATGGCTCTGGGGGTTCTGACCCTGCACAAGAACTTCGCCCTGGCGCGTATCGGCCTGTGGCTGGCTGCGGGGGGCTACACCCTCCTGAACCTGTATCACCTGACACTCTTCTAGGGATCGCAGGTCGGACGGGGAGAAACCTACGCTGCTCCCGTCGGGGTTGGTACCTTGGCCGGGCGGGGAATATGCCCCGTGCCCAGCCGTCCCACGCTCCATGCAGTCCCCCCTCACCGTACCGCCCGCCTTGCTCGTGACAGGCGGTGCCGGCTTGGTGGGCTCACGCGTCACCCGACTGCTCCTTGAGCAGGGCGCCCGGGTGGTTGTGGCCGACGATCTGTCCGCGGGCGGTCCCGAGCGGCTGACATCGATCGAGGAGACGGCCTGCCTGCGGCACGTCGACGTCTCGGCTCCGGGGGCATTCCAGGACCTGCTACAGCGCGAGGGTCCGTTCGACACCATCATTCATCTGGCGGCTCGGGTTGGCGTGCGTCGTGTACTGAGCGATCCCGAGGGTTGCCGCCGGGAGCACCTGGATGCCAGCTCCGGATTGATCGGGGCCCTGGCCGCGTGCGACCGCGTGCCGCGGGTCATCTCCGCCTCAACGAGTGAGGTCTACTGCGAGTCCTCTCAGCCCCTGCACGAACAGAGCCCCGTGCGCGCCACGGAAGGCGTCGGCCGCTGGGCCTACGCGGCCTCCAAGCGAGCGGTCGAGCTGGCACTTGACGAGGCCAGCAGTCGGGATGGCTGGCCGGTGGCACCCCTGCACCTGCGTCTGTTCAACGTGGTGGGGCCCGACCAGGACGCAGACAGCGGCATGGTCCTGCCCACCTTTGTGCGCTGCGCCCTGATGGACGAGGCGCTACCCGTACATGGCAGTGGGGAGCAAGTACGGACCTTGGGCCACGTTCAGGACGTTGCGGGAGATATCGTGCGGTTGGCCCTGGGCCGCGAGCTGCCCGTTGGCCCTCTCAATCTGGGCGGTGATCTTCGCTGCACCGTGCTCGAACTCGCCACCCGCGTGGCTCAACTCGCGGGACGGGACCTGTCCTGCCTGCAGCACGTGGATCCGACCCGGACCCTCGACCCGCACTTTGAAGAGGTTCAACATCGGGTCCCCGATCTGACGCGCGCGCGCGGCTTGGGTCTCGCCGCTCACCACTGCAACCTGGATGAGGTCATCGGCGAATGTATGCAGTGGGCGGAACAGGAGACGATCCACACGTGCGCATCGCCCGCATCCTGACGCGATTGAACCTCGGAGGGCCTGCCAGGCAAGTGCTGGCCTCTGACCCCCTCTTGCAGCAGGCGGGCCACACCCTGCGCGTCTTTGCAGGTGAGCCCGGGCCAGGTGAAGGAGACCTGTTTGAGAGTCTGATGCACCGCGGTATCGACGTGGTGCGCGTCCCCTCCCTGAAGCGTGGCCTGTCCCCGTGGGACGACTGGAACGCCACCCGTTTTCTGCGTCGGGCCCTGGTCGAGTTCCGGCCCGAGGTCGTGCACACCCATGCCTCCAAGGCGGGGACTCTGGGTCGCCGCGCCGCGAACTTCGTAGCGGGCGCCAGGCGCGTCCACACTTTCCACGGCCATGTATTGGAGGGTTACTTTCCAGGTATCGTGTCGAGTGCACTGATCGCGCACGAGCGGCGCCTGGCCCGACGCACCGATCGCATTGTCGCCGTCTCGCACGCCACGGCAGACGACCTCCTGCGCCTGGGCGTGGTGGAGGAGTCCCGCCTGGTGGTCGTGCCGCCAGGGATCGATCTGACGCCCTTCGAGGGCCGGAGGGACGGAGCGTTGCGGCGACGATTGGGGTTGCCCGAGGAGGCGTTCCTCGTGGGGATCATCGGACGACTCGCCGAGGTCAAGCGCCCGCAGCGCGCCCTGGAGGTCTTCGACCTCCTGGCAGGGCGCTATCCCCACCTGCACCTGGTGTTCGTGGGGGACGGGCCCGAGCGCGGTGCTCTGGAGCGCGGGATTCGCGCGGGCACTCCGGCCCGGGCCGAGCGGCTGCACCTGCTCGGGGCCATGGACTCCATGGGGCCCATTCTTGGGGATCTGGACGCCGTGCTGCTCACCTCCCGCACTGAGGGGCTGCCGGTGGCCCTGATCGAGGCTGGGGCAGCCGGGGTGCCCGCTGTTGCAGCTGCCGTGGGGGGGGTCGAGGAGGTCCTGGCCCATGAGCGCACCGGTTTTGTGGGGGAGAATGTGGATGAGTTGGCCTACGGACTGGCCCGGTTGTTGGATGAGCCCGAAGAGCGTGCCAACATGGGGCAGCGCGCACGGATGCGCGTCACGGCGCGCCACAGCGCCCAGGCCCTTGCCCAGCGCCTCGAGGCGCTCTACCAGACCCTGCTACAGGAGGAACCTTGCGCTTGTTGATGGTGTCCGGTGACCGCCAGGTCGCCTTGGGGGAGCGCGGACCCTTCTACTCCATGCAGGCGGAGTTCTCCCGCTATTTCGAGCGCGTGGATGTGATCTGCCCCAAGCCCGAGGGCGAGATCAAGGTGCGCCAGATCCACGACAACGTGCACTTTCACCCCGCCCCGGTCACCCGGCGCGGGATGGTGAACTACGTCACCAGCAAGGGAGCCGAGCTGATCGAGCAGCACGGCCACAAGCTGATCACAAGCCACGACTACGGCTGGTTCTACAACGGCGTCGGAAGCGCTCACCTCTCACAGCGATTCAAGCTGCCCTACCTGTCGGAGTTGCACCACGTACCCGGCGTGCCGGTCTCGGCCAACCTGCGCGAACGCTTCGATCGATTCGTGGCGCGCACCTACGTGCGCTGGGCACGCAACAAGGCGGTGGCATTCCGCGTCGTCAACCAGGAGGAGATGCCCCGCATCCTGAAGCGTTGGGGAGTGCCCGAGCAGAAAATCCTGTTCCTGCCATCGCTGTACATCGACCAGGAGGTGTTCTATCCCGCACCTGAAGGCTCGGCGCAGGAGCTCAAGTACGACGTGATCTTTGTGGGGCGCATGGTGCCCAACAAGGGCCTCGGGCGCATTGTTGACGCCCTCTCGTTGCTCGCGCGCAGGGGCCACACCATGCGGGCGCTGTTCGTCGGGCGTGGTCCGATGCGTCCGGTCATCGAGTCGCGCGCGGCGCTGCGCGATCTGGATGCCACCTTTATCGATTGGGTCGACTCGCCGTCCGATCTGGCCGACCTGTATCGAGCGAGTCGCGCGTGCATCTGTGGTTCCACCTGCGAGGGGGGGCCGCGCTACACGGTCGAGGCCATGGCCTGCGGGACGCCGGCGGTCTCTACTCCCGTCGGGGTCATGAGTGAGCTGGTGGGAGATGGCCTGGCCGGCGGTTTGGTGGGCTGGGATCCCCATGCGGTGGCCGTGGCTCTGGAGCGGGTCCTGGTGGACGAGGACGTGCGCCTGGAGATGGGGCGTCTCGCGGTCGAGCGCGCGCGGCCCTTCGAGTTTCACGCGACCCTGGCCCACTACGCCAACGGCCTGCGACGCCTGGCGGGCGAGCCCGAGGTTCAGCTGTGAACCTGGTACTCGTGACCCAGGTACTCGACCGGCAGGACGCCGTGCTGGGCTTTGTCGTGCGTTGGGTGGAGGGGTTGGCTTCGCGCGTCGGGAAGCTGCGGGTGGTGGCTCTCGAAGTGGGGGACGTGAGCGGTCTGCCGGACAACGTGGATGTGCGTGTCCTGGGGCGGCGTGGTTTCCTGGGTCGCTACCTGCGTTACCGCGGAATCTTGAAGGAGGCCTTTGCTGACGATGGGTTCGACACCCTTCTGACCCACATGGTGCCGCGCTACTCGACCCTGGCCGCGGGGCTTGCCAGGCGTCACAAGGTGGGACACTTCCTGTGGTACACCCACAAAGGTGTGGACAAACGCCTGACGCGGGCGGTGGAAGTGGTCCAAAAGGTATTCACGGCCTCCTCAAAATCCATGCGCGTGGACACCCCCAAGAAAACGGTCACCGGCCACGGGATTGACCTGCAGCACTTTCAGCCGGGGAGCGGATCTTCACCCTCGGGTGGACGGCTGCGGCTGCTCTCCGTGGGACGGCTGACGCCAGCGAAGGATCCGCTGACCTTGCTGCGTGGGTTGGCGCTACTGGTGGAGCGCGGGCTGGACGTGGAGTTGGACTGGGCCGGTGGCGCCTTGGCGGGAGGTGACGACGCCTACGGGGAGGAGGTCGCGCGGGAGATCCAGACCCTGGACCTCGGCCAGCGTGTGCGTCTTCACGGCGCGGTGGCCTACCCCCAGATACCGGAGCTCTATCAGCGCGCGCACCTGTTCGTATCAGGGAGTCGCACGGGCAGCGTGGACAAGGTCGTGCTCGAGGCCATGGCCTGTGGCCTGCCGGTGCTGACGTGCAACGAGTCCTTCGTGCCCCTGCTTGCTGAGCTGGGCGGGCAGGCCGAGGTCCTGGGGTTCAAACCGGGTGATGTGCATGGCTTCGCGCAGCGCGCCCAGACCCTGCTGGAGCTGCCAGCCGATGAGCGCGGCGGCCTGGGGGCGGACCTGCGCGCCATGGTGGCCAGGGACCACGAGGTGGATGCGCTGATGGGGCGGTTGGTGCAGGAGATGGGGGGCGCGGCGTGACACAGCCTCAGCCCGACCTGAGCGTGGTCGTGAGTACCTGGCGCACCCGGGAGCTCCTGCGTACCTGCCTGCAGAGTCTGCAGCCCGTCCATGAAGCCGGGGCAGAGGTGATCGTGGTGGAGGACGCGGGAGGCGACGGATCGGACGCCATGGTGCGCGGGGAATTCGCCTGGGCCAAGCTCGTGGCTCTCGACACAAACGTGGGCTACTCGCGTGCCACCAATCTGGGCTGCACCAAGGCCCGGGGCGAGTTCCTGCTCCTGCTCAATGCGGACACGGAGGTGCGTTCCGATGCAGTAGAAGCCCTGTTGAGCTTCGCCCGCGCCCATCCCGGGCATGGAGCTGTGGCCCCGCGTCTGGTGGGGCCGGATGGAGCGACCCAGGCCTCGTGCATGGCCCTGCCCCGTTGGTCCACGGCGCTCTTCTTCGCCACGCCCCTGGAGCGCATTTGGCCGGGTAGCCCTGAACTGCGGCGCTACTTCATGCGCGATTTTGATCACAACCACGAGCGGGACGTGCCCCAGCCGCCTACCGCTGCGCTCCTCATGCCCCGAGCCCTATGGCAGGAGCTCGCTGGATTTGACGAGTCCTTCGGGCTCTTCTTCGGCGACGTGGACCTGGCCCGGCGCCTGGCGAGTCGCGCGCGTCCCATCCGGTTCCTGCCTGCCGCTGAGGTTGTCCACCACGGTGGGGCGAGCACGGGGCAGCTGCATGACTTCGTGGCCCGCTGGCACGCCGACCGCCTGACCTACTTCCGCAAGCACCACGGTGCCCTGGCAGGTGTCTGGGTCAAGGCCTGCACCACCCTGGCCTGGGCCGCGCATGTGATGGCCTGGCCCGTGCGCCGCATGGGAGGTAAGACCAGCGAACCCCTGCGCCCCCTCTGCCGCTCCTTCGGAGCCTTCCTGGTTTCCTAGTCGCCGTGAGTTCCTCCCTACGCGAGCCCCTGGAGCGGGTCCTGGATTGGATGGTGGCCCAGGACCGCGGCGACGGGGCCCTGATCTGCCCCAAGCACGGGGTGGAGCACACGGGTAAGAGCGCGGGGGCCATCGTCCTGGCCTGTGAGCTGGCGCGCCAGGGTGCGGGCCGCTCGGATCGTTTGTTCGCGATTGCTCTGGCCCAGGGTCGCCGGCTGGTCTCTCAGCTCCAACGGGAAGGCGAGAGCACCTGCTTCACCTTCCGACCGGGCCGACACGATCCCTACAACTGCTCCAACAACGTGATCGACGGCGGGGCCTGCTCGGATGCCCTGGCTCAGCTGGTCACGACCTTCGGGGAGCGGCTCACCGCCGCGGAGCGGGAGAGCTTTGAGCACGCTTGCGTTCTCCACGCCCAGACGTACCTGCGCTACGCGGCGACCCAGAAGCCGATCCCCGCTCAGCGGGCCTGGGCCATGACGGGCGCGGCAGGCGCGGCCCGGTTGAGTGGGCACGAGGTCCTGCACCTGGCGGTAACGGAGGGTGCCAAGGGTCTGGCCAGCGAGCAGCACGCCGACGGTAGCTATCCCTACCATCCTCGGGGCTCAGGGGCAGCCCATCCGGGCTCCTCGGATGTGTCCTCCTATTACCAGGGACGGGTGAGTGCGTTCCTGCTGTACAGCTTGGAGCGCGCAGGGATTGACCCGCGCGAAGCTCCCCACGCCGAGCCGCTGTGTCGGGGGTTGGACTTTCTGGCCGCTCTCTACGGATCCGATGGTCACAAGTGCAGTCTGGTGGAGGCCAAGCCCTGGTACTGGGAGGGTGCGGGGGAAGTCGTCAGCCATCCCTTCGACGTGTTCGCCCTGGCTCACGGTTGGCGCGTGTTCGGCAAGGCGCACCACGGGTGTGCGGCTCTCGCCGCGCACCGGGCCTGGGCCGCTTGCCTGGACCGGGAGGGGAGACCCCGCCCACGCCGCGCACGGGGCGGGCGAGAGGACTACCAGTGCTCCCTGTTCTGGGCGGGCCACGCCTCCTGGGCCGCGCGTGCTCTCCCGGACCTGGAGGCTCTGGAGGTGGCGGGCGGCAACGTCGCGGCCGCCATGCCGGCCGTGCAGGCATTCGAACAGGCTTCGCTCTATCGCCTGGAGAGCGAGCACATCATCGCCTGGGTGCGCGGGTCGCGGCCGGGTCGCAGTGCCATGCACGGGAGCCCCCACGGTGCGGGCCTGTTGCGCGTTGTGAGCAAGGCCACGGGTGCGGTGCTCCTTTCGCGATCCATGGATGGCAGCCCGGGTGGGGCGCCTGCCCCCGCAGAGTGGGCGGCTCGGGCCGGAGTGTGGAACGTCGCCCGCGGCCTGGGTGCGGGGGTCGCAGACCTGCGCTTCTCCGTCTGGCTGGCCCGCGCGGCCTGGCGCGGGCAAGGGCTGCGCGCCGCCCTGGGGGAGCCCGTGCGCCGACTGCGCGACGGCGTCCTGGCCTTCGCCTCTCCGCGCGTTCGCAGCGACATGGACCTGGCGCCCACCTGCCGCGTTACCCCACAGGGCGTGCAGCTCGAGTCCCGCCTGGCGCGCCCCGATGGTCAGGCGCTCGCTGGATCCCGGCTGAGCCGTGGTTTTGAGTTGGATGAGACGGGGCTGCGGGTGGACGACCAGCTGATCGAGGCCGGGGGCGCGAAGTCCGTGCGCTACGCACTGCCCGGTGCGGCCCGTGACGTCGCCCGGGAAGAGGCCCGCGTGCGCTACCGCCTGGTCCCTCCGGACAAGGCTGCCGACCGCAACCCTGCGCCCCTGGCCCTCGTCGCCAACGCGCGCATGCCCTCCCAGCGCGCCCAGTCCCTGCAGGTGGCCCAGGTGGCGGCCGCCTTCCAGTCACTGGGGGCGGCAACGACGCTCTACTACGCGCGGCGTCGGGACACGCCGGTGCTGGAATCAGCTGAGCTATTGGCTCGCTACGGTGTGTCAGACGCAGCCGTGGAGACCGTCGCTCTGTCCTGTGTGGACTGGATCGAGCGTCTGCCCCGCGCGCTGCAATTCCCGCCCGCGCGTCTGCAGGAGTGGTCGTTTTCGCGCTCGGCCCTGAAGGCGCTGGGCGGATTGGATGAGGGCGTACGCATCCTGACCCGCGAGGTCGAGGTCGCGCATGGCTTGCGTAGGCGCGAGCGTGTGTTTCTCGAAGTGCACCGTGTGCCGGGTGGCCGCCTCAGGCGCCGCTGGTTGCTACAGGCTGCTGCCGGGTTGACCGGGATCGTGGCCATCTCCGAAGGTGTCGAGGAGGACCTCATCGAGCTGGGTGTGGACCCGCAGTGCATCCACGTGGCCCACGATGGTGTGGACCTGCAGCGCTTTGCAGATCTGCCAACCCGGACCGAGGCCCGAGCAGCCCTGGGCCTGGAGGAGCGCGAGCACCTGGTGGTCTACACCGGCGGGTTGATGGAGTGGAAGGGTGTGGACGGGGTCCTGACGGCGGCGCGCCAGCTGCCCGACGTGCAGTTCGTGATCGCCGGAGGGATGGATGCGGACGTGGCACGCCTGCGCGAGCTGGCCGCTGGTCTGCCAAACCTGCGTCTGGATGGGTTCCAACCCACCGAGCGCGTGCCGCTCTACCTGGCTGCCGGGGATCTGGGTCTGGTGCCGAACCGCTCGACCCCGGCCATCAGCGCGCGCTACACCTCGCCCCTGAAGGTGTTCGAAGCCATGGCCGCTGGTCTGCCTCTTGTGTGCTCCGACCTGCCGAGCTTGCGGGCTCTGCTCTCCCCTGAGGAGGCCGAGTTCGTGGCCCCCGACGACGGCCGGGCCCTGGCGGCGGGGATCGGGAGGCTGCTGGCAGATGGGGATCGGCGTTCACGGCTGGCCGCGGCCATGGCCGACCGCGCAGCGCAGCACTCCTGGCAGGCGCGTGCCCGTCAGCTCCTGCTCTGGATGGACGAACGCGAGACCTTGAGTGCCGCCACGAGGCCGGTGGGATCTTGACTGCATCGGCCATCCAGAGGGGCTACCCTTGCCTTGCGCGCCGATCGGTGCCGCTACGCCCTTGAGAGTTCTGTACCTGACCGACTCCCTCTCCGACCTCGATGGGGTGGGACGCTATGGGATGCGCCTGCTGGCCGCCCTGGAGGAGGCCAGTCCGGGGCTGGAGGTGCACGTGCTCCTGGCTCGCAAGCACCGACCCACCTCGTCGCAGGTCCCCGCGCACTGGAAGGTCGAGGTGGCGCTGCCGCCGGACTACTTCTACTACATGACTCCCCTGCGCTACTGGGTGTGGCGCATCCTCGGCACCTGGCGCACCTGGCGCGCGGCGCGTCATGCGGACCTGGTGCATGCGATCAAGGACTATCCACACAACCACCTGGCCCTGGCCGGGGCGCGTCTGGCGGGCAAGCCCTGTCTGGCCACCGCGCATGGCACCTATACCATCGAGCCGCTGCTCTCCGGGCGGCACGGAGCGCGGGCCAGGCAGGTGCTGGCCGGCTTCCAGCAGGTGATCGCGGTCAGTCACTACACCCGTGCGCGACTCCTGGAGCAGATGCAGGAGGTCGAGGGGCTGGCAGAGCGGGTGCAGGTCATTACCAACTGCGTGGATGCGGCCAGCTACAGCCAGCCGCGGGAGCTGTCGGACCGTCCCTGGTCGGGCAAGCGCTTCACCCTGTCTATCGGAGAGGTGAAGGAGCGCAAGGGACATCATCTCGCCCTGGAGGCCTGGTGTCAGGTGGCACGGGATCACCCCGAGCTGGAGCACTTTATCGTGGGCAACCTGGCTGAGGATGGTGACGAGAGTGGCTACGCGCGACGCCTGCAGGAGCTCGTGAGCGACCAGGGTATGGAGGCGCGTGTGCACTTCCTCGGGAACGTGACCGAGGAGGAGAAGATCGACCTCTTGCAGCGGGCGGAGGTGTTTATCCACACGCCCGTGACCGCGAGCGACGGGGGCTTTGAGGGCTTCGGCATCGTCTACCTTGAGGCCTCAGCCTCTGCCACCGCCTGCCTCGGGACGAGGGAGTCCGGAGCCGAGGACGCCGTTCAGCACGAGCGCACCGGCCTGTTGGCCGATCCCACCGTCGAGTCCGTGCAGGCGGCCTTGACCCGACTGCTGGCCGACGCCGACCTGCGTGCGCGCATGGGCACCGAAGGGGTACAGTTCGCATCCGAGTCCAGTTGGGACCACAATGCCGCCCGGGTACTGGACCTGTACGAGGCGGCCCTAATCTCATGAGAGTCCTCTTCCTGTGCGAAATCGACGACCCGCGGGTGGGCTCCTCCACCCGTCAGATGTACCAGCACGCGCGCTGCCTGGTCGCAGACGGGCATGCCGTGCGGGTCCTGTCCTGTGTGCGCTCCAAGGAGGAGGCGGGTCAGGTCAACATCGAGGGCGTGGAGGTCACCCGGGTCTGGTCGGACTACCCCGTGCGCTTCCGGGCCTGGAGGTCTCTGCACAACAAGGCCATTGATGGCCCGCTCGAGGCTCTCCTGGGGGAGTGGAAGCCCGATGTGGTCCACGCGCACCTCATCCACACCCACATCGGCTACCACGCCCTGACCCAGGCCGCCCGCTCCGGAGCTGCGGTCGTGTTCACGGCCCATGACGTGATGACCTTCTGCTACCAGAAGCTGACCTGCTTTCACGGTGGGGAGGAGCACGGCGGCACCCAGAACGACGTGGTGGCGCGGCTGGGCAAGTGCGTCCCCTGTCAACGCCTGCGCTTCCGTCCCGGGCGTAACGCCCGCATTCGAGACGTGTTGCAGCGTGATGTGCACCGACTCACGGTCGTCTCCGATGCGCTGGGCGAGGTCCTGCGCGCCAACGATCTGCGCGTGGATCGCACGGTACACAATGCGCTGGCGCTCAATGGCGCTGTGGACCCCGAGGTCAAGAGCACCTTTCAAACCCGCTACGATCTGAATGGCAAGCTGGTCATGGGCTTGGGGGGGCGTCTGCACAAACAGAAGGGCGTGGGCAAGCTCCTGGAGATGCTCAAGGTGCTGCAGCCCCGCTTTGGCAACCTGCGTCTGCTCTTGATGGGCAAGCGCGACGTCTACGACCGCGAATTCAAGCAACGCGCTCAGGAGTTGGGGGTGCAGCGTATGGTCGTGGGCACCGGCTGGCTTGAAGGTGATGAGCTGGCCGCGGCGTACAGTTCCTGCGACGTGTTTGTCACACCCTCCCTTTGCTTCGACACCTTCGGGCTCGTGAACCTGGAGGCCATGCAGCACGGGGTGCCCGTGGTGGCTACGTCGATGGGGGGGTCGCGCGAGGTGGTGCTGGATGGGGAGACGGGGTTCATCGCCAACCCCTTCGATGTGCCCGCCTACGCGGATCGCATCGCGACTCTCCTGGCCGATCCGGACCTGTGTCTGCGCATGGGGCGTGCGGGCCGTGAGCGTCTGGAGTCCCATTTTGGGATTGAGCGGCTGCATGCCGAGTTCCTGGAGGAGTACGAGGCGGCCCGCGAGGCTCAGCGGATCGGAAGCTCCCGATAGCTGAGGGGGCAGCAAGCCCCCTCGGTATGTCCTAAAGGACCCTCGGTCCGGTGGTCGATCAGCCTCCTGGGCATCCTCCGTCCTTTGCAGAAACCTTCCGTGTGGGGTAGATTTGAACCCGACGGACCCCTCCTGCCGGGCTCTTGGAGTCCTTCCCTCCCGCAACCATGCGCAAGACCCTACTCACCTACGTCAAACCTCACGTGCAGGAGGACCCGCTCTCCATGATCCTGGGGATCGGCTACATGGGTGCCATGCTCGAGCGCGAGGGCATCCCGATCGAGCTGCACGACGAGCGCGTGGCCACCGACCAGGAGATGAAGGCCGCTATCGAGCGCAACGAGGTCATCGGCTTCAGTGCGCTGACCCCCAACATCCGGCGCGCCATCGCCTGGGCCAAGTACGCCAAAGAGCAGGGCAAGATCACGGTCATGGGTGGACCCCACGCGTCCGTGGACCAGGGCGTGTTCCTGGACACCGGCCACTTCGACTACGTGCTCAAGGGCGAAGCGGAGTACACCTTTCCCCAGATGCTGAAGGCCATCGACGGCAACGACGACGCGGCTCTGCAAGAGGTTCCGGGTCTGGCCGCCTGGCGCGACGGGCAATTGGCCTTCGATAGCCAGGCTCCGCCCCTGATCAAGAAGTTGGACGAGCTCCCCATTCCGGCACGCCACCTGCTGCCTATGGAGACCTACTTCAAGAACAACCCCGAGCACCTGTGCTACATCTTCACCACGCGCGGCTGCCCCTTCAAGTGCATCTTCTGTCAGAAGGAGCTCACAGGTCGCGGCTTCCGGGTGCGCTCCACCGAGGCCATCGTCGATGAGCTCGAGCACCTCATCAAGACCTACGATCCGGGCGTGATCCTGTTCGTGGACGAGATCCTGACCCTGCGCAAAAAGCGCATCCATGAGATGTGCGACGAGATTCTGCGCCGTGGCCTGAAGTTCGAGTGGGTGGCCAACACGCGCGCGGACTGCGTGGACTACCCGCTGCTCAAGCACATGCACCGCGCGGGGTGCCGTCGCATCTACTACGGTTGGGAGTCCGGTTCCCAGCGCATGCTCGACGTGCTCAAGAAGGACCTGACCCCCGAGGTGATCATCAACGCGGCCAAGATGACCCGGCGCGCGGGCATCTGGGCCAAGGTCTACCTGATCGTGGGTTCACCGGGCGAGACGGCCGCCGATATCGAGGAGACGGAGAAGGTGATGCGTCTCGCTGGCCCGGACCTGATCCGCATCTCGGTCTTCAACCCCCTGATCGGCACCGAGTCCTGGGACAACTACCAGGCCAACATCGACATCGCCGACCTCTCGGAGAACTACGTGTCCTCCAATCGCTCGGGCTACAAGCACGAGAACTTCACCCAGGTGGGTCTCGAGGAGATGCGCAAGAACATGGTGCGCTCCTACGAGCGCTGGTACTACTCCATGCCCCAGCGCACCAAGCGGTTCTACGAACGCGCCCTGTACTACATGGAAAACCCCGTCTTCGGTCGCAAGCGACTGGGCCGGGCCGTGGGTCTCGTGCCTCCGCCCAAGCGGCACGTGGTGACCAGCCACCACTAGTGGGCATAGAAGAACCCGCGCCCCACGGATGAGCGGGACGCGGGCGGAAGTCTCTGAGACGACTACTGGAGGCAGACGGGCTTGCGCGGATCGCCGACCCGAACACCGTTAAGTTCGTCACCGGGCACGAAGGCAAAGGTCCCGAAGACACCCACGGGAGCTTGCAGTCCCATCTGCTGGGGGGTTGCCCAGGGTACGACGATCGGGAAGCCGAAGTAGTGTGAGTAGAGGCCGGCTCCACCCAGTTGCCCGATGACGGGATAGGTCAACTGGGCACTGGGTGAGGGAGCCGTTAGGGAGTAGACGGCGTGCTCAAGGTCCATGCAGACCGAGAGGGCATCGATGTCGTCTCCGCCGATGAGCCCGAGGGCCGCCTCCGTCACAGCGATGTAGGCCACTCCCGGAGACTCCGCGACGAGGATGTCCGCCGGAGACACGGGTACCAGGGGGCCACCCGCGTCACCCAAGGGGAGAGACATGATGGTTGACGCATCGACCGAGTAGAAGACCGGGTATGCAGCTACCTTGCCGAAGTAACCCGTCATCGAGTCGATATCGGTCTCGAACGCCCCCGTTCCTTTGGGTGTTAGGCAATCACCGCCATCGCTGTTTTGGATCACCCTGTTCGGGGTCGGCGCAGAGGGTCCGTTGAAGGGCTTGACCAGGAACGTGTCGCTGGCGGCGCCGTTGCCGAGATACTCGGTATTCACGACAGTTCCCATGGGCCCCATGCTGCTGCGGTCGACCGTGTAGCCGGCGTTGCAGACCTGGTTCCAGGCCAGGGTTCCGCCGAGGGCCGGGCCGCGGTAGGGAATCAGGTTGCCGGTTCCGCTGCCCGGGATCGGGAACGGGAAGCTGATGGCGTCGACGTTCCCATCCGCCGGCACGCCCAGGTCGATGTTGCTCCAGATCGTGGGCAGTGCGCAGCCGCCCGCCATGCGGGCGATCCGGGAGGCCCCGCCGGGGTCCGCCGATTCGAGGGACAGGCGGTCCGCTCCTCCAGATCCGGGAACCAGGATCTTGCCGCCACCGCCGCTGGTGGCTTGGGCGACGCTGAATCCGGACAGGCCAGCCAGGATGAGGGCGTAGGAGTACTTTTTTGACAGGTGCATGGCAATCCTTTCGTAGGGGCGTGGTGGAGGAGCCGGGCAAATCCCGCGGCTCTCACTTGCTTGAGCGTGGAGGGGGTCGAATCTGTGACCGAAAGGCCGGTAAAAGGGCGAATCAGCCCTCTGGGGCCTTCCTGGTCCCCTACAGCGCGGATGCTGCTCCGGGTGGCAGGCTCCTATTTGTATGATGCGCTACTCGCTGCATCCAAGGATGGCGACGGGCGCGGCGAGCTGGCCGGCGCTACTTCGTGTTGCACCGAAGCGGACGATCAATGAGTCCCCCCCCTGATCCCCACCGCTCTCCAGAGGATGTCCTGGCCGCTTTCCTGGAGGCGCACCCCGAACCCTCGCCGGAGGACATCGAGGCTCTGTGCGCCGAGCACGTCGAGCACGCCGCCGACCTGCGGCGCCTGCTCGCCGCG
>PBIX01000102.1 GCA_002720975.1 Planctomycetota bacterium | reverse complement strand
CTGAGGCTCCCGCCGAGGAGGCTGAGGCTCCCGCCGAGGAGGCTGCGGCTCCCGCCGAAGAGGCTGAGGCTCCCGCCGAGGAGAAGCCTGAAGGCGAGTAGCACCGCCAACGTCTCGGTTACTTACACGGAGGGGGCAACCGGATGCCTCCTCCGTTGTTTTTTGGGCGTGTCCTCTGGTGCCCCGTCCCCTGATCCAACCCGACCCTTGCAGCCCATGGCACACCCGCTCGTGCGCGCCACCTTCCTGTCTTGCCTGGCCCTGTGCCTCCTGGTGGGTTGCGGGGCACCGAGTGCGTCACGCGGCGCTGACCGGGTCTCACTTTCTGGCATCCCCCAGATCTATGTGGCTGCCTTCGAGGGGCTCAAGGTCGCGCTGGAGGCAGGGGAAGATGAAACGGCTCGGGGAATAGCGGCTCAGATCCGTCGCCGGCTTGCACTGCATCGGGATCCGCCCGCCGAGGTGAACGATCTGTTGCTGGGGTTCGAGCGCGTGCTGCGGGGGCGTGCGCTCATTGGTGGGGCCGAACTCTGGCTTGAGATTCGACCCCGGCCGGACTCACATCTTGGTGAGATCTGGCTGCAGGGGCGATCGGCTCACCCGGGGGGGATCGCACTGCGGCCCGGGGCGGCGACCTTGGAGTGGCAGCGCCGAACTCTCTTGCCAGACGGGCGGGATCACCTGAACGCCAAGACCCTACCTCTGGCCGGCATCAGGCCCGTTGAGCTGGTTCAGGAGGCGAGCGAGGGCACTCGCCTGCACGCCTACGATCGACGCATTCCTGCCGGAGCCTTGGCGGTCAACGATCGCTGGATCCTGCACCTGCGTTCGGGCAGCGTGGACGCCGATGGGGGGGAATTCCCAGCCATGAAACTGGTTGTCAGCCCTGCCCAGCGGGTGGAGTTGGCGCCTGTCCTGCCCAGCGGATCCCTGGATCCCGCGCTTCTGGTCGAGGCTGCCCGAAAGTCTGAAGTCTCCATGGCCGCATTGCTCGAGCGCACAGTGCGGATCCTGCCGCGGGACAGAGATGCGGCTCTGAGCGGTCTGGCGCCCCTCGTGGAGACCTGGACCTCTGAGCAGATCACCCGGTTGGTGCCGAGCCTGCGCTGGCTCTCCGGTGACACCGAACCCGGTGCTGATCCCCTGGCTTGGCGTGCCTGGCTACGGGCCTGGGTGGCCCAACGCGCCTCGATCGGCACGCTGGACATTCTCGACTCTTGAGCGCCCAATGGGACCATGCCTGAGACTCCGACCTTGCACCCCGAAACCCTGACGCACCTCGCGGCTTTTCAGCGCGGGTCCGTAGACCTGATAGATGAGGCCGAGCTGTCGGCCCTGATCTCTGATGCCTTGTACGCCGAGCGGCCCTTGAGGGTGAAGTTCGGCATGGACCCCAGCTCCCCCGACCTGCACCTGGGCCACGCCATCCCCCTCATGACCCTGCGCGATCTGCAAGCCTTGGGTCACTGCATTGTGCTGATCGTAGGGGATGCAACCGCCATGGTGGGGGACCCATCCGGGCGCAACAAGCTACGTCCGGTCCTGACCCGGGAGCAGGTTGAGGCCAACCTGATTACCTACACAGATCAGGCGGCGCGTGTACTGGACATGGACAAGACGGAGGTGCGCCGCAATTCCGAGTGGTTTGATGGCATGGGCTTTGAAGACCTTCTGCAGCTCACGACGCGAATGACTGTCTCCCAGATGCTGGAGCGCGATCTGTTTCGCCGCCGACTCGAGCAGTCCGAGCCCATCGGAATCAACGAGTTCCTCTACCCCCTCATGCAGGGTTGGGACTCGGTGGAGATTGACTGCGACGTGGAACTCGGGGGGACGGACCAGCTGTTCAACCTACTCGTGGGGCGTCGTCTACAGGAGCAGAAAGGGCAGCGAGCACAATGCGTTCGGACCCATCCTCTGATCGATGGCCTCGACGGGCGCAAGATGAGCAAGTCCTACGGTAACGCTGTGGGGCTGATGGATAGCGCGCGCGACATGACCTTTGGAGTCATGCGCCTCGACGATCCTCTGATGGAGACCTGGTTCACGCACCTGACCCGGGTGCCGGCCGAGGAGGTGGCCCGGTTGTTGGCGGGGCACCCGCGGGAAGCGAAGGCGCGCCTGGCGTTCGAGATAACGAGCTTCTTCCACTCTGCTGAGGAAGCCGAGGCGGCGGCTGGGGCCTTCGATCGCGAAGTGCGCGACAAGGCCTTGCCCGAGGATCTGCCGGAGCATGCCTGGTCCGCTGAGTGGGGTGAGAGTCTGGCTCTTCCCAACCTGATCGCCAATCTGGGGCTGGCCTCCTCCACCTCGGAGGCACGCCGCCTCATTCAGCAGGGGGCCGTCCGCCTGGACGGGGATGTGGCCAGCGATCCCACCTCAAGCCTGGCTGAGCCGGGTAGTGCTGTACTGCTGCAGGTGGGCAAGAAGCGGTTCGCGCGCATCCTGCCCCGCTAGAAGCCCTTGGGCGCAGGCCCTCAGCGCACAACGCCCTGCAGGGCCGCGCTTGCCCGGGGAGCCCCCTCATCGTCCAGGAGACACTCCAGGGTGCCCTGGAAGCGGCCCGGGGCCATGCCGGCGGGTGCCCGCAGCTTCAGGCTCCAACGATCACAGCGGCCCTCTGCGTCCACGTAGCCCAGAGGTGCGAATTCACACTGCAGCGGCTCGAGCCCGGCCCCCTCGAACCTGGTCTGGAGAATCCGTACCCGGGCTCCGGGCACAAGAGCCTGCACTTCGGCTTGGGCCAGGCCGCCCTCCTCGACGCTCACGAGGCCGAAGTGGATGGGATCGGCGCGGATGACGACGTCGGGTACGACCCGTGCCCAGACCTGGACAAGCAGACGTCCCGCGTCGCCCTCGCCATCCTCATCCGTGGTCGAAAGCAGGATCGTCTCGTGGCGAGTGCCGAGACCGGTGAGCGGGGGCAGAGTGGCTGTCAGGTCCCAGCGCACTTCAGTCCCTGCCAAGGTGGGCTGCAAAGTGGCCTCGATGCCACCCGTGGTCTCCAGGATCGCCACGACTTCGGCAGGCGAGTTTGGGTAGCCCGTTAGAATGCTGATGCGCTTGGAGCCGCCGTGGCTGTTGGGGACATCTCCCAGTCGCAGCTCTGCAGGGCTGAGGGTGAAGAGCTTCTCAGCAAAGACGTGCAGCTCAAATGTCATGAACGGCGTGTTCTTGGAGTTCGTCCGCACGCGCAGGATGTTGAGGCTATCGGAGTTGGGCCGGATACTCCTGGTGTTGACGGCAACAACCATGTTCAAGGTGCCTCCCGGTTCGACACGAATGATGTCCTCTGCCATCTGCAGGTCACCCATAACCGCAGGACCGCCCTCCGCAGAAACCGCACTCAGACTTCGGACGCGCGTGCAGGTGCAAGCCGGGTGGAGGGAGAGAACGGTGACCGGGGCCGAGTCGGTGTTCTTGAACGTAAACGTGCGCTCCACCTCTTGTCCGAACTTGAGGGTGCCGAAATCGTGGAAGTAGGGTCGCATGGCATCCACCGGGTTCTGCGCGACCAGTCCCAGTTGGGGCTGAGCGTCGCAGCCGACGAGAGCTGCCAGGGCCATCAGCAGCAACGGAGCCCGGCCCGGCCAGAGGCGCCTCAGCCGAGCGGGGGCATGGGGCTTGGAAGCCATGGCCTGGTCTACAGTCGGGAGTCCTCGTCCCGGGACTCACCGTCTTCGACAGCCTCCTCTTCGTCGTCCCCCATGTAGCCCAGGGCCTTGAGGGCCTCGGCGGAGGCCTCTGCGCCACCCCCTTCAGGTGGGGTCACCTTGGTCGCCTCCCAGGAGTTGAGCTGGGCCAGGAGGCGTTGCCCCTCCGGGTGCTCCAGGCTGTACAGATTGTTGAGCTCCAGCGGATCAGCGGCCAAGTCAAACAGCTCTGAGTTCTCGGGGTGCTCCTCGCGCCAGACCAGCTTCCAGCGGCCATCGCAGACGGCATACAGGTTGTCGTAGTGGCCCTCGGGGAGGCTCTTCTTGGCCGGCGAGTGTGCGTCGTAGAGGTTCAAGGCGTCCGCATAGGCCATGCGAGGGGTCGCCTCGCTCTCACCACGCATCAGGGCGAGGAGGCTCAGGCCTTCCAGCTCCTGTCCTGGAGCCAGGTCGAGGTATTGCAGGATCGTGGGTGTGATGTCGATGGTGCGAACCTGATCGGGCACTCGTGCTTGGGCTTGCTCTCCGGGCAGGTGCAGGAGGAGAGGGACCTGGATGCACCAGTCGTACAGTAGCCGGTGCTTCGCCCACTTGTGGCGTTTGTATCCGTCGAGCAGGCCCTGGCCGTGGTCGGCCGTTACCGCGATGAGGGTCTCGTCAAATTGTCCCGAGTCCTTCACCTTCTCCAGCAGACGGCCGAGCTGCGCATCCATCCATGTCAGTTCGGGGTCATACATCTTCTCGCGCCACTCGTGGCCACGCATGCCCACCAGTTTTGTCCCCTGCTCGGGATAGGTTATCCCGTAGGGCTCGATGAACTCTGTGGGGGGCACGAGGGAGTAGTCATGCACATCGAACAGGTGCACCCAGAGAAACCATGGGCGCGGGTCATCCGGGGATTCTTCGAGCCAATTCAGCGCATCCGTGATGGTGAAGTCACCCCGGCGCTGTGAGTTGGTGAGCCCGGTTGTATCCCAGGCCGTGGCGTGCTTTTGCTGACGGGTGATATCGATGCTGGATACGTCCACACCCGTCAGGAAGGTGTCGAAGCCCTGCTGTAGGTTGTAGATCTCGGAGACCACGTACGCGCTGACTGCAGCCGCTGTCCTGTAGCCGCTCCGCTTGAGGGTCTCGGGCAGCGTCTCCACGGAATCCTTGAGGGTGTGTCCACACTTGTCGGAGTAGAAAGTGCGCATGCCGTGCTTGTAGTTGTTCAAGCCAGTCAGGATGGAGGCATGGGACATGGGGGTGATGCCTGCAGTGGAGATCACGCGGTCAAAGAGGGTGCTGCTCTCTGCCAGTGCATCGATGTGCGGTGTGACTCCGGCCGCTGCGCCGTAGCATCCCAGGTGGTCGGGCCTGGTGGTGTCCAGGGTGACGAGCAGGACGTTGGGCCGCCGTTGGACGGGGGGCGCGTCCGAGCAGGCTCCTAGAAGCGAGGTGATGGCGAGGAGGACCAACGGGGTCCGCCTGCTGGAGAGGGGCTGGGTCATGGTTGGTGTACAGGGTCGCAAACTCAGCGGCCGGGAATGAGTCCTGTGGACCCTTTCTGTTCTCTGTCCCGTTTTCTGTTGGGGGCCAGGCGGTGCATGCGCGCGCTGTTGGTGCCCTCCTGGCGGCGCTCAAGGTAGGGCATGACTTCTTCCTCGTCGAGTTTGCCTCCGCTGAGCACGTGAAGGAGCCACTTGACCTCTTGCTGCTTGAGTCTCAGAGAGCCGCCCAGGGGACGGCCGCCGACCTTGCGCCGGTAGAACTCGAACCGGCGGAACCAGTCCTCCAGGTTGTCCTGGGCCTTTGTGGGTTCGTCGAATCGCACGCTTAGCCGCTTCTCTTGGCGCGAGGGCTGTAGAAGGCGGCATACGTCCACCATGTACGTCATGTCGGCCACTAGGGGGTCAGGGTCGAGGATGGCCTTTTGAATATACATGCGGTGCAGGGGCCCGTCGGTCGGGTCTCCGCGGTTGGCCAGGACGTGTATGGCCCATGCTTTCTGGCGGGGCGTGCCTTCGTCGAGCGCAACCCTCAGTTCTTCTTGCGATTGCGAGGCCGAGAGCCCGAGTTTGTACTCCGTAGCCAGCAGCAGCAGTAGGGCCAGGTGCGGTGCCCAGCGAAGGATTAATGCTCGGTGTTTCATGCGCTGTAACGCCTCCAAACCATCTCCCTAAATGCCATGCTGTTCTCGGGCCACGTGATCCACCAGAGGAAGACTACGAGTAGAACGGCCACGGCGGCCAGGGCCTTGCGTGTTCGCCCTTCCACCGTCCTGTGGTGGACGACGCACCCAGCAGCGAGGGCGATTAGCAGGGGCATCGTGGGGATGCGGAAGCGCGACATGGCGACCAGAAGTGTGGTGCACAGGAAATACCCGAAGGTGCATCCGAAGAGCAGCCAGGCGGGTCGGCTTCGCAGGACAGTTGTGTACCCCACAATGCCGAGCAGAAGGACAATCATGGGGCATGCAATGGCCCAGAGGCTTGTCAGCTTGCGTAGCAGGTGACCACCCAGAGGGGTCTCGTCGTAGTGGCCCAGGGCCAGATGGCGCGTGAAGAAAGATGTGGGGGTGAACAGGTCGGCCAGCTTGCGTATCCGAGATCGGGCATACCAACCGGGGTGCTCCTTTGCAAAGCGGAGACCGTTGGCCCAATTGACCTCGGAGCGCTGCGCCGTATTGATGACCTGGGGCGGCTCGGCGCGTAACCAGCCGACGTTCCCTGCAAACTCGACCAGTGAATCGGGGTCCTTTTGGGGGGTCTGGTCGAGCCATCGTTGCTGAAGGGTTGTGTTGCGGAGTAATTGAGCCTGGAGGGCACCGGCCCGTGGATCCGCATCGCCACCTGCGGCAACCTGATCTTTGCTCGCCTTCATGGCGGTGCTCACATTTTCTCGCAGCGCGTCCATACGCGCCTGAAGGTCACGATAAAGAATGGGTTCCACGTAGTCGAACCAGTGTCGAGTCACATTGCGCGTTGCAGGAATGTCGCGCCGCTCTCTATCTTTTTCGATAGGGATCAGGTCGAAGTTGCGATAGTCCTGGTTGAGGCCTTGGAAGGCATTTTCGCCGAGACTTGTTCCTAGAGGAATGAACTTCCCATAGACGTTCAGGTTGCGCATGCCCCAGGGCAGGATGCACGCGGCCACAACTAAGAGCAGCAATGTAGCGCGGCGGACTCCCTCAAGTAGGCCTCCAGCGAATGGCACCAGGAGCAGGGCTAATACCACCACCAGGAATTGGGGACTCTCTTTCAAATACAGACTGCCGGCCAGGCAGAGTCCTGCGACGACGACTCGCCAGGTGGCTCGCGGGTCTTCTCCCCGCTGCATAAGCCGCAGGATCTGGTAGAGCCCAGGAAGGAAAAGGGCCGAGAAGAAAGTCTCGTTCCAGAGCACGTGCGTGAATGCCGCAAGCGGCAGGTAGGCAACCCATATCCATCCCGCGATGCGCGCCGCCCTGAGCCCGAATAGGCGAACCGTCAACAGCATGGTCGTCATACCGATAGAGACGGAGGCGAAGACCTGTAGGTACTTGACCGCCAACATCCCATTCTCTCCGAACAGGTTCAGGCTGCGTGCCATCAACCAGGAGTACCCAGGAGGCCACAGGTAGCGGTGCTGGTCGAAGTAGAACCCGAAGTGGTTCCAAGCGATGCCGAGGTAGACGTAGTTGGCTTCGTCCGACTGCAGGTCGAGGTCGCCCACAATCCACAGCAAGCAGAGGCGTAGAGTGAGACCCGCGGCGGCGATCACCCAGAAGGTTCTCCAGGGGGGGGACTCAAATTCACCGTCGAGATTCTGAGCAGGAATGGGCACGCCTCGATCAGGTGGGCAGCGGGTGGGCTTGGGGCGTCCTTAGTTCTGATCGTCGCCGTCAGTTGGGTCCAGCGCACGGCGCTCTTCTTCAAGCAAGGCCTTGCGTTCGTCCTGGGCCTTGAGGGTCAGAATCAGGCTCAGTTGGGATTGAATGTGACTCTTGCCCCGCTCACCCACGACCTCGAGGCCTTGCTTGGCGAGCCGTTCGGTCAGCGTGAAGACGCGCAAGCGGTTGGTACGCTCCATGAACGCTCGAAACGTCAGGCCTGTCGGGGCGTCCTTCACAACGCGGTCCACCAACTCGAAGGCGTCTCCTGCTCGAGAGGACGCGAGGAGCGCTTCAAAGTAGCAAGAGGCATCAATGATGATGGCCTGGCGATCATCGAAGAAGCCACCGGCCTTGGTGCGGGCAGCCACGGGGGTTTCATGCAGGGTCTTGAGCCGAGCGTCAATGATCTTCAGCGGGTTGGGGTCCAAGCGCAGGATGTCACTGTAGAGCTGGCGTCCCACGGCACGATTCAGTTCTGTACGGAGGATGAGGCGCGAGGCGACCTGCTGCTCTTCGCCCAGCTCTCGCATCTCTTCCACCGCGTCGAGAGCGTTGGTTTCGTCGCGCAGCCAAAAACAGAAACGCAGGTACTCCTGGGTGTCTGCCTCCGTGGAGACGCCAGCGATGATGGCAGCCCGCAAGCGGTCGCGCCGGGTGACCAACGCTTCCACGGCCTTGGTCGTGTAACTCCGCAGGTAGGCGATGCGCTGCAGGAGAAACTCGAGGTAGTGGGAGCGGAAACCATCGATGTGCTCTTCGCCATTGTCAAGACACCACAGATAGGCGTCGAGGCACTCGATGCTGCGCTGCGGCTCATTGGTAAACAGGTAGTTGGCAAAAGCCATCCAGGCCAAGGGGTTGGTGGCCGTGTCTCCTTCAGGTCGGGATTGGCTGTCGTTGCCGAGCAGCGAGGCGGTCATTTCTATCACTAGTTTGGTAGCTGTCGCGTGACCCTCGATCTTGTGCAGGATGCGCATTCCATCCGGATTGATGAGGAATGTCTGCGGGTACCAGTTGATGCCATAGCGGTTCTTCAGCTTGGAATCGGTGGCGGGTATCTGGAGGGCGATAGCTTCCTCTTTCAGCCACGCCAACACGGACTCATCTGTCCAGGTGCGTTCGAGCATGCGCCGGGCATCTGGTGAGGTCTCGCTGTCAAAGAAGAGAACCAGAAGCCGCTCCTCCTTCTGGGCCCGTGCGGCGGCATCCTGCAAGGACAGGTCCGCGAAGGGGGCATCGGATGCCAGAGTGGGGGAGGTGAGGCCCGCGAGGGTCGCCAGGGTGATTGCGCAGAGTCGGGTTGGACGGAGCATGGTCGGTGTGGCGCCCGTTGGGCGCGGTCGATGGGTCCCGGTAGAGGGGGGGTGGAGGGCACCCCCCACAAGGGCGGTACCGATGCGGGAATTCTAGCAGGTGGGTTCGGCAGAAGCCGATCCGGGCGTTGGACGGAAAAAAATGGCACTCAGGGCCCTGGAGTCAGGGATGAGGGTGCCACGGGTACGCACGAGGAGGCTTGGCGTTGGGCCCTATCCCGGCTCATTCGCAGGGTATTTGCCTCTGGTGCCCCTAGATGGTCTCCCCTGAGGGTAGACGGATGACCCCCAGCAATCGTTCCCCTTCGGCCACCGTGCAGCCATCGAGCACGATGGAGTGGATCACGTGTGAATTGGCCTCCAGCACACAGTCCTCACCGATTACAGCACCGGGCCCAAGGACGCACCCGGTTGAGGTTCGGCTTCGAGCTCCAATGGCGACGTTGCCCACCACGCGCACTCCGGCTTCTACCGCGGCATCAGGGCCGCAAAGAATTCCGCCCCGCATCTCACCGGCGGGGATCAGAGACGCCAGGTCGCCCTCTAGTGTTCGTAGTGCCAGCTCTCGCAAGTACACGGACGTATCCGTGGGGCGCATGATGGGTGGGACCTGAGAGCAGGGATCGGATGGCGGCTGGTTTGCGTCGATTTCATCTTGCCGTCGCCCGGGGGGGAGGTAAATGATCTCGGGTTTGGGCCGCGTGGTCTGCCCCGGGAGGTGCACGGGGGTGCGCTCGATGCGCTGGGTCTGCTCGCCACGCCTTTGGAGGCCAAGCAGGTCCGCTTCAAGCAGGCCTCCCACTGGCACTACGAGTGTGGCCGTGTGCTCGGGGGAGGCCGCTTGTTTGGACGGGGCCATGCGTGCGCGCAGGTTGTAGATCGGCCGCTCCTCAAAGAGCGTCAGGACAGCGTCGCTAACGGGCCCCGGTTCCAGTACCAACTCCTGGATCGAGAGCGGCAAGAGCACGCTCAGGATCCGCTTGTACAAAGGCTCACCGACAATGGGGGCGGTGAGCCATGCACGGAAATCTCCACCGGAGATGGAGTCGGGTGCCAGGTCGTCGAGACCTGTCAGCCTGACGCGGATTGAGTTGGGACTGTTTTCTTGCATAGGGGGAGGCCGGGGTGGCTCTCACCCCGCGTTGCGTCCTCTCAGGTCATATCGGTCGATCTTGCGGTACAGCGTGGCGCGACCGATGCCCAGTCTTGCAGCCGCCTGCTTCACATTCCAGCCCGTAGTTGTAAGAGCGTGCTGGAGAATACGCCGCTCGTACTCCTCAAAGGGGAGGATTTCGCCAGGACGGGTCCAGGGGCCTTCCTGGGGGCTCTGGATGCCGCTCGGGGCGTCTTCATCGCGCAGAGTCTCGAGGACTCGGCGGGCTTCGTATTCGTCACGGGCGAACTTGATCTCGGCCCCCTCGAGGCCGATTTGCATGCGGAGCCGGAGGCCGGGATCGTTGCTGACGAGGAGAATCTTGGGTTGCATTGGATTGGATAGTGGTGGTTGCTGGGGTGAAGCCCCGGCAGAGCGCGGGGCATGCTCCCATTTCGAGAAGGTGCATTCCCTTTCTTGTGTCAAAATGGGCAAAACCTGCAGACCCTCGAGGGGGTGTTCCAGGGCCGGTTGGGCCCCACCTTCCGGTGCACCTGTCTCAGGACGGGATTCTCATGGCTTCCCCTGGGCCAGGTTCGTTCTTGGTGGGCCCTCTCGCCCGACGAGGCCTCTGTCAGGGTCTGGATTGGAACGCCTGCGCCGCAGGGCCCCGTGCAGCCCCGGGTCTCGAGCCAGAAGGTCCGGGGGGACTTGAGTGCGCGGCTGGCGCCCTCCCAACGCGGCCGGAGATCCTGTACCGCGACCCTCCCGGGTGCCTTAGCATCGAAGGATGCCTGTCCTTGCCAAGCCTGTGGTGTTCCAGGGGCCCTAGCGGTGTATCCGGGGGTTTTTCAGAGGGCCATGCGAATCACCGCGGGGAGTAGCTTCTCGTGGGCCTGAGGTTGGGGACATCCAGCTGGGGGGAGAAGGGCTGGGTGGGGACGTTCTATCCGCGTGGGACACCGCCCCGAAGATTTCTGGAGCACTACGCTTCGCACTTCGGCGCTGTGGAGGCTGACAATACCTACTATCGCGTTCCAAGCGCCCAGGCGGTACGGGGCTGGGAGGAGCGAACGCCCAACGGGTTCACCATGTGCGCCAAGTTTCCGCGTGCCATCGTCCACGCGGGTGCCGGCCCCAGCCCTGATCCTGCGGCAATCATGGATGGCCCTGAGGCACGTGCCAGCTGTGACCTCTTTCTCGAGCGCATGCAGCTCATGGGGGCCAAGTTGGGGCCGCTGCTCATTCAGTTCCCCTACTTCAACCGTTCTGCGTTTGCTGAAAGAGGGCCGTTCTTGGAGCGGCTGGACCATTTTCTGACCGGGCTGCCAGGTGACTATCGTTATGCGGTGGAGATTCGCAATCGCCAATGGGTGGACGAACCCATGCTTGAGATGCTGAGGGAGCATCGGGCGGCCTGGGTCTGGGCCGACCTTCCGTACATGCCGCACCCCTGGGAGTGGCCCGACGGCCTTGAGCTCAGAACGGCAGACTTCACCTATACCCGCTTGATTGGGGATCGGAAGGCGACAGACGCTCTGACAAGGACCTTCTCCCACCTCGTACTGGACAAGGGGCCGGAGCTTGTGCGCTGGGCTGATTTCCTGAGACCCGTCGTAGCTGGCCCAGGGGAGCACTTTGCCTATGCCAACAATCACTACGCTGGGCATGGACCGGCTACGGTCCGTGAGCTGGCGGGCCTGCTGGGCATGGAGTCAGGGGGCGGGGGGGGCATGAGGCAGGGCCAGTTGCCCCTAGGGCCCCTCTGAGGTGGTCTGAGGGGTAGACGGAACAAGTTGCCTCCACAACCCGTCTGAACGATGCTCGGCGGGCCGCGACCATCATTCGATGTCGGAACGGGGAGAACCGCCTCCGGGTTGTCCAACCCGGACGCGGCTCGCTGGGCCACCCCAACCCGGGGGGTGTCCTGCCGAAAGGGGGGGCAACCCCGGCCATCGTCCTGTAGATTTTGATGCAGGCTGGCATGGAAGGCGAGAGAATCCCAACCTGTGGGCCTTGGCGTCCGTAGAGTTCCCTCATGTCCAGATACCGTGCCATCCCTGGGTCGACCCCTCGCTTGCTGTGCCCGCGGTCGTGGACATTGCCCTTGGTTGTTGGAATCTGTGGCCTCCTGGGTTCGTGCGGGCAGAGTGCTGGGCATGAGCCTGAGTCTGCTGAACCCGATATTGCCGAGGTGAGCTCGCAGGAGGTGGTCGTGGAGAACCCCGCCCCGGAGGTGCTGGACCGTTCGCGCCCCGAAGCCTGGGGGGAGCAGGATTTCTTCGAGGGGGCCGAGATCGTCCGCGTCACGGCCAGCTTTCCCGATGGTGCGGTGCGGCGCGTCGCCTACTACTTTCCAGGCCCCCCTGTACACGAGTCCCTTCATGGTCCCGAGTGGCTCTACTTCCCCAATGGGACGCTGAAGAGCATGCAATACTGGCGCGATGGCGTGCAGCAAGGTGTCTTCCGCTGCTGGTTTCCTTCGGGCCTTCTACGTTGGGATGGCGTAAGCGTCGACGGTCAGCGCGATGGGACCTACCGTCAATACCACAAGGGTGGAGACCTACAGTACGAGTATCAGTACTCCGCAGGTGTCCCCCAGGGGGTATGGAAGGAGTATCTCGCTGGCGGCGTGCTCTCCCAGGAGGAGCACTTCGAGGCGGGCCTCTTGCATGGGGCGCGTCGCACGTGGGTGCGAGCTGAGGGTGAGGATCCACGAGACGCCAATTCTCCGGGACTCAGCTTCCCGGTATTGGACGAGACCTATGAGGCCGGTGTCCTGCATGGGCCCACGATTCGTTATCACCTCGGCTCAGACGTCGTTCAGGCCAAGGGCTCGCTCGACAGGGGCCGACGTAGCGGCTTGTGGGAGACCTTCCACCCCAATGGTCAGCTCGCGACTTCCTGTGAATTTCAGGATGGGTTCAAGGAGGGGGTGGAGGCCACTTTTGTGGCTGAGGGACAGAAAATCTCCTCTGTGGAGCATCGCCGTGGGATCCTCGACGGCCTGAGCGAATCCTGGTACCCCGACGGAGTCTTGCAGTCGAGAGGGTCGCTCCTGGACGGCAAGCGCGAAGGAAACTGGATCTATCAACGGCCCGACGGATCGCCCAATCTGGTATGGAGTGGGAGCTACAAGGATGACCAGAAGATTCCCGATGACCCCATTCCGGCCGACTCTCACCCCGATTGAGTCTTAACCATGCACTCCTCTGTCTTTATTTCTGCGCCCTGGATGTCTCTCTTGCTCGTCGCCACAGTCGCAGTTCTGGGGCCTTCACGGCCTGCCGAGGCTTGCCCCATGGCGCAGGACGACGAAGGAGGGGAGGTAGTCACTCTCTTCCATGTAGACGGCTCCAAGGCCCGCATGGGCCGTATTCAAGCCGGACGCCGTGTGGGGGAGTGGACTGCCTGGCATCCCACCGGTGAGTTGGCTTACCGTGGCAGCTTCAAGGACTACCTCAGGGAAGGGGATTGGACTTTCTGGCGTCCAGATGGCATCAAACGGATGGCGGGCGTGTTTCTGAATGACCAGCGCCACGGGTTGTTCAGCATGTATGGTCTTGGGGGTGAGTTGATCTCGAAGGCGAACTGGTCTCGGGGGCGCTTGCATGGCGAGCAGGAGCGCTTCTTCAAGTCCGGCAAGTGCAAGTCCATCCTGACCTGGGTTGCCGGGCAGCAGACCGGGCCGGCCTCCATCTACCGAGAGCTTCCTGACACTGACGCGGAGCGTGAACCGGGTTCGCCCGTTCCTATGCGGCGCAGCCTGCAAGAAGAAGGGGCCTACGCCAATGGACGCAAGACCGGAGTGTGGGTGGAGTACCACGCCAACGGCAAGGTCCGGGCAACGGGCCCCTGCACTGCCGATGAGCGCAATGGGCTCTGGCGCTTCTATACGCAGGATGGCTCAGATGAGGCTCGGGGTGACTACAAGGATGATGAGCAATCCGGTCAATGGGAGGGCTACTATCCCACCGGCGGAAAGAAATTCGATGGCGGCTTCGTCGCTGGTGTCGCGCAGGGGGCGTGGACCCGCTGGTGGCCCAGTGGCCAAAAGAAGGCCCAAGGCTCCATCTTGGATGGCAAGTGGCACGGCAAGTGGCTGGCTTGGGACAAGGACGGACGGCCTGACGCAGAATTGAGCGGCACTTACACCCGCGGAACCAAAGATCTATGAGCCCTTCCATGACACGCTGCATCCGCTTTCTGATTCTGGGAGGTTTCATCTTCGGTGGATCCCAGGACTGTCCTGGCCAAGAGGCTCCGGAGACCTTTGACCTTTCGCCGAAGCCCGTGGCCGGTGAAGCCTGGCATCGGGATTTCCAAGCAAAGCACCTGCTTGGTCTCGACTCACTTGTCCGGCAAGAGGGTGACCAACCGCCGCAGCAGGTCCAGGTACGCACGCGTCTCTCGACGGACAACCGAATGCGATTCGTCGACCGGTTTGATGCCGTGGATGCGGGGCGCGTTCAGCGCTTCCGCCGCGAGATTCTGGAGAGCAAGGTATCCGCCAATCAGGACCACCTGCAGGAGGGGGCGTCTGCCAATGCGATCGCTCTGGATGGGGGGGTTGAGTCCCTGCGAATGGTCTACACATGGGCGCCCGCAGAGCAGGTCTACGGGCGCTACTACGAAGGCTCCGAGGCGCGCGAGGCCTGGTTGGCCAAGATGCCGGCCGATCTGCCCTGCGTTGTTTTATTGCCCCCTGGTCCAGTGGCGCTGAACCAGAAGTGGACCATCGACCCCCTCCTGCTTCGCAGTGTGTTGGCCCCGAGTGGCGCACCCCAGTACCAGACGCGGAAAGGGACGGACCGTGTCCTGACCCGCACGCTACAAATGGGCGTCGCCGGCAGTCTCTTTCATTGCATCCGTGGGAGAGTGAGCGGGACGGTGACCGCGCGCCTTGTCGCCGTCACGGAGGATGTGGCCCAGGTGGACGTTACTGTGGAGGATGTGCGTTTCCTGGCGGATATCACCGAGTTCTCCCGGGCGAATCGCCTCAAGCGTGAGGAGGAGGTGGGGATCGACAGCACTTCAGGGAAGCAGCTCTTGGAGCTTACGGGTACGGGTACCCTGCTCTGGGACCTGAATGCGGGCCGTATGAAGTCCTTCCGCTTTGGCGGTCGGGAACTATTCCGCACAGAGATAGAGGTTACCGGTTTGGGGGGCACCTATTCGGAGACCGTTCAGCTCTCGGGCCGACTCGAGGCGGTATTCAGCAATACTCCCGCCAAGGCCTCCAAGGCGGCTCCCCCAAAGTAGTTCGGCGGCCGTTGCCGAGACACTAGGGCAGGAAGGTCACCTGTACTGCGTTGGTCAACCCTGACCCGAAACTGGACCCGGCGTCCTTGAACCAGAGCTGGTAGTAGCGGGTAAGGCCAACCATCCCCGCGGGCACGGGTACCGACATGGTGGCCGAGCCAAAGAAATCCAACTGCAGTACCTGCTCACGTGCCAGGGGGCGGGCGACGAGCAATGTGCCGCCGAGTGCTGGTAGGTTTGCACGATGCGGGCCGCTGAACAGGATGGCCGGGACCCCGCCGGCTATTCCGGTAAGGCAGGACAGTCGGAAGCTTCCCGCCGTCTGGCTGGGCAGGCTGTCCCAGCTCAGGCTTGCTTGGAGGCCCGTACTGCCCACCTTGCCAGAGCCATAGCTCAGAGGCGCGCTCAGGAGGGGCGAGTTGGGATCAAAGGGGAAGGCATTGGAGAGGTCCTCCGGATCTCGTCCCGGTCGGCGGACCATCAGGTCGCCCTGACCAGCCAGGGAGGGTGGGGTTACAAAGATGCGTGTGCCTCCACCGCCGGAGGGGACGCCCATGACGCGCACGGGCGTTCCATCTGAGCCCGTTGTGGGCGAAGAATGGGTGAACCAGATCTGGTTGTTCGTCGGGTGAAAACCGCTGCCTCGGATGCGGATGCCTCCGGGGATGAGCTCATAGTTCTGGATATGCACCTTGGTGGCGGAGCGTATGCCATAGATGGACTGAACTCCTGCGATATCGTCGGCCTCGATGGAGCGCATGCCTACACCGCCATCAGGCGGTGAGGAGCCATGCATCGTCGCGCCGGGTACGGTGCTGTGATCCAAGCCGAGGGCATGACCGTACTCGTGGCAGGCAACCCCCTGAAGATCCCAGGCGTCCGATCCTCCAACAAGAGCTCCGTCGGGGGCGTCGTTCCAGACCCAAGGGTCCTCGTAGAAACGAATTCGCCAGCCATCACGGATGGGGATCTCCGTATAGGCCTTGATGAACATGGAACCCGGGATCTGGGAGATGATGTTTGCGTTGGTGTTGCCCTGCACTGTGGCCAACCCCGAGTAAAAGGCATCGAAATTGGACCCGCCTGAACCGAGCTCCTCTTGGGTGGGGTCGGTGCGTCCCGACCCATGGGGTTGTGAGCCCCACTCGGCCACGCCCTTCCAGATAGCCAGCTCCGCCCCGGTCGCTCCCGGGAAGTCCGGATCGGGGGTCAGGTTGGAGTTGGCCTCGGGGTCCGAGAAGTTGTTCCAGATGCGGAAGTCCCTCTGGGTGAGATCCAATCGGTCCCCGAAAACCATGAAGCCCTCACTGCGCGCGGGTAGGAGCAGTCCCAGGGCGAGAATCGCGGCCCCGGTGGGGAGCCCCGCTTGGACTGCTCGTGCGTAGGCACGCTGATAGGAGAGTATCTTGATCATGAGAATGGCTTGGGCGGACCCACCTCAGCCTAGCTCGGATCGGTGGAATGGGCCGGGTGGATCGGCGGGCCTGCCCCCGGGGCCCTTGGACGGGGGTTACGGGGAAAGAAGTTCCCGGAGATTGAGCAGATCGGGCCGCGCGGGGGCTTGCGGCGTGCTCCTCCACGGAGAGAATGTTTGCGCCAGAATTCGCCCCTTTCCATAGATCGATATCCATGACAACCCAGACCGAAACAAAGAGTTTTGAGGCCGAGGTCCAGCAGGTCCTCTCTCTTGTCGTCCACTCCCTCTATTCTCAGCGCGAGATCTTCCTGCGGGAGCTGATCTCCAATGCCAGCGATGCACTGGACAAGCTGCGCTTTGAGTCCCTGACCCAATCAGACCTGATGCCAGAGGGCGAGAGCCTTGGCATCGTGCTGGACGTCGATGCTGACAGCAAGACTCTGACGTTGGCGGATAACGGCATTGGCATGGACCGCGAGGAGTTGATGGAGAACCTTGGCCGCATTGCGAGTTCGGAAACCCGACGCTTCCTGGAAGCCACCCAGGACGGGGATGCTGAGGCCGCGCCGGATCTGATCGGGCAATTCGGAGTGGGTTTCTACAGCGCCTTCATGGTGGCAGATGAGGTGAACGTGGTCTCCAGGAAGGCCGGTTCGGAGGAAGGCTGGCGATGGTCCTCGACGGGGCTGGGCGAGTACAGCATTGAGCCGGCACAGGGCGCTGCTCGGGGTACGGTCATTCAACTAAGGCTCAAGGATGTAGCTGAAGGTGAGAAGGATTTCTGTCAGGAGTGGACCCTGCGGGAAATCGTCAAGCGCTACTCCGACTTCGTGGAGTATCCCATCCAGATGGAGGTGGAACGTACCCAACCCAAGAAGGACGAGGAGGGGGAAGATATTGAAGGCGAGACCGAGACGGTCGTGGAGACCCAGACCTTGAACTCCATGCAGCCCCTCTGGTCCCGGCCCAAGGAAGAGATCGAGCCAGGGGAGTACAAGGACTTCTATCAGCACCTGACCCACGATTGGAACGAGCCCCTACGCACGATCCACTTCCGTGCAGAAGGATCCCACGAATACACCGCGCTCCTGTACCTGCCGAAGGAGCGTCCCATGGACCTCTTTGAGGCGGAGAGCAAGGCCTCGCGGGTCAGCCTCTATGTGCGACGTGTGCTCATCATGCGGGAGTGCGAGGAGTTGCTTCCGCCCTGGCTGCGGTTCGTGCGCGGCGTGGTGGAGTCTGCGGACCTGCCCCTGAACGTGAGCCGTGAACTGGTGCAGGACAATCCGAAGGTGGGTCGTATCCGCAAGCGTCTGGTCAAGAAGGTGCTGGATACCCTGGACGCAATGCTCTCCAGTGAGCGCGGCGAGTACGAGGGCTTCTGGGTGGCGTTTGGGGCATTGATCAAGGAGGGGATCTACTTCGGCGACGACGACGGGGCTCGCGTCTCCAAGCTCTGCCTGTTTCAAACCAGCCGCTCGGATGGCTGGACCACACTGGCCGAGTATGTGGAGAGGATGGGCAAGGACCAGGACGCCATTCACGTGATCTGTGGTCCGGACCGCAAGACCCTGGAGGCTTCCCCTCACCTCGAAGCGCTCAAGGCGCGTGGGGAGGAGGTGTTGCTCCTGACGGACCCTGTGGACGAATGGATGCTGCAGCGTCTGACCGAGTTCGACGGCAAGCCCCTTCGGGCTGTAGATCGTGGAGCAACCCAGGAAGCGGATGAGGATAAGGCCGAGCGGGAGGCCAAGCAGGAGGAGAGTAAGGACCTGCTTGAGGCCCTCCACAAGGCACTGGATGAGCACGTCAGTGAGGTGCGCTTCACCGGTCGCCTCAAGGACAGCGTGGCCGTCCTGGTTGGGGAGGAGCACGGGATGAGCGCTCACCTGGAGCGCATGTTGCGCAGCAATGGTCGTGAGGTTCCCGTGACCAAGCGCGCCTTGGAGATCAACCCGGAGCATTCCCTGGTGGCTGGGCTACGAAGCCTGCACGCGACAGACCCCAAGAGTCCGCGCCTGGTGGAGTTCGCCGAGCTGCTCCACGGGCAGGCTCTCATCGCCGAGGGGTCGCCGGTGGTGGACGCTTCGCGGTTTGCCTCCCTCGTCACGCAGCTGATGGTGGGCTCTGTCGAGCCCTAGGCCCCTAGGTCACGATCTGTGTGCCTTCACTTGCCGTGCGAGCGGCGTACAGCTCGCTGAGCCGGGTGCTCAGCGGGCCGGGCGTTGTCGACCCTATCGGCCGCCCGTCGATGTGGGCTACCGACGCCAGCTCGCCCATCGTGCCCGTACAGAAGACCTCGTCGGCCCTGTACAGCTCGGCTTGTGAGACGGAGCGCACCTCGGCCTCAATCCCCTCACTCGCGCAGATTTCCAGCACCGTTGCGCGCGTGACGCCCTCAGGACAGGCGCGGGTGGTTGGGGTGAACAGCTTTCCTTCGCTGACGCCAAAGATGTGCGTAGCGTTGGTCTCGGCCACAAAACCATTGATGTCGAGCATCAGCGCATCATCTGCGCCCGAGGCGTTGGCCTCGACCTTGGCCAGGATGGACTGCAAGAGGTTGTTGTGGTGGATCTTGGGGTCGAGGCAGTCGGCAGGGAAGCGACGCAGAGAGGAGCTCACCAGGCTCAGGCCTGTCTTGTCGTAGACCGGGGCTTTGTGTTCCGCAAGGACGATCAGGGTCGGGCCCGCCTGGTTGAGTCGGGGGTCCATGCCCGAGGTGATCTTGGTTCCCCGCGACAGAGTCAAGCGGATGTGAACCCCATCCCGCATCTGGTTGGCCTCGAGGGTCTGGCGGATGGCGTCAAGGATCTGGGTGTTGTCGGGAATCTCCGCAAAGGCGAGGGCCAATGCGGAGTGGCGTAGGCGCTGCAGGTGCTGATCCAGCTTGAATATCCTGCCGTCATAGAGCCGCAGGCCCTCCCAGCAGCCATCTCCACCCTGGACGAGGGAATCAAAAACGCTGACCTTGGCCTCGTCCCGGTGGAGGAGGCCTCCGCCCACCCAGATCTGTAGGTTGCGATTGGCTTCGTTGAAGGACTGCTTCATGCTTGAGATCGTAGTCGGTGGGGAGCCAGAAGCTCATAGAGTTCTTCACACTGCCCCAGAAGGTCGAGCTGATCGTCCGGTAGGGTTGCTGTGCTTGGTCTGTATGGGGCGAAGCCGGTGGAATCCAGGGCATTGCCATACCAGGCCTCAGCCCAGCATCCATCCGTGGAGCGCAGGCCCCGGGGCCAGCTCAGCATGGCCTCGTTGAACTCGAGCTCCAGGGCCTCGCAAAGGGCACCAAGGATGGCTCGCGGGTTGCGCAGGAGATCGGCCGAGTCAATCACTGGAGGGGGGGAGCCCGTGCGCTGAGCCTCCTGGTCGAAGAGCTCCACCTGCTGCGGGAGGCCGGTATCCATGAGGCCAGATCCCGGGATGATCTTGAGCAGGGAGGGGAGCATGGCCCTTGGCTTGCGGATCAGGAAGATGTTCTTGAGGCTGGCGATCCAGCCCCGGGGCATGTCGTCGAGCAGGTGGTGAGCCATGTGCTTTTGGTAGAAGACTCGCGCGCCTCCTTCCACGGACTCTGTGAGCCAGTGCACGACTTTGCCCAGGTCACACTCATGCTCCGCCTGGATCTGCTCAGCCATGGGGTGGGGCAAGCCGGTCGCCTTCAGGTAGTGCGCATAGAGGGGTTCGTCGCACACCTGCGTATCCGAGCGCGAATCAAAGGACCGCATGAGAGCGGTGGACACATTGCGGGGGCCCGACCACGCTGCAATGCGAAGCACCGGTGGTTCAGATGAGGGCTGTAACTCCATGCTGCGAGGTCAACGCACTCCTGCGAGCACGTCAAGTGCCTGGGGTCCATTATCCCAGGCCCCTCGGCACACCTAGAGGAACAAGATTGACAGGCCGTCCGTGAAGTTACTCGTGTTGGTCGGGTTCTTGTCGCGGAACCAAGCCACATAGTTCCAGGTGTCCCCGGGCAGGACGCTGGATTGGGCTGGGGGCGGCATGTTGGTCAGGTCAATCGTCAACTGGAAGGAGCCCGCACTACCGGAGTTCTGCAGGAAGGCCGAGTAGCGCCCCATCGTGCCGCCCAGGCAGAGGTTGCCCTGGGCGCCCCCGGGGTTGGCGATGAAGCCAGCGGTCTGGGAGGTCAGGAAGTAGCCAAATTGATTGGTTGGCAGTATCGAGGCAGTAAGCGTGACGTCGTTCGCGGCTACCTGATCAGATCCCGTTGCGCCCATTACCGCCGGGAATCCACTGGAGTTCGGGACGGCAGGTCCGCAGTAGTTCGTTCCGATGGGACCTCCGGGTTGGTTGAGGTCATTGACGAACAGGTTTGTACCGTTGCAGTCTCCGAGCACCAGGTCGAGGTCGCCATCGTTATCCACATCGAAGACGGCCACGTCATGCATTCCAACCAGATCGCTGGTGGTGATGCCTGTCAGGCCCGTATAGCCGCCACCGGACTCTTCCTTCAGGGTGACGTTTCCGCCTACGCTGCCGCCCTTGTTGTGGTACACGTGCATACGTCTGCTGCAACCGGGGATGTCGACGTCCACATCGCAGATCAGAACATCGCCCCATCCATCGTTGTTCAGGTCGCGGATGATGTTGTTACTTCCGAATCCGTCGTCGGTGTTGTAGGTGTAGGCAGCGCTCCAATTGACTCGACCCAGGGCATCGTTGCCCTTGTTGAGCAGGTAGCGGTCGGCGGCATCGTCACTGATGACCATGTCCAGCTTGCCGTCCTTGTTGAGGTCGCCCACGTTGGCGTGGTAGGGGGCGCCGGAGTAGGCCTCGTCGTAGATACTGAAAAAGCCCACGTTGGAAGGATTGTTGTAGTCGATGATGACTCTCGGGCCTGCAGCTCCGGTGGAGCCCAGGGCCGTGTCCTTGACGACGTCGTTGTGTCCATCGCCATTCATGTCAGCGATCGTGGCGGATACCGCGAAGCTGGAATCCAGCATGGCGAAAGTCATGCGCGCGTTGCTCTCATCGGAGAAGCTGCCCGTGCCGTCGTTCACCAACAGCTTGTCATTGAGGTCAACCTGGGCGGACTGCTCGTAGTGGGCAAAGTACAGGTCGGGGAAGCCGTCCCCGGTGAGGTCTCCAACTGCCACGGCACAGAAGTTGGGGAAGGTCCCAAAATCCGGAATGAGCGCGTCCTCATAGCGTAGCCCCATCCAGGTACCGCCCATGTCACCTTGGTTGATGTAGACGCGCGGGTGGGAGATATGCTTGGGCTGATTGGGGGCGATCGCGGCAGCGGTGATCACGTCCAGCCAGCCGTCTCCATTGACGTCCGCGATGGCTACATCACGGTCATTCGTTCCCGTCTTGAATCCGTTGTCGCCCGCGATGCTTGAGTTCGCGGCATACTGCGCCGTGCGGTCGGTGAGGACGCCGCCCTCGTTCATGAGCAGCACGTTGACCTTGCCCCCGGGGTTGGTGTACGGGGTCTTGCGCACGATGACCAGGTCAGTCCAGCCGTCCTGATCCAGGTCGCCCCAGGCGTAGTCTTTCTCTTCGCTGTCGTTCATCACCGAGCCGCTGCTCGCATTGAGTCGGCTGTTGTCCTTGGTGAAGCTGGCCCAGCCGATCTGGGCGTGGGTGAGTTGGGCTGTGAGGCCGGCGCAGATGAGGAGGGCGAGGGGTCTTACCATGGCGGTTGGCTTATGGGTTTGGAGCATGGGTGTCTAGAGGGCGCTGTGTTACTAGGGGCAGATGGTGAAGCTGATTGCGTCGGTCAGGCCGACTCCGGTACCGTCCGTCTGTAAGGTGTCGCGGAACCAGCCCTGGGCGTACACGATGGTGCCGGGGGTGAGTCCGCGTGCGGCCATGAAGCCTTGAGTCATGTGGAAGTCCAGGCTCCCATCACAGAGGCCCTTGGTGCCTCCGGTTGTGCTCACGAGTGTACGCTTGATGCTGCCTCCGACGCACAGCGTTCCCCCGTAGAACGGCGTATTGCCTGGGGTCAGGCTGAACAGGAACAGGCCTGCCTCGCCACCTTGGACCGCGCTGGCGCGCAGGTGGAACTTGTTGGGGCCCGATGCGGAGGGTCGGCCCTTCCACTGCATGAGCGGGTTGCAGCCCGAAGAGCTGGGTTTGGAGGTGCAGTAGTTGGATGGCGCGCAGGCCTCCACGACCACGGTCAGCTCGCGGACGGTTCCGGTTCCCAAGGCAACGACGGGGGAGAAGGCTCCACCGCTGACGTTCTTCTGGAGGGCGTTACCCACGGGGTTGGTCAGGTGCAACGTGTAGGTGCCAGGTGTGCTCGGCGCCACCGCGGTTCCGGTTGCCAGCGTAGCCCAGGAGCCGCGTTGGGCGACGTTCCCAACCACGGTGCCCGAAGGCGTCGGTGCGAAAGTGTTGGCAATCGTGTTCATGGCACCACCCACCTGGATCAGGGTACCCGCAATGGGCGTGCCGCCAAAGCCGGCCGGGTTGCACAGGCCGCTGGGGCTTACGAACTGGCTCATGCTCCCGTCCTGGGGGGGGCTGACGGGGGCCAGTGCTCCACCGTCGAAGGCCAGGTCAAAGCTGACCATGGCGAGTCCGTCGGTTTGCTTATTGGAGAGCGTGGCGCGCACCTGATAGGTGAATGGTGCGCCGGGGGAGACCCACACCGTGTTGCCACCTGAGTGGACACTCAGGTGGAGGAGTGTCTGGACGGGTTCGGGGGCTGGCGGGGGACTCGCCACCTGACCCGTGAAGGCGCGTTGCAGTGCGCCGAACTCGGTCAGGTCAAAATCACCATCGGCGTCCAGGTCGGCGATGGCCTGGTCGTCGTCGGGTCCAATTGTGCCACCCGGCCCGGTCAGCCAGGGCTGGAGGAAGAACCAGTCGAACTCATCCAGGTCATTGTCCAGCTCGTAGTCGAACTCGGTCTGCCCCAGTGACTGCAGGAAGTCCACCAGGTCGGCCTGATCGCCCGCAGGCAGGTTGTTGAAGGCGTCTCGGGATGCCGCGCCCTCCCCGTCGTGGGCGGCGATTGTGGCCACCATCAGGTCGTGGAACGTGCCCCCGGCAATGCGCCCGTCATGCAGGAACGAGTTACGTAGTGCCAGGCCCCACAAGGGGCGCGTGAACATCTGGGTCTCGCTGGCGTTGGCCTGGACGATGCCGTCGCCGAGAGTACCCATGTCGTGCACGAGCAAGTCGGAGTAGAGCTTGATGGCCACGCCAGAGAGGCTGGGTTCGACAGCGGCGCCGGTGACGTAGTCGCGTACGTGGCAGCCCGCACAGCCCACGGTGTTGAACACAACCTCGCCCGTCATGCCGCTGCGGGGTGTCTGAGCTGGCGCGGCGAGCAGGCGCTGGAACGTGGTCCAGTGCTGCACGTGGGTGATGCCATTGGCGTCGGGTTTGTCTTCGGGGTCTGCTACCGAATCACAGGCGGCCAGCAGGTTCTGGTCGCCATTGGGTGCATTCTCGGTAGGCGCAAAAGGTGAGGTCAGACCCATCTCGTTGAGGCCGGCTCCGATGGAGAACGCGATGGCGTTCAGGGCGTCACCCTTCCAACCAAAACGTGCAGGGCGCAGCGGGCCCCCGGGTTGGGTGGCGTCGCCGACGTAGCTCACGAAGCCCGACAGGCCCGGAGGTTGGTTGACAGCATTGGCTTCAATGTCTGCGTCCAGCACCTCGCTCAGCAGGCCGCTACCAAACGCGATGGGCGTCTTGCGCAGGGCGGTGACGGTCGCTTCCGGCGGCACCACTTCGCGGCACTGCAGGTCTTCGGACTGGTCCTGGAGCAGCGAGCCCCCCAGGCCTGCCAAGGGGTCAAAAGGCGCTCCACCGCTGGCGGCCTTTCCGAAGCGGGTCACTACCCGCGTGCCGGAGCCACCCACTCCGGGGTGGTTGTGACAACTTGCACAGGCAGGTTCATTGAAAATGGGCCCCAATCCATCTTGTGTCGTGAGCGGGGTCAGGAAGTCAAGCTGTCCCAAGAGGAACAGGTTGCGCTCTCCGGTTGACAGGCCCGGCACGGGTTGTCCCATGAAGGGCTGCGGCTCCTGACTGGCGAGAAGTGGGCACGCCATGGAAGCGGCAGCAAACAGGATGAGGTAGGGCTGTAGGGGCATGTCTATTTGGCGATTGGGGTTATGACGGCCAATGTGAGGATACCGGATATTCCTGAGCCTGAGCCTTTCTCTATATTAGTACATGCGCGTACCAGGGCGTTGGAGGGGGACGGGGAGGGCGCTATGGCTATTGCCCCAGAAGGGGACGTGCTACAGGACCCCCAGGTTCTGCAGGACTCCAACATAACCGGCCCAACTGCCAGAATGATCACTGCTCTCCTTTCCAGCCTTCCTGAAGAGGCCCCGGACCCGAGAGTGAACGTCAGGGCTGGGCACTCCAAGATCCAGGCTTCGGGTGAGATAGCGGCTCTCCAGTCCCCCGGCTTCGCCTTTGGCGGGGCGACTCAGTGCGTACTGTAGAGGCCCCCAGCCGTAGCGGGTCTCTACGCCGAGGTCCAGTCCATCGCGGGGAAGGTAGTCCTCGCCCCAACGTGAAGCGTCGCAGTAGGGGGCAGCTTCAAAGCCCTCCTTTGGGGCGACGGCAAAGTGCCAGCGTGGTCCGGCCAGGGGCGTCTCACTGTGTAGGGTCGGACGGGGGTCGCTCCAGACCGGGCCCCAGTACAGAAAATCAAGGGCCCGATGGTGTAGTTGAAGCAAGGCCGTGGACCGCTCTGGGTCCACGCCTTCCAGAACCGATTCAATCAAACAGCGCTCGGCGTGCAGAAGAAAGTGGGACTCAAAAGTCTGGCTGGACGCATGGCGAGCACCGAGGACTTTGGGGTTGACCTGTCGTTGGACGATGCCGCTCGACATGGCCCCGTCGAGGAGGAGCTGGGCGATGCGAATCAACCAGGTGTCGTGCGCTTGTCTCCAGGATGGCGCAGCGCAACTGTAGGCGGCGCAGGCCACGTCTATGCCCCAAGCCTGGTCACGTCCGATGGGTAGTCCGTGTCCGGGATGCTTGTCGGCTAGTCCTTCGTAGACCCGCAGGGTTGCCCCCGGTGACCAACTCTCGACGGCATGTCGACCGCCGTGAAAGGCCAGGTGGAAGAGCTCTGCGGCATGGAGGATGGAGTCCCGTGCGAGGGCGTCATTGGCCAACCACACCAAGGCCTTGGGTGCGGACGTGTAGCGCACCATGTGTTGCCCGTCGTGGGGCCACCAGGCTAGGAGCGCATCATTCTGCCCTGGGATACGCCCCTCGGTCTTGGCTGGTGTTCCTCGATCGTAGGGCGGTCGCAGACCGGCTTTGTAGACCGCCTCGACCTGATCCGAGGCGGCTGGCCCACCGCGCGCTGGTAGCTTGAAGGCGCGCGGCACCATGTTGGCGTTCGTGCGGAAGTCGAAGGGCACGCGCTCCTTCTTGCCCCGCCAGAGCTCTGGTCCAACGGGTTGTCCCAGGCGGTTCCATTGCGCATCCGGTTGCCGGCAGGCGTGCATGCGGTGCCGCAGCATCAGCGCCTCCACCCCACGGGCGTCGGCGGCAGCAACGGTTCGTTGGCCTACGATGGGTTCGATCCCAGACCCGCCGGTCATGCCCTGGATGGACACGCCCAGCGGGTGGGCCCATCCCATGAGGGGGCCACTCAGTAGGCCGGGCTGCTCTTTGCCGCTGGTCAGCAGCGTGCGCAGTCGGTGAACCTCGGTGCGGATGCGCTCCTCCAGGGCGGCCTGGCCAAGCTGTCCGTTCCTCCTGTAGGTGTCCCAGCGGGCCAGCGGGGTGCGCTGGGGGAAGTAGCGGGATGTCTGCGGGTTCCACCAGGACCACATGCCGGGACCAGCCTGACAGAATGCGAGGCCGGACAGCGATGGGTGCTCGTCGCGGGGGGCCTGGGAGTTGGGGCTGTGCAGGGTCAGCCGCCGTAGGAACTGGGACTGAGGTCCCATCATGTGCAGGGCGCCTCCGGGCAGGGGCTTGACCAGGGGCACGACCCTGTGCTCTCCATCCTTTCGACTCTCTCCCAGGAACGGATCGCGCACAAGGGAGGAGGCGCTCCAGGTCCGAGGTAGAACCAGCTCCAGAGAATCCCAGTACACGATTCCAGCATTGGACTCGCTGGCTGTCGGTTCGGAGGACCCGGAGGTCGCGCCATTGTTGACTCTCAGGTCCAGTGAAATGCGCTCGTCCCCCGACCGACGGGTGAGGTAGGCGTGCACTCCCATGAGGTGTGGCAGGGCGGGCGGGTCGGCGGTGACGGCCTCAGCGTCTGGTAGAAGGGTCGCGTACAGGCGTATCCGCTCGTAGGCCACGCCCGAGGCCAGAACGGTTCGGTGCGCTTGGGGTCCGGCCAGGCGTGCGTGATAGAGGTGTCCATGGACATCCCGGCAGCGCAGCTCGAGCGCCTCGGGCCATGATGCCCCGTCCTCCCAGGTCGCGCCGGGTTGGGTCCCGGGAAGCGGTGGGTCGGCAACCCGGACGTCGAAGGTCTGCCATTGGCCGGCCTGCCCCCCCTGGGGGCGTTGGAGTCGGGCGGCCAACTCAATGACCTCGGGTTCGCCAGTGGGGTAGCGGGTGACGATCTCAGCCTGGGCACGCGTCCAGGTGGACTCATCAGATTGATCGCGGACTTCAAAGCGAAGGGCATCCGCCGTCAATCCCTGCGGCAAGGGCAGGGTGGCGTGCAGGACGAAGGACTCGCTCTCAGGCAGGCGCATGCGTAGGGCTGCCTGCCTCTGCGTAGCCTCGGGGCGGGCTGCTTCATCCTCACGCGAACCGGGAGTGGGGGGTGGAGGCGGGGGAGGATTCTCTCGCCCTTCGAAGGTGAATCGATTGCGCGAGGGTTTGGGCGTCAGATCCGCGAAGCGTTCAGGCAAATCCTCGCCGACCGGAAGGGGCGGTCGTGGTGGGGCCCCGCAGCCTGAGATGGCACAGGCCACCAGCAGTAGGCTGAGCCCCCTGCGGAAACGGAGATCCAGGGGCGGAGGGTCGGGCAGGATGGCGTCCGCTAGCATGGGTCCGTTCTAGCGGATAGGGCGCAGGGATGCCTGTGCGTCTTTGAATTCAGGCCCCATCGAGGCCATGCTCCCATCATGAGCATGTCCATCTCCAAGCGCCTTCACGAGCTGGCCCAATCCGATATCCGCGCCATGACCCGGCGCTGCATGGAGGTCGGTGGGATCAACCTGGGGCAGGGAATCTGCGATCTTCCCACCCCGCCTCTGGTTCGGGATGCCGCCATCCAGGCGATCCTCGACCGCAAGAGTATCTACTCACCCTGCGAGGGCATCCTGCGCCTGCGCCAGGCCATCTCGACCAAGCTCGAGCGCGACAACGGCATCGCTGCGGATCCGCGCTCTGAGATTGTCGTTACGACGGGCTCTGCAGCGGCTTTCGCCTGCACCTTGCACGCTCTACTCGATCCGGGGGATGGACTGGTGATCCCTCAGCCGCACTATGGTTACCACGTGAACGCCGCCCGGGTGGCCGGGGTCGAGGTGCACTCCCTCGTCCTCAACGAACCCGAGTACCTGCTGGACGCCGACTCCCTGCGGGCCAGCCTGCGCCCCAACACGCGTGCGATCCTGCTCTGCACCCCGGGTAATCCCAGTGGCCACATGCTGCGCCGGGAGGAGATCGAGTGCGTGGCAGAGGTGGCCCGGGAGCGTGACCTGCTCGTTATCACCGACGAGATCTACGAGTACATTCGGTACGAGGGCCGGGAGCACCTGTCTCCCGCGGCTCTTGCGGACCTGGGTCCGCGCACGGTGACCATCATGGGCCTCTCCAAGACCTTCAGTATCACGGGTTGGCGACTGGGGTACGCGGTGGCCCCCCCGGCTATGGCCGAGGCCATCGCGCTGGTCCATGACGTGTTCTACATTTGTGCACCGACGCCCCTGCAGTATGGCGTGACCGCGGGGTTTGCGAGCCCTCCGGACTTCTTCGAAGAGATGCGGGCGGACTACGCATCCAAGCGCGAGCGGCTGTTCGGCGCTCTCAGCACCGCGGGTTTGGATCCGATCCAGCCTGAGGGCGCCTACTACATGCTGGCGCGCTCGGCTGCCTTGAACTGCAGCAACTCGAAAGAGGCAGCCTTCTCCCTGCTTGAGCGCTGTGGGGTGGCCTCGGTCCCCGGAGCGGCCTTCTATTCGGGGCCACAGGGCGAGGATTGGCTGAGGTTCTGCTTTGCCAAGGAGGACGCGGACTTGGACGAGGCCTGCGCAAGGCTGGAAAGGCTGGGAGCCTAGGGCTCGGGGCTGTAGGATAGGGAGCGAGAGTTGGTCCTTCCCGCGCCCCTCAGTATGACGCCCTCCCTATCCCAGCCCAAGCACAAGCTGCGCGTTCCCCGGCCCAAGAAGGGGCGCGTCCGGCTCCTGGTAGGGACTCGCAAGGGCGCCTTCGTCGTGGGCAGCGATGCGGAGCGGAAGGAGTTTGATGTGGTGGGCACCGAGGGCCTGGGGACCATCGTGCATCACGTCGTGGCCGACCCGCGCGCACCCAAGAAGGTCCTCATGACGGCCCTCGATCCAGAGCACGGCGCGCACGTGCGCTACTCGGAGGATGGTGGTCGTACTTACAAAGTGAGCCGCAAGTCGCCCGCCTTTGGCGAGGCCGCGAAAGGGCTGCAGCAGCGTCGGGTTCACCACATCTTCTGGCTCAGCCCGGGTCATCCCCAAGAGGCAGACGTCTGGTACGCCGGCACCTCCCCCCAGGGTCTGTTCCGCTCCCGGGACGCGGGTCGCACCTGGCGTCCGGTGGCCGGCCTCAACAATCACCCCCTGCTTGATCGCTGGACCGGCGGATACGAGGACAGCACCCCGGATGGGCCGACCTTGCATTCCATTCGCGTGGACCCACGCGATGCGGACCACCTCTACGTTGCCCTCTCAGCTGGAGGAGTTCTCGAGAGCCACAATGCGGGGCGCTCATGGAACACTGTCAACGCGGGCACGGTGCGCTCCTTTGAGGAGCGTGAACAGCAACTGGAAGACGTAGAGCAGGAGTTTGGCCAGGACCCACACCTGCTTGTGATGGCCGGCACGGATCCTGATCGACTCTGGCAGCAGGGTCGCACGGGGGTCTACCGGATGGATCGCGAAGACGGTCACTGGCAGTGGGTGGGTTCCAATCTGCCCAAGGGGATCGACGATGTGGGCTTTGCCATCCTGTCTCACCCACGGGACCCCGACGCTGCGTGGGTCTTCCCCCTGGACGGCAGCCGCACCTGGTCTCGCACCGCTCCCAAGGGGCAGCCGGGCTTGTACCGCACACAGGACGGGGGCAAGAAGTGGGTGCGTCAGGATCGCGGGTTGCCCCGCGCGCACGCCTACTGGAGCGTCAAGCGTCAGGCCCTGGCCCACGATGCCCATGACCCCCTGGGCGTCTACGTAGGGACGAGTCAGGGCGAGATATGGGGTAGCCTCAACGAGGGCCGCAGCTGGCGCTGTCTGGCCAGACATCTGCCCGAGATCTACTCCCTGGAAGTCGGAGGAGTGACGAGCTAGGTGGACCCGCCGACCCCGCCCCTTGGCGCTGCCCCGCGCAACTTGCGCATTCTGACCTTTCTCGCCGCCCTGCTGCCGCTGGGCTGGTTGGCGTGGAAATTCGCCTTCGTCACCGACGATGCGTTCATCACGTTTCGCTACGCCCTGAACTGGGCCGAGGGACTCGGACTGGTGTACCACCCGGGGGATGCACCTCCCGTCGAAGGCTACAGCGAGTTCCTGTGGGCCATTCTCATGGGCGTGGGGATCCGACTTGGGGTCCCGCCCGAGGGCCTCTCCCAGGTCCTGGGACTGACCTCTGCCGTCCTGCTGTTGGCCGGCTGGGCCCGTTATGCCTCGCGCTCCATTGCGACCGGGCCCGTCGCGCTGGTGGGCGGGGCCCTGTTCCTCGGCTGTCTCCCGCCCCTGGCCGTCTGGAGTACGGGCGGAATGGCGACCATGGCCTTCTGTGCCGCGGTCTTCTGGCTCTTTGCGCTGACCTGGTCGAAGCCCCGTGCTCGGTGGGGCATCAAGGTGTTCACCGTGGGCGCCCTGGTTGTTCTCCTGCGGGCGGACGGCGCCTGGTGGGTGGCCTGGATTCTCGGTCCGGCCCTGGGCGGGGTTTGGGCAGGTGGCGACAAGAGCCGTTTCAAGACCTTGCTGTCGGCCACCGTGGCCCTGGTCGTGGTTTGGACTCTCCACGTGGCCTGGCGCTACGGTTTCTACGGGGACTGGCTGCCGAATACGGCACGGGCCAAGGTGGGCATATCCATGCGGGCCGCCGAGCGTGGCTACAACTACCTGATGCACTTCATGCTGGTCTTTCCGGGTGTGCTGCTGGCCTTTATCTCTCTCGGATCGGCACGCTGCTGGCGGGAGCGGCACCTGGGTCCCGTGTTGGGGGTCGTGTTGGGCACAGCCCTGCACGTGGTTCTTACCGGCGGGGACTTCATGGCCTTTGGACGCTTTCTTGTCCCGGCACTGCCCTTTGTGGCCCTGCTGTTGTGCGCGGGGTTGAGTGGCCTTGAGGAGCAGGGCAGTCCCGTGGCGGCTGCGGGTTACGCCCTCGTTTGCTGCGGGCTGGTCCTGCCCGCCGCCTTTGATCGGGATATCTTCCCCGCGCGTTGGCGCACGGCGTTCGGGTTCCGTCACAACACGCCCCAGGCCCTGGAGCGTAGTGAGTGGGGGCAGTGGTATCGCATGCGTGAGCAAGCCAACGAGTTCGCGGATATAGGGAAGGCCCTGAAGCACCTGGCGGAGCCCGGAGATTCGGTGGTGTATGGGGCTGTAGGTGCTCTTGGCTTCTACTCGGGCCTGCGGGTCTATGATCGCAATGGCCTTGTTACGCGGGAAGTGGCCCTACGGGACCCCTTGCCCCAGGCCACCTCTCCCGGCCACGACAAGACCGTTCCCCCTGAGTTCTTCAGCCGTTACCACCCGACCATTTTGGACGGCGTCTGGTTTCCCGGAGGTCTGGGGGCCCTGCGGCTCTACCGCGAGAAGAACCCGGGCGTCCTGCGTGAGGGCTTGAAGCCCCAGGATCTTGGTGGATGGGACCTCAACCCACGCCCTGATCAGACCCTGCTCCTGGAGTACGGCGAAGAGAACTGAAAGCAGCGAGCCCGCCGGTTCAGGCGAGCTCGCTGGCTGGGGGAACCCTGAGGCTAGTGCCTATGTCGGCCCATGCCGCAGACGGTTTGGGCAGGTACCCAAATCCGCCTGGTGCGGGTCTCGTAGTGCCCGGGGCCGTAATCGGTGCGGAAGTAGCCCTGTTGCACCAGGACCTGCGTCACGGAACTGCAGCCATCCTGACGCCACTCGTAGCGGGCGGGGACCCACGTCTGGATGGGCGCGCCCTGGACCCAGATGTTCTCTGAGACCGTGCGGTAGTGGCCAGGCTGCGTGCGGCAGCAGCTCACACTGCGGCGTTGCCCGAAGCCGATGCTGACGCGGGTCTTGCCCAGGCGCAGGCCGATGTTGCCGCCCAACCGCAAGGAGGGCGTACCACAGCGGGAGACTGCTCCACAGGACTTGGAGCCCGTGCGGCCGGCTGAGGCCAGGGGGGAAATGCACAGCAGGGCTGCGCAGGCGAGGGCAGGTAGGCGTAGGGACTTCAACATGGGTTCTCCTTGGGTAAGCGCTGGGGTAGGCCATCCCTTGAGCACGAAGCGTGCCACCCTGCTCAACACCTTTTCCGGGCGTCCCGGGTGCCCTGAGGCCTGCCCTGTGCCCTCCTACCGGGGCGACTGTCCACTGCCGTGGGCAAGGCCGTGGCTCTAGGAGGTCAGCATGTACTGTCGCCTGCGTATGCCTACTGCGGCGATGAGGAGGAATATCAGATAGGCCGCGGCTAGGCGCGCAAGGGCTTCAGGCCCTGTGTAGAGGGTGAGTTCTGACAGAATCGGGATGTCGGAAAGAATCGACCCGCTCTTATCGGGCGCAGCTGTCAGGAGGCTTCGCAGGTAGAACTGGACAGAGAGCTTCTGGGTGGAGCCCGGGATATTGGCGAGAAAGCCCTCGATGGCAAAGGTGTATCCCAGCGACAGGATCATGGCGCGTCGAAAGAAGACCCCCAGGCCTGCACTGATGAGGGTGTACATGATGGCCGCCGCGGCAGCGGCTGCTATCAGGCCGGTAGCCAGTCCCTCAGGCAGGTCACGTACGATCTCGACCATCTCCTGAGCGCCCCTGCGGCGCCCGACCCGTTTCAGGTTGGCGGCTCCCTCCCTGGTGTAGGTGGACGCCCAGATCACACCCAGGCTGGAGAGGCTCAGCAGGATCGTGCTCACCACCGTGCTTGCCATCAGCCTGCCCACGAAGAAAGCGGCACGGTTGGTGGGCCGGGTGAAGACGTAGGTGATCGTGCGATTCTCCAATTCTTCAGTGACGACCGAAGAGCCCACGGTCAGGGAGATCAAGGGAGCGACCACCTGCAGCACCAGGAACATCCCTATGAAGGGAACAATCTCAGAGGCGTGCTCCATAGCCCCCGCGATCCATGCAATCACGATGGGCGCGAAGGCCAAGAGCAGGCAGAAGAGCATTCGGCGGGAGAGCACCAACGAACGTATCTGAAGGCGGGACAGGAGCCAGGCGGTTCGAAGAAAGTGCTTCATGGTCAGCCCACCAGATAGTCAAAGACGGCGTCCAGGCTGGCATCGGAACTCTCAAGGCTTGCAATGCCAGAGCGGGTACGGCTGGCGAGGGCGGGCAGGTCAGAGTGGAAGGCACGAATGTCACGTGTCTCGATGTGTAGGTCCCCGGTAGCTTCCTCAAGGGTGGCGCTGTGGACGTGGGGCAGTTCGAGAAGGGCTCGGGCGAGGGCGCGGGGCTCACGCGCCCTGAGGTGAACCTTGCGGGGGTGACGGGACAGAAGTTGCCGCACCTCTTCAACGGGGCCCTGGGCGAGCAGGCGCCCCCTGTGGATCAGCACGATGCGTGGGGTGAGGCTCTGCACCTCGTGCAGCACGTGGCTGGAGATGATCAGGCTCGTTCCAGAGTCGCCAAGCTCCCGGTAGAGCTCGAGAACCTGATGGCGGGCGACCGGATCGAGCCCAGTCAGGGGTTCGTCGGCGATGATCAGCTTGGGGGTATGCGCAAAGGCCTGGGCCAGCTTGGTTCTCTGCCGCATGCCCTTGGAGTAGCCACTCACCGACCTGTTCATCGCGTTCTCAAGGTGAACCCGCTGCAAGGCGCGTGTGGCCACGGACTTCGCATCGCTGTGGTTCAGACCAGCCAGACGCATGCAGTGGGTCACGAACTGGAGCCCAGTCATGTGATCGTAAAGCGCGTCCTGTTGGGGGCAGAATCCCAACTGACGGTAGAGCTCCACGTTGGCGAAGGGCGTGTGCCCCAGCACCTCCAGAGTGCCGCTCGAGGGTCGCATTTCACCGACCAGCAGCTTCATGAAGGTGGATTTTCCAGCACCATTGGGGCCCACCAGCCCCGTGATGCCAGGGAGGATCTCCACATTGAGATCGTTGAGGCCGATGACCTCACCATACCAGCGGCCCAGCTCTGTCGCAGTAATAATGGGCTTCACGCCACCACCTCCAGCTTGCGGACTCGAGTGGCGAGGATGAATAGGCATAGAGTCCAGAAACATCCAAGGGCGGCAATGGTCTGGGTGATGGTTACCTTACGGGTAGGCTTCCAGCGGTCGAACATCCACTCGCCCAGTCGCTCGAAATTCTGGAACAGATTGAGCAGGGAGAACGAGTTCTCATTGAGCAGGTGCGCGAGCACCGTGCTGACCCCACTGCTCAATACGATGGCTCCGATGATCCCGATGAGTGCATGGGACTTGCGGTCGACGAGGCTGGAAATGGTCAGAACCAGCACCGTGACCGTGCCGACCCAGATGCCACTGAACAGGATGACCT
>PBIX01000101.1 GCA_002720975.1 Planctomycetota bacterium | reverse complement strand
GTGGGCATCAATACGACCGGGGTGGCGATTGAGACCACAGTTGAGGTTGGGGACGAGACCATCATGCTCTCGCTGGCAGCGACCCCGAGGTTCAAGGCCATTGTGGACACCGAGATCAATTTTGGGGATTTCCTTGAATTCCGCGGTGAGTTGAGTGTGGACAGCAGCGGAAATGCGGCCGGGAACGATATCGAAATCTTCGTGGGAGCCGGACCATACCTGGTGAACGGAGCGGTCAACCCGGATGCTATCGGGGTCCTTCTGGATGATGGGTCCTTCGTCTACCAGGGTGGGGAGCCGGGGGGCTACGCCATGCAGGCCGAAGGGACGCTGGCACTGGTCGGTCTGGAGGGATTGAGTGTCTCGGGTGCGATGACGGTCCTGGTCAACACCACTTCCTCCGCGGAGACCATTGGAAGCGATGAGATCGCGGCGGGGACATTCTCAGTAACCGTCACCAATGCCGAGTTCTCGATCGGTGATCTCTTCAGTATTTCAGGGACGGTCATCATCTCGCGGAGCCCGAATGGAGATCTCAGCGTCCTGATCGGGGGTGGAAGCGTCTCGATCAATGATGATTCCGGGAGCGAGATCTTCAGCATCCAGGGTAGCGCCGCCTTCAGGATCTCGGCTACGAACGGCTTTCGGATGGACACCTTCAAGGTGAATGGCTTCTCGGTCTTCGGCCAGTTGGGGGTGCAGGCCCCGGGGACTTCCAGTATCGACGACTTCGATTTCTTCCCCACCCTCGATCTTGCCGGCCCCGTTTCCGGTGGGGTCCTCACCGGTAGCGCTCTTAATGATGCGGGTTATATCGATATCCAGTTCAACGATCTCAACGGAGTTGGCCTCAATACCGAGACCATCACCGACGCCACTCCCGAATTCACCCTGCTCGTTGACGGGGTAGAGGACACCAACCTGGTCTTCGATGGAGCAGGAGTGGCAGTTGAAGGAGTAGCCAACACCTACCGCTATTCCTTTACGGGAACGCTTCCGGAGGAGGTCGCCTTGGTATCTGTCGAGACGCTTCCCGGTTCATTTTCGGACAGTAGTGGACTGGGGAATTTCGCCGAACTGGAAATCTTCAACATTGTCGCAAGGGAGGGAGACCAGCCGGGTCCCATTGCGGAACTCGCCAGTCCGGGTAACGGCGGTGCAGTCGACGTGCTTTCGATTAATGGAAAACGCTACATCGACATCACCTTCATCAGTCAGGACGGAACGCCTGTCAACCGGGCTTCCATTACGGACCAGTCGCCCGAATTCCGCCTGACAGGATCGGGGGTTGATCAACTTCTCATGGATTCGACCGGAGTGCCGGTGATCAGCAGTGCGATCCGCATATCGGGATTTGAGGATGATGCCACCGTGGTCACCTACCGCTACTTCCTCAGTGAGATTCCCTCCTCCACTGTTCCAACCCAGTCCGCGACCAGCACTTCGCAGACTCCCACCCTCTTCCGGGCGGGAGAAGTTCAGGTGGAATTCATCGCAGGGAGTTTCTCGACTACAGGTGATGCTGATCAGGGTCATGCCCCCGCCCCCGCCCACAACCGGGCCGGGCTGACGCAGGTCTTCACCATCGATCCGGTGGCGGATGGAACCACCAGGGCACCGGATGCCACCATCATCAACATCGGTCCCCTCCAGTTGGAGGGGCCGACCATCGGGATTCAGGATATCGGATTCAATGACGGTTTGCTTGTCCTGACGATCGGCATCGGAGTGAATCGTGCCTCGCTCGCCTTTGGTGGTGGGGGGAGTTCGGATGGATCATCGTCGCAACAGCAGGACAGTGGGATCACGGCCGAGTTGCTCGGGGTGCTGGGGACCTTCGACGTCGGGATTGATGCCTTCGGGTTGCTCAGTGGAAACTTCCGGGTTGAACTTCCGGGCAAGTTCGGCCTGCGGGTGGGTTCGCTGGAGGTGGATGTTCCGGACACGGTCAATCTGCGGGCCCAGGGGATCGAGATCAACTATGACCCCAGTCTCGACAGTGACGAGGCCGGGGCAGTGAACGATCAGGAACTCCTGCGGATCGAGGCCGCCGAGATCACCTTCCCGACCATCGGTCTGCGGGGACGAATCGATACCTCCAACGATCCTGCGACAGGAGAGTCCATCCCGGGTCTCGTGGTGCGTCAGAACGGCTTCACCCTGGGCACGGCTGAGCTGTGTTATGGCTGTGGCGGCAGCGACCTTTCCACCACGACGGGAGACTCAGGGGCTGCCATCTCAATCGGGAATGTCCTTGAGATGCAGGACCTTCGTGTGGGAGTGAACAATTTCGAGGTGAACTTTGACTCCGACGAACTCTTTGACGGGGAGATCTACATCGCTTCCGGAGGGGCCACCTTCCTTCCCGGCAAGCCGATCTCAGGCATCATTACGGACCGCAATACCGCCGATGACATCGGGACCAACGGTCAGCAGGACGACGAGGCCCTCCGGGCCACCTTTGGATTTGAGCATGGCCGGGTGGAATCCTTCCGCTTTGAGGTGGATACTCTTGAACTGAACCTGGGAACCTTTGTGACCCTGCGGACGGTCGGGTTTGTGCTGAATACCGGGGCTGCTGACGACGAGGCGGTGGTGGAATTCCTTTCGGTTGGGGCCACGGTCAAGATCGGGAGCGTTGAACTCTCGGGAGAGGCCCGGAACTTCCAGATTCTCGGGGATGGCAGTTTTGATGCCCTCCCCGGGTTTGGTCTTGTCCTCGGGGTTGGTTCCGCCACCGGAGAAGCCTTCAAGTTCCCGTCCTTCATGCCGATCCGGATCACGGAAATCGGAATCCAGTGGGACGACATCGAGAACGATCCGGGCGACTTTGTCCTCATCCTGTCGGCTGAGGTCACCGAGATCCGGGGAATTTCGGGGATGGAGTTCAGCGGGTCGATCCAGGGCATCAAGATTCGTCCCTCCCTCCTCCTGCAGGGGGAATTCCCGATTGTGGATATCGAATCGATAGGGGTCTCGGTAGAAGGGAATCTCTTTGGAGGAGAAGTGAGTGCAGGGCTGATTGGTGGGATTCTGCGCCTCGATGCGGATTACAATGTCATCTCTTCGCTGGACACCACCACCCCGGTTGCCCAGCGCGTCTTCTTTATCGGGATCGAGGGCGAATTCGCCATTGCGGGACTGGGAGGCTTCGGAATCCGTTTTGCCCTGAGCGAACTGGGACCGGTAAGCGTGCTGATCAATGCGGCGGTGCCGGTCCTCATCGAACCGAACAGCGGTCTTTCCCTCACCGACTTCACCGCGCAGGTTGAGTTCTTCAAGACCCTCCCGACGATTGACGATCCTTTCGCGTTGCGGAGCGGAGAGTTTGCGGCCCCGGGAGAAATCAGCCTGACCGGCTGGCTCGACACGGTCCGGAGCCAGGTTGCCACCCAGGCCCGCCTGCTGGGCGAGAATCCCGATATGAATGGATTTTCCGCGGCCTTCAACTCGCCGATGGTGATCAGTGGCACGGCGAAGGTTTTCACTATCTATACCTCCGAGGCTCTTTTCAACGGACAGGTCTTCGTGAAAATCTCCACCGACGGCAAGTTCCTGATTGGAGGTCAGTTGAATTTCCTCGACGGTAGCCTCAGCATCAGTGGCCGCCTCTACGCGGACCTCTCAAATGTTTCCAATGGGGACGTGACGGTTCTCTTCCTCGCGGACATCCCGGATCAGGTCGAACTGCTTACCATCTACGGGAAACTCAAGATGGGCTTCCGGAATGCCGCCGGAGAGGAAGTGGCCTTTACGGTTGCCACCGTGGCGGATGGAATCCCGGGTGGCGGGGTTCCAGGGGCGACCATGATCGCACCAGTGGAAGACGGCCAGGCCGTCGATGCAGGAGTCATCAACAGTTCCCGGAATACCATTACGAGAGACGGGGCCAACTATCGTTACGTCGATATCAACTACGTGCCTGCCAACGGCGCGACCCTGGATTTTGACTCAATTCTTGATGAGGACAACGAGTTCACCATGGCTATCGATGGTGTCTCGATTCCTGTTATCGGCGCTCCCATCCCGGTTGATACCCTGATCTCTGCTATCGGAATTCCTGAGGAAGTGGAACTGGTCTACGTTGCCTCCGCAGGTGACAACGAAGCCCGGGTGGTAAGGCGGGACTCCGAGGGGAATGATACGGACCTGATTCTGGCCAGTGAGGTTGAGGGCTTTGAGGAGGCCAGTGATCAGGAAACCTTCCTCCTGGCGGCCGGGATCAGGAAGGCGGGGACCAGGCGGTTCCGCTACATGGTTCAGGAAGCGAGCTACAGCTTCCCGAGGGGTGAGGTTACCATCACCTTCCAGGCGGAGAGCTTCAACAACATCGATACCACCTCGGAAGAGGGCACAGTTACCCCGGGGACCCGGAACGAATCCTTCACCCTGAACTTCTCGGTGGAGGGTTCGACCGCCCGGTTGGTCGACCCCGGTGTCGGAGCCAGTGCGGACATCTTCTCGCTCAACGGTCGGAATTACATCGATGTGGTCTTCGACCAGCCCTCCGGAATTGAAGGGTTTACAGGAGATGTCGCCCTGGACGAAAGCTCGATTACGGACTTCGAACCTGAATTCACCCTCACCGGGGCCGGACTGGGAAGTGTCTCCGTCGACAACGGGCAGGCACCGATCGTGATCGATGATACAGGCACCCTGACCGTGCGTTACTTCCTGGTGGGTGAATTCGCAGACTCCGGGGACGTTACCCTGACCTTCCTTGGAGATAGCTGGTCCTACCGGCAGGATGCTCCTGCAGCAACCACTCCTGCCGACTTTGTCCCGGACAGCGAGAGCGACACGGGCGAGAGCGCCCCGGAATTCCAGCCCGGGGTCAGTGCGCCCCTTGTGATCGAAATTGAATTCCCCGGACTTACAGGGGTGGATGATGCAGAGATCGATGCCGCCACCATCACGGATGCAGCAGCGGAGTTTGTTGATCAGAGTGATGCTCTGGATGGAATTCAACTGGCCATCAGGGATACAAACAGCAACCTGTTTGATCTCGGGGGACTGGATTCCATCCGGGCCGACGCCGCAGATGCAGGCCAATCCCTCGACACAGTTGCGGATTATGAGGGCTATGTTGCGGCGGGATCGCAGGACTGGGTGATTGTCACTCTCGATGAGACGGTCACCCCGCTTCAGGTGCCGGACACGAATGGCTTCCGCTTCCAGGTTACCTTAGTGGTGGGCGCGGATTACGCGACGACGATCGAGGGCGGAGATTTGACGGTTACTGCCGAGATCGAGAACTCCTCCTTTGGTTATCACGTCGCAGCGACCGGAGGGACCCAGGCGGGTGACACCCGGTCGCTGGCCCGCTCGGGTGGTGAGATTGAAATCAGCGATGAGCGAACCTATCTCGATGTGTCCTTCAGCCCCAGCGCCGGGAGAATCCTGGCACCGAATTCGATCCTGGACCCGGATCCCGAGTTTTCCCTCTCGGGCCTCGGAGCCAATGGCGTGGCGCAGGTTTCCGGTTCCGAGGGAATCCAGAGCCTGGACGGGGGAGTCTTCCGTTACTTCCTGACCGGGGAATTCGTGCCCGGGCCGGTTGACGTCGTGTTTGCTGCTGGGGCCTGGGAGGATGATGGCGGGATCGGCAACCGGGCCTTCACCCAGACCTTCCGGGTGGAAGGTCCCACCGCCGACCTGGTGGCCACACGGAATGACCAACAGTTTGCCCTCGATGGAAACACGGTGGGCGCCGGGGAAATCAATGGGCCCGGTTACCTGGAAGTGACCTTCCGGCCCTCCTTCGGTAATACCATCGATGACAGCTCGATTAACGGAAATGAGATTGAACTGACGGATTCCGAGGGCAATGCGATCGCGCTGAGCGATTCACCGGTGCGGGTGGCGGGAAGCGATACCTATCGCTACGGGCTCTCGCAGGATCTTGAGGTTGGCGACTACACGGTCAGCTTCCTCGATGCAGGCTTCGCCGACAGTTCGGGGACCAGCAACCTGGCCAGCACCGAGGCCTTTTCGGTGGCGCTGGCGAGCGCGGCCCTGACCAACCCGCCTTCCGGAAGTGTGCAGAATCGGGAGACCCTCAATGGCAGAGGTTACATTGATATTCAGTTTGCCGGGGTCAATAAATACGACACCGACACTATCGATATCTCCGGAATCAATACCGATGTCGACCCCGGGGCTGATGATGCGGCCATCAGTGGGGCAGTGAGCAGCCTTAATGATGCCCTCGGACTGCAGACAGTTGCAGACTTTGCGCCGGTGACCGCGATGAGTGTAGGTTCGACCGAAGTTGTGGCCGCATTCCAGCCCCTTACTGACAGGATTGTTCTCCAGCTTGCCCGGGGCGGAGTCAGTGTGATTGAAGTGGTGGAGGTGCCTTCCACCAGGGCCACGGTCCTTTCTACAGATTCTGTTGATCCGGATTCGATCCTCGATGCGGGTGCAGAGTTTGTCCTCGCGGACGGGAACGGGAATGAAATCGTGGTGGAAGACACTCCGGTCGAGCTTGGCAATGGGAAATACCGTTACTTCATTTCCTCAGGAGCAGCGGGCGAGGAAGCTCTCACCATTTCCTTCCTGCCAGGCACCTGGGAGGCGGCCAACGACACGGTGGTGAGCCAGATTCAAATCAGTGACGCAGAGGCTCCTGCCGCTTACGCGCTCAATTCGGATAACGGCCAACTGAGCAATGAGCAGGCGGCCAATGCCATCCGGGCGGGCCCCTATTTTGACATCACCTTCACTCCGATTGCAGGGATCGAGATCGATGCCGACTCGGTTCTGGATGCCGCGCCCGAATTCATCCTGAGCGGAGCCCTTTCGGAGAACCTCATTGCCGACGAGGTCTACGATCTCGGGGACGGAGTGTTCCGTTATCTCTACCGAGGCCAGGTTGACACCGGGGTGCTGGAGGTGAATTTCATCGCGGAAGCTTGGCAGGATAAATCCGGAAATCTCGGAGTGGCCGGAACCTCCGCGATCAACGTCATCACCGAGGCCAAGTCCTTCTTTATCGAGATCAGTGGCGGGATCCAGCTCAACGCAGCAGGATTCCTCGATGAGCCGATCATTGAACTGGCTGCCGAGGTCATCATCGAGATCGACACGGCCCGCGAGGTCTTCACCATCGACTTCAACGGCCAGCTGAAGCTTTACAAACTCGGGGCGGTGGGTTCCTCAGCGGGGCGGCTGGTGCTCGATAACAGCAACACGCTCAGCGACAGTGTGCAGATCTGGGGAGTTGCAACCCTGGAGACAAACTTCTCCTTCCTCGAGGAATTCGGGGTCTTCCTCTTTGCGGAGGGAGTGGTGCAACTCAACCTGACGGAGTTTACCAAGACCGAAACCCTCACCTTGAAGGGTCTCGACAATGGGAATGATGTCACCCGCACCTTCAATCTCGCCCCGCTCACCTTTTCCCTGGAGGTGGTCGGGCAGGCCCGGATCCGGGCACCCGCATCGGATACTGACCTGGTGCGTCTGGAAGGTGGGTTTTACCTGAATATCAGCCCGGCCGGGTTTGAGCTGTTTGCCACCGCCGAGCTTTCCTTTGGGGTGGGCGATGCCCAGATCACCTACGCGCAGGCGACCGGCCTGGTGGTGATTCAGACCGGGATCGATCTTGGTGAGGGGACGCTGTATCAGTTGCCGACGGATTTTGGCACGAACCAGACCTGGACCCTGACCTATAAAGACGGCGACACCACTTTAGGAGAAGCGACGGTCGCGATCGGGGAATCGAGGGTGGAGGATCGTTTCGCAGTCATCGATCAACTGGTGGCCGACCTGATCGCCAACATGGCTCCGGGGAATTCCACCGTCTACAAGATCACGGTGGAGGACGGACGAATCCGGGTGAGTGCGCCCGATGGAAGCAATCCGACTCTTGCATTCACCTCCAGCGCGAATGGTGAAAACCAGGTAGAGGAATTCACCAAGCGTGCTGGTGTTGCGGGGTTCCTGCAGATCAGCCAGACCGCTGATATAGGCCTGCCCAACGTGGGGAATCTCTTCAGCGCCTCGGGATCGGTGACGGTGATGTTCAACACGACCTTCCAGGACGTCTATTTCCAGATGCCGGAGAGCTTTGCACCACTTCTCGACGAAGGCCAGTCGTCGGTGATTGAAATCTTCCGGGGCACGCCGGGAATCGATGGATCCCGCAATTCCCAGGAGCCTCCCGGGGGAGAGCTGTATGTCAGCGCCATCGTGCAGGCCCAGCTCAGCATTGGCGGTGTGATCGATCTCGTTGGATTCGTGAAGATCGACGTGGCGATAGGAGAAACCGGGGGAAGGCTGGCGGTGACGGGCGCAGTTGGCACGGAAATCGCATTTCTTGGTTCCCTCACCGGCACGATCAATCTGGAGGTTTATCTGGGGTCGGAGACCGGAGTGGTTGGTCGGGTGGCACTCTCCCTGGTGAGTACGTCGATACCCAGTGTGGAGCTGGCGGGACAGATTGTGCTGGAAATCAACACATTCGGGACAGCGCGGACGGTCCAGAACTTTGAGACCGAGACTAGGCCGATCGAGGGGATTAATGATGCCAGTGGTCAACCCATCCAGTTCTTCGACGGCTTCAAGCGGGATGGAAACGGCCAGTTAATCGCCGCTGATGTCACAATTGAAACCACAGGCGGTTTCAGCCTCCTCCTCGCGGGGACGGTCAGGATTGCAGAACTTTTTGAGATTACCGGCATGGTGCAGTTCCGCCTTGAGTTGGCGGGGGACGACCCGGGTATTGAACTGATTGTCAATGGCAAGCTGGCGCTCCCTTCGCTCGGCATGCTCACGCTCACGAACAGCGGGTTCCGGATCAATTCCGAGGGCCTGGTTGCCAGTTTCAATGTGGCCCTCGATGTAAGCTTTGGGGGGGAGATCGGGCTGAAGTTCAACGTTTCTGCCATATTTGAACTCAACACCACCAGTAGTGACCAGACACTCGGAACGGGTGATCCCATCCAGCCAGGATTCCGTTTTCGCCTGGACGGATCGGTGGAGTTCCTCGGGTTTGCGACCGCCAGCGGGTTTGTGGAGATCGCGATGGGAACCTTTGGCTTCGAAATGGATTTCGACATCCGATTCAACCTTGGCCCCCTCAGTTTCTCTGCCACCGGCGGGGCCGGGGTCTACCTCGATGATACGGCCACAGGCGTCGACGAGGGAGGAATAGCCTTGGCTCTCCAAATCCGGGCCACTGCGGAGGCGGCCATTTTTTCCCTCGATGCGAGTGGAACGCTGGAAGTCAACACCACGGATGTAGAGCACACCCTGGGAACCCTGAATGTGGCGGCCAATTCCTTTACTCTTGCCCTGAGCGGAAAGGTGGAACTCATCAAGGTTCTCAAGCTCGATGCCAGCTTCCGTATCGAGGTGCGTGAGCAGAACGGTGAGACTTACTGGTCGATCCAGGTCGGTGTCAGTCTCGACTTCTTCAGTATTGCGAAGGTCAGTGGAAGCTTCTTCGTCGACTCGGAGGGCGAGTTCGATGTGCAGGTCTCCGGCTACGTGAGCCTTGGGGGCGGTGGGACCGGGCTCTTTGGCGACTTCCACTTTCATGTCACCAGTGGCAAACTCAAGGACGCCTCGGGGAACGTTGTCACCGACGGACTGGGGAATCCCCAGTATATCTTCTCGCTCGGTCTGAGTGCCTCGGTGCGGGCGAAGCTCTTTGGGATCACGTTGGCCAGTTTCGGGATCAATGCCTCATTCACGGCGCAGGGAAATGGCACCACCCCGATTGTGCTCAGCGTGACCGTGAGGATTAAGATCCTCTTTTTCACGATCAAGAAGACGGCGAGTTTCAAGATTGGCACCCTGCAGTTGCCGGAGGCGGTCTATCTGGCGGGTGGACAAACTACTCCTCAGGCGTGGAACGTGAACCCGAATGCCGGGGGCACCCTCTATCTCAACGTCGGAGACAGGGCTCATTCTCGTAACCTTGCCAGGGGAGATCCGGACGAGTCCTATATCATTGATGACCTCGGGGCCTCGGCGGAGGGAGTAGGTCGCCGGATTCGAGTCACCGCGTTCGGACGGTCCAACATGATCGAGAATGTCACCCAAATTGTAGGGGACTTTGGGGACGGAAGCGACTCGGTGGTCTTTACCGGAGCAACGCCCATCCCGGTGACCTTGAATATGGGAGTCGGAGAGGACATCGTGGTCTGGGATGGGTCAGGCCATGCGGAGATTACAGGTGGCGATGAGACCGGATCCAACGATGAGGAAAGCTACGGAGACTACATTGAAATCCGGGGTAGCGGCACCGCCACCGTTGATGCCGGGAACGGAGACGACTACGTGGTCCATACCGTGGAGGCCGGAGCGACCGCGGGAGCGGTGACAATGAATGGTGACGAGGGCAGGGATCGCCTGCTTGGAGGGACAGGGAACGACATCATCAATGGTCATGGAGGTGAGGATGAGATTGATGGACCGGCGCTGAGGGTCGATGGAGGAGCTGATAATGATCTGATCAACTTCTATGTCGCCCTGCAGTCGAGCGGGGGGGCGCTCGACGCAGGATCCGGTAGCGATGTCGTCAACATAATTGGAACGCCAGCGGGAGATGCGATCACGATCTCCAACAGCAATGCAACAACCCTGGGAATCGACATCAACGGAGCAACCATCAGTGCCGCGCACGTGGAAACTCTGCTGATTGACGGACGGGGAGGCGGTGATTCGTTCGTGATTGATGATCTCTCCAGGGTGAATGATCTCTCCAGTTTCAATATCAATTTCGGGCAAACCGTGACCCAGATTGGAATCATCACCAGGACCATGCCGGTGGGGGACACGACCATTACCATCGAGGAACCCAACCTGGTAGCGTCTCCGGATCGCTCGGCTGACCAGCTCACCGTTCTCGGTGGAGCCGAGGAAGATCTGTTCTTTGTGAATGCGGCGGGACCCGATCCGGACGCGGGCATCTTCCAGTCCATTTCGGTAGTCCGAGGTGGGCAATACAGCGTCAATATCGTGAACAGCGTCCGCAGTGAATCGGACAGTTTGACCGTCAATGGGCAGGGTGGGAATGATACGATCGACGCCTCCGGGGTTGGGGTGTCAAGTACGATACCGGCTACGGAATCCCAGGCGGCCATCACCATTGAGCCGGTTGATCGGGTGATTCTCAACCTGATTGGGGGAACCGGTAACGACACCCTGCTGGGTTCGCCCTTTGATGATTCCCTCGACGGCGGAACGGGATCGGATACCTATACGGGAGGACTCGGTCTGGATACCTTCAGCGATGCGAGTACGGATTCTGCTGACAGGGACACCCTGATTGAGACCCAGAATTTTGACCTGTTCATCTCTGATGGACTCTTTGTGACCGGCAGCATCCTTGGAGACGGAGCGATTCAGGTGGTCACGGTCCAGGATGGTGACGAAACTACCCAGGAGACCCAGAGGATCACCCATAGTGGGGCGGGGGGAACCTTTGCGTTGACCTATGGTGGAGAAACGTCTGACCCAATCGCTTTCGACGCCTCCCCGAGGGTCCTGGAGGCTGCCCTGAATTCATCATTGAGCGGGACCGGTGGAGTTTCCGTGGTCTCTCCCACAGGGCTGCCGGTTGGCCTGCCCTACACCTGGCTGGTGACTTTTGCTTCGCCTGGCAGTGTTCCCCAGTTTGGGGCTATCGGATCGGCCGGTGGAGAACTGGTGGAAGTGAGCGATATTGTGGAGGGCAATCATGCACGGCAGCGAATCAGTTCCATCGGAAGCGCAGGGACCCTTGCGATCTCCTACGATCTCGGCACGAATACCTTTACCACTGATAATCTGGCCTTCAATGCCAGTGCGGAGGAAGTCGCGACCGCCCTCAACGCGTTGGGCGTGAGCGGAGCTTCCTTTACGGTAACCAAGACGGATGGCAACTCTTCGGCGATCCCTCATACCTGGGAAATAACGATTGCCGAACTGGCAGCGCCCAACCTGTTACGGGTTGATTCGACGTTGCTGGAGGGAGGGCTCCTGCCTGGAGGAACCATCAGTTCCCTTCCGACCGAAAGCGAACTTCGTGAGACATCCGGGGAGGATGATCCACAGGTTGGAATTCCCGACCGTTTTGACCGGTTCCGGAGTGACGCGGTGGTGGAGAACCTGCTCGGGATTTTCGAGATTGCCGTCATTACAGGCGGGGACGAGCGGAACATCATGGTGGCGGGTGGTCCTGACGGGGCCATCACGGTGGGCAGCACCCTTCTGGCGGCCGGTCCCTTCACGGGGAACCTGACCCTCGACAACAAGGGCGCGAGTGCCGAGGAAACGGCCCACCTGTCCGAACTCTACGTCCTGAACCTGAGTGGGGAGGACTCCGCCCGGATCACCATCAACGATACCGGTGGCAGCGTTGGTCGTGATGAGTTGCTCATTGTTGGCACCGAAAAGGCCGATAGCGTCAATTCGACTGCCTTTGGTGCGAGTGGAGCACGGACCGGGCTTCTCGGATTCCATACCGGGAATGTCGATACCAGCGATCTCGTCTACTTCAGCGGGATTGAACTTGTCTCCATCGACACGCGGGGAGGTGATGATGACATTCTCTCCGACGATACTGCGGCGGTAACCCTGATCAACACCGGCAGTGGAGACGATGCCATCACGGTGGGAACGGTGCCCCTCAAGCCCGATACCGGAAACAGAACCCTGGAATATCCGGAGGGCATTCCGGTGGCCGACACGGACAACCTCACCAACGGTGCATCCAATACCCTGTTCATTTTCGGACGTGACCAGAATGACCGTTTTGAAGTGAACTTCAACCGGGCCAAACTTTACCTGCACGGAGGTGACGGTGACGACCGCTTCCTGCTCAAGACCTTCCTGGTCCTGCGGGAGAACCCGGATGACGATCAGGAGGTGACCAACCTGGCGAACTTCTTCGGGGGAACCGGGTCAAACCGTTACAGCTACCTTGAGAACGGTCCGGTTTCGATTAACGGAGGCCCCGGTGTCGATACGCTGGTGATCGTCGGGACTCCCATTGCCGATACCTTCGTCATCACCGATACGGTGGTGGCCGGGGCAGGAAGGCTGGTGACCTTCCGCAATATCGAATCCCTTGAGGTGGACGGGGCCGGGGGTGGTGACCAGATTTATGTTCTCAGCACCAACGAGAATTTCACCACCACGGTGGTGGGAGGATCGGGAGATGATACCATTCACCTCGGGGGTGATCCTCCGCCCCTTGTCTTTGATCCGCCGGCAGTGGAGTTTACTCCTCCACCCATCCAGGTGGCTACTGCGCCCATCCTGAAATACGATGAGGTCACCCGCAACTTTGGCGACTACGTTTTCGAGTACGATTTCGGATGGTGGTTCAGTTTCTTTGGTTCAAACAGCAGAGTGGCAAACGTTCTCGCGCAATATGCAGAGCAGGCGGTGCGGAACACCATTCAGTCCTGGTTCGACAGCTGGAGGGGCAATATCCCGAACATGCGGTATGAAAACTATGAGGTGGGGAGCTATAATACCGAGGTCCAGACCACCAGGTACGGTTTCTGGTGGTGGAGTGTCCAGCGAACCAGGGTGGTAGTAAGGGTCGAGAATCTAAGGATCACCTATGAGACTGGGCGACTCGTCGAGCAGCTACCAACGCAACTGACCCCGGCACCAGTCGAGTTTGATCCTCCGCCCTATGCTTATGCGCCGGCGGCCCAGTTGGATGTGGGGCAAATCCGTGGCCGGGTCATTATTGACGGGGGCAGCACCTTTGAGAATGAAGGAGACTCCGTGATCCTTCACAACAGCAGCGGTCTGAGCGACGCCGGACTCCTTACCAATCGTCAGGTTCCCCGCATGGAATCACTGGGTCGGGGTCCGGATGGTGAACTGCAGTTTGAGCAGGCCCGGGATGAAAATGGTCCCATCCTTGACAGTTATCTCAGTGTGGAAGGACTCGGTCTGGACGTGCCGGACGATGGATTTGAAGGTCGCGATGGGGTGAGCACCTATGGAGTGCTCCTCACGGGAATCGAAACGCTCGATCTGCGTCTTGCGGATGAAGCATCTTCCGCTCATCCGGGCGATGACCGGAGTGATTCGCTTGATGTCCGTCTTGGGGAATTGCGGGGGAGTGAATCCCGTGACGAGATCCTCGGGTCAGTGGCTGACGAGGATCGGCAGACAGTCAACCTGCAGATCGTGGCGGGAGCCGGAAATGACGAGATCAATCTCCGGAGCACGACGGGAGAGACAACCGTCTACGGGGGGGCGGGAGACGACTCGGTTACCCTTGGAAACAACGGATCACTGGCAGATCTCGGTGGAACCATCCTCTTTGATGGGGATGCGCATATTGACGAGAATACCAGTGCGGTGCCCAATTCTGAAATTGATGGGATCTCATTCCCGAATATTTTCACCGGTACCGGTCCGGGCTTTACGGCGAGCACCTTCGTGGACGGCAGCGGTAGTAATACCGTCGAATATTACAACGCAAGATATGAGCCGGTTGTGTTCCCAGGGGCAAACGGCTCGGTACAGGTGCGACCGGTCGCGTTGGCGAGCGACGGGGAAATCGAAACAGATTTCATTCGGGATGAGGGAGTTCCAGCACTGGATGAGTCAAATCGCCAGATCTACATCGACAGCGCGGGGCAACAGACCGCGGCCGCTACCGATGGAGATGGCTTCCCCAACCGGGAACTCTGGGAGAGCGCCTTCTCGGATGAAGAGGGCCAACCGAATACGAATCGACAATCCCTGTTTATCGATCCCGCCGGGGTGAGGACCGGGATTGATCCGAGCTTCCTGCTGTTCGATCGACTGGGGGGGGATTTCAATGTCTACCGCCAGGAGAGTGACGGGATTGGCCCCTCGGGAAGAATCCAGGTGCAGGTCAGTGTGAATGGGAGGAGCTGGGTGACCGCTTCCCAGGTAGACACTGAACGTCTGCACGGTGAAAATGACTTGTGGGTGGATTCTAATTCCGTTTTCACCTACGATATCGGGGGGAATACAAATGTTGGATACAGGTATTTGCGGATCCTGGGAGTGAATGATGGGGAATTCAGGCTCGATGCAGTAGGAATTCTTGCGGGCCACGGGGGAGCAGCAAATCTGCAGGCCGATACAGCCTTCCTGACCAATATCAGCGATGCGACGAGCGGGTCGATCGCGAGGGCGGCGGTGGTATCCGCCCCGGACGGTCTTTTTGATTACATGGGCGATGATGAGCAGGTGATCTACTCCTCGTCCGCAGAGAGCTTTCCGGCTGTCCTTGAAGCGAATCGATCGCTCTCTGCGGTCGATTTCGAGCGGACCTCGGACTTGCGCCTCACCGATCCCGGGAGCGCTGGAAGAGACACCCTTTTGATTGACGGCCAGAACCAGAGCGATGACCTGACGGGCTCACTTGACCGCTTCATTATCGGGGTGGAAAGGGTGGGAGGGACCACGGTGACGGTTGAGGACACGGTGGCGGACGATGAGGGGGCGGCGACCTTCTACGGAGCCCTCGCCGCAGAGCTCCAGAGCGAGATCGAGGCCGAATTCACAATCACCTTCAACGCGGACACGACCACGATCGAGGTATCGCGCTCTACGGATGATTCCGACTTCGCGCTGATCTATAATCAGCTCATGGCGGGAGCCAACCAGGCGACGCCCACCGATGTCTCGGCAACGAGGACCTATACTCTTCCTGCGGCGGTCACCAGCGGTGAGCAGCGGGCCCTTGCGCTGACCTATGGCGGCACCACGGTGACGGTTGAGGACACGGTGGCGGACGATGAGGGGGCGGCGACCTTCTACGGAGCCCTCGCCGCAGAGCTCCAGAGCAAGGTCCCGGCCGAATTCACAATCACCTTCAACGCGGACACGACCACGATCGAGGTATCGCGCTCTACGGATGATTCCGACTTCGCGCTGACC
>PBIX01000100.1 GCA_002720975.1 Planctomycetota bacterium | reverse complement strand
CGCATTGACGGTGACTATCTGGCGGTGGACACGACAGCGGCCGTATTTCACCTGTGGAAGGTGCCCATCAATGACACTTGGCAGGTGCGCGAGCAGCCCATGATCTCAGTTTCCTTTCAGGAAGAGGACGGGAAGGTGGTCTCCCTGACGCGTCACATGCCGGGCGGTAAGACCCTAATCTGCAAGCGCATCGAGTAGCGCCGCAGGGCTCAGTTCCAGCTCAGCTCGCCACGTATGGCGAAGTGGTCGCTGTAGCCCTCTTCCCAGGTGCCCCTGAACTTGCGGAATCGTGCGGGCCGCTGGGCGTTCTTCTCCGTGTCGCGCAGGAAGTCGGGTGCGTGGGCCCTTACCGAACCCTCGACGTAGTCGAGCCCCTGGCCATCCAAGAGGCCCGGGCTGACGATGATCTGATCGAAGACGTTCCAGGTCCAGTCGTTCCAATAGTAGTAGGTGCCGTGGTCGCCCTCAGCGAGGAGTGACCAGGTGGGGTTGTAGAGGCGCGGAGAGGTCTGCTTGTCATTCTGGGTGAGCAGGTTGTACGGGTGCGCGACCGTGCGGCGTTCGCGCACAGCACCCAGGACATCGTGCACCGAAGCATCGAAGGGATCGTCGTTGAAGTCTCCCATGACGAGCACCTCCGCTTCGCGACCGTCCTGAGCCGCGGTACGCATGCGCTCATCTATCAGGGCTCGCACGACCTTCGCCGCCATCTCCCGCCGCGGCGCTGAAACCTCTCGGCCCCCGTAGCGTGAGGGCCAGTGGTTGACCAAGACGGTCAGAGGGCGGGATTGGATCTGAAGTTGGACTTCAAGAACCCCGCGCGTCGGCCGCACACCTTCACCCAGGTCGATGGGATGCAGGACAGGCTCGCCTGTGATGCCCAGAGGGGCCGCGACCAGGAGGGCGAGATCGATGCCGCGCAGGTCGGGAGAGTCCAGGTGTGCGATCTGATAGCCCCGAGCGGCGATGGCTGCGTGGCTCACCAGATCCTCCAGGGTCCGTCGGTTTTCCACTTCGCACACCCCGAGAACGTCCACGTCCAGGGCGTCGATGGCCTCGGCGAGATGACCGATCTTCAGGGCGTAGCGTTCCTGGGTCCACTCATTTGCGGGCAGGTACTCATCGTCGCCCTCGTTGTCCGGATCGTCATCTGCGTCGAAGAGGTTCTCCAGGTTCCAGAACGCGAAAGGAACGGATCCACTGGCCGCTGACGGGCTGTTCGGGGGGAGCGAGGAACAGGCCATGAGCCCCAGGGCTAGCAGGAGGCCGACCCCGTGAGGGCACACAGCGCGCTGGGAGAGGCTCAGGAGTGGGAAAATTTGGCCCAAGATCAATGTGGGGTGCGGAGACAGGGGTGCATCAAGCGTCCATGGTGGCATGGTCAGGGGCCCAATAACAGCCCCTGGGGCCCTGCTGCCGGTGGTCCCTGACAGCGACCGCGGCAGGGGCCCATGGTCCCAACGCCGTTACTTCCAACAGGATAGGATTGTCCCCCGTAGTTCACTTGGCCGATAAGGCCCTCGCAATGTCCGCCCTCACGCACGTCCGACTCCTGATCCTCGCCAGCCTACCGGCCCTCCTGGTGCCGCGCGGGGTGGAGATGGGTTGGTGTCTGTGCCCCGCGGTTGTTTCGGAGCATGCCTCGCCCTGCTGCCTGATGGAGCAAGACGAAGGCGATGGGGGCAACGAGGGTTTGGCCGGCAAGGGATGCGACGAGAGCGATTGCCCCTCCTGCCACGATGTGGACATACCGGATTTTGAGGAGTTCCTGGATACGAACCCAGCTCCCCAGACCCACGACGCGACGCCCCTGTTCACGAGCCTCTTCAAGGATGAGGTTTTTCGAATGGTGGGGCGATCGGATGAACGCTGCGTGAGGCCACCCCCTTTGGGGGTGACGCCAGCGGGCCTGCTGCCCGGCACGGCACCCATGCGCAACTGACTCGGCTGGTCGGCTTTTTTTCCGACGGGTGAATCCCGTCAGTCGTCCCAGTTCTACCTCCGCTCTTCTTGCGGAACCCTGCTATGCCGAGCCAATCATGGGCCAGGTCCCTACCTGGGCCCGAATTCCGAATCCTGATTCCCGTTGCCTTTCTTGCGAGCTGTGCCGCGCCCGTGGCGCTGCAGAGCGAGCCGGGGGAGATCGCCCAGAGCGTGCATCAACGCGACGTCACTCGTACTCCCATAGCGGAGGTGGTCGAGGTCGCGCGCCTTGAGGCAATCGACCTTCCCCAGCCCAGCGCCGCGGATCTGACCGACCCGACGAGCGTGGGCTACTGGCAGGCCTGTGCCTACACCTGGAATCCCGGGGTGCGTGCTGCGCGCCGGGAGCTTCAGGCTGCCGTGGGCCTGGCCAAGTCCGCCGGAGCCCCGGCCCCCCTGGGCCTCCAGTCCATGCTCCACGAGGTACCGGAAGGCAAGGATCTGGTGGACGGCCAACTCTCGATCGAGTGGACCCGTCTCCTGGGTCTGGGCCCCGCCGAGGCCGAGCGAGAGCTTGCGAGGACCGAGGTGCTGCAGGCCACCTCCGGCCTGGAAGCCGCACTGTGGTCGACCTGTTTCAAGGTGGAGCGCTCCCGGGTGAGCCTTGCGGCCGCCCGTGCCAGATACACAGCCCTGGAGCAGCTCCAATCTGATCTCCAAACCGACCGCGTCCGTCTTGAGATTCTCCATGCTCATGGGCGCCTCACCGCAGCGGCCTGGGAAGGGGTTGAGGCGCGCACCCATTCACTGGCGGCAGCTGTCTCCCGCCTGCGTGTCCAAGAGGCGAAGGCCGAGGCGCTGCTCTCAGGGGTGAGCGGCGTCCCCATGGGGCACCCTTCGCTCGCTGTTCCCGTCCAAGCCCAGATCTTGTCGGCGGACCTGGGCACCACAGACGCGGGGGGCCTGCTCGACCGGCATCCGCTTCTCAGGCGGGAGCGCATCACCCTGGCCGTGGCCGAGGTGCAACTGCGTCGGGTCGCTGCCAAGGCCTGGCCCGAGGTGCGCATTGGTCCCCACGTGAGCCTCATCACCGATGCGCCGACACTCGGTGGGCTGGTCCAACTTCAGCTGCCGTGGCCGTCGAGTTGGCGCGGGGAGCTGGAGGCAACAGAGGCCCGACGCGCTCGTCAACTCGAACGCATTGAAGAGGCGTACCTGGAGCAGCTGGCCAGGATTGAGCAGTCCCGCGCGAGCCACGCGGATGCCTTGGTGCAGCGCGACCTTCACTCTCCTGCCATGGAGCGCGGCGCCGCGGCCATGTGGGGGGCGTCCCGCGCACGTCTGCATGAAGGTGAGGAACCCATGTCCAGGTGGTTCGACTTCTTCGACAACCGCTTGGACTCTTCTCATCTGGTCATCGATGCCTGGGAGCAGGAGCAGCTGGCCAGGATCGATCTGCAAGATCACCTGGGCCCGCTCAGCCCAGACAACAGACAGCCACGATCATCCGAACCCGATAGTGAGGTGAGCCTGTGAACGCAGTGAAATCCGACATCGACCTTGAGGCTCTCGCCCGGCCCCAGGCTTCCATCAACCCGCCCAGGCGAAGTCCGCTCCGCTGGCTGATCCCGACCGTGATCCTGCTGGGGTTCGCCGGAGTCCTGGCCACAACGCTGCAGGATTACTTCGCCCCTGTGGTCCAGGTGAGTGTCATCCGGCCCCAGCCGGCTGCTGCTGGGGCATCGTCCGCAGGTCAGGTCGTCCTTCAGGCCGCAGGTTGGGTCGAGCCCGACCCCTTCCCTATTCAGGTTCCGACACTCGCCCCCGGCACAGTCGAAGAGGTGCTCGTGGAGGAGTCGGACAAGGTCAGCTCAGGTGACCCTGTCGCACAGCTGGTCGACCAGGATGCACGGATCGCTCTGGACGAAGCCGAGGCCGTGCTGGAGGTGCGCCAAGCCGAATTGGTGGAGACCGGCATGATTATCGGGCGCGAACGCCTCCAGGAGGGCATCGAGACCAAGCTCGCCGTGGCCACGAGTGACGCCAACCTGAATGGGGCCAAGGCTGCCGCAGAGAAACAGGCTGCGGCCGAAATCGAAGGTGCAGAGCAGTTGAAGCTGGCGGAATCCACGCTGCGCGTGCAGGTCGACCTGGAGAAGGCAGGAGCCACAAGCCCCTGGCAGGTGGAGAGTGCCCAGTCCGCTGTCGTGCAAGCCCGTGCCAAGCTGGAGGGCTTGAAGGCCCATACCGCGTTGGCCCGTGCCGCGGTGGATTCAGCCCAGGCCGTGTTCGACCGCGCTGCCTCCGATGTGCGCCTGCTGTTCAAAGACCGTCTGGATCTGGCACGGACCCGATCCAAGCGTGCGACCGCAGAGGTGCAGGTGGCTCAGGCTCGCCTACGGGAAGCCAGCCTGCGATTGGATCGCATGGTCGTTCGCGCTCCCGTGGACGGAGTGGTTCTGGCCAGGCTCGCTGTGCCAGGCATGACCCTGAAGGACGAATCGGTCTGCACTCTCTACGACCCCAACTCTCTGCGCGTGCGGGTGGATGTGCCTCAGGCCGATGTGTCCGGGCTCCAAATGGGCCAACGCGTCGAGATCCTCTCGGAGTCGCGCAAGGGCCAGCCCTATCAGGGTGAGGTGTTGCGCGTGGTTCAAAAAGCGGACATTCAGAAGGTCACCTTGCAGGTACACGTGCGCGTGAATGATGAGGACGAACTGCTACGGCCCGAGATGCTCGTGCAGGCCCGGTTCTTCGGGACGGGTGACAGCAGTGAGCCAGCAGGCTCCGCAGAGGCTTCGAGAATCGTCCTCGTTCCCTCACGGGTTCTTGAGGGCGAGAGTGTTTGGGTGGTGGATGGAGCGACGGGACTGGCCGCGAAGCGCACCCTCACCCTGGGCAACGTCCGTGGCGACCAAACCGAGGTCCTCTCTGGCCTGAACATCAGTGACAAGGTCGTGGACGAAGGACGCCAGCAGCTGGAGGAAGGGAATCGGATCGAGATCCAAGGGAATTCAACTCAATGAGCTTTGCCAATCTGACGAGCGTGACGCGGCGCTACACCAAGGGCGAACATGCGGTCACCCCCCTTGAGGCGGTGGACCTGACGATTGAGGCGGGCGAGTTCTTCGTGCTGCTGGGTCCATCAGGTAGCGGCAAGACAACCCTCCTGAACCTCCTGGCCGGTATCGACGAGGCGGATGAGGGCCGGATCGAAGTGGCGGGAACCGACCTGACCGCCGCCTCGTCTCGCGAACTTGCCCGCTGGCGCTCCGATCACATCGGCTACGTCTTCCAGCAGGCCAACCTTGTCCCCGTTCTGACGGCCTATGAGAACGTGGACCTGCCCTTGTGGCTGCTGCCCCTCTCAAGGCAGGAGCGTCATCAGCGGGTGAGCTTGGCTCTGGAGGCCGTGGGTCTCACCGACCGTGCCCACCACCGTCCGGGGCAACTCTCGGGCGGCCAGGAGCAGCGCGTCGCCATCGCTCGCGCCCTGGTGACGGACCCCGATCTGATCCTGGCCGACGAACCCACGGGTAACCTGGACGCCGAGTCCGCGGCTGGAATCCTTCATCTCTTGCAGCGACTCAATTCGGAGCGCGGCAAGACGATTGTGATGGTCACGCACGACCCACGAGCGGCCGAGCACGGCACACGCGTCATGCACCTTGACAAGGGCCAACTGCACGCGATGCCGCCCGGTGAATCGGAGGCTACCCGCGCGTGAAGCTCACCAAGCTCATCTGGCGGAACCTCTTTCGCCGCCCCGGTCGCACCTTGCTGTCGGTGTGCGGGATTGCGTGCGCCATGACTCTGCTCATGCTCGTGGAGAGTCTGAGCATGGGCATGGGTGAAGCCCTCTCCGGAGACGAGTCCGCGCGTACGCTGATCGTCTATCGCAAGAACCGCTACTGTCCGCAGACCTCCTTCCTGCCCGAGTGGTACGCCAGTCGCATCGCCGACGTGCCTGGCGTGGAGTCGGTCCTACCGGTCAAGGTCTTCCTGAACAACTGCCGCGCAAGCCTGGATCTTGTGGCCTTTCAGGGCTCTCCCGTGGATTCCCTGCTCAAGGCTCGAGCCATTCAGCTGACCGATGGGAACATGGAGCAGTTCCGAACCGAGCACGACGCCGCCCTGGTGGGGGCGGACTTCGCCGCCCGCAAGGGCTTGAGCGTCGGGGACACCTTCCGTTTCGGCGAGATAGACGTGAAGGTGCGCGGCATCTTCGAGTCGGAGGCCGCCGTCGAAGAGGGGCTGATTCTGACGCACCTGGAGTTCCTTCAGCGCGCAGGGCCCGTCAATCGCCTGGGAACAGTGACCCAATTTGAAGTGAAGGTGACGGACGCTTCGATGGCCCGTTCGGTCTCTCGCGAGATAGACAGCCTGTTCGAGACGGCCGAGGAGCCGACCGACACACGCGCCCAGGTGGCATTTCTGGAGCGGGCGACCCGTGACCTGCGAGAGATTCTCGGTATCGGACGCCTACTGGGGTTGGCCTGCGTGATCGTCGTCCTGGCCCTGGTAGCCAACACGGTCTTCATGTCCGTGCAGGAGAGGGTGCGCGAGTTCGGCGTCTTCCGAACGCTCGGATTCCGTGAGGAGCACCTTGCCTGGGTCGTGCTGGCGGAGAGCATTGCCCTGAGCTTCCTGGGTGCGCTTGTGGGCCTTGGGGTTTCACTTGCGATTCTGAACGGGATGCACCTTTCCATCGGCACCGAGGGCGTGGCTGTGAACTTCGCCACCTCGCCCGCGCTCTTCGCTCGCGGTCTGGGCATCGCCCTCGCAACCGGAGCCCTGGCCGGCCTGGCACCCGCCATCCGTTCGGCGCGCGCGCCCATCGTGGCCTCATTGAGGAGTGCGACGTGAGAGGTCTGCCGCTCGACTACGCCATCAGGAATCTGATGCGCCACCCGCTGCGCACCCTCTTGACCGCCGGAGCAAGTGCATTGGTCACGGCGCTCCTGGTGGCCACGACCTCATTTGTGCGCGGTCTCGATGGGACCTTCTCCGGAGCAGCTCAGTCCGATACAGCCATACTCCTGTCGTCCGTTGCCCAGCGTGACGTGGTTCGCTCTTCGATCTCCGCCGGGCTTGGCGAGCTCGTGGGCGCCTCGGTACCGGGTGTTGTGGCCACCTCGGGTGAGATCCACATGGGAACCAGTGTGCGCCTGGGGGCCGAGGATGGGCCGATCTACCCGGGATTCGTGCGCGGTGTCTCCGACGAGGCCTACTCCATCCATGAAGCCGTGACTGTGACATCGGGTCGCCTTCCGCACACGGGCGAGGTCCTTGTGGGGCGTTTGGCTGCCAGCCAGATGGGCGTCGATCCTTCAGCGCTGTCTCTGGGCGAGGTGCTCTGGATCGAGAGCTCCCCCTTTGAAATCGTGGGTACTTTCTCTGCTCCGGGGACCACCCTCGAGGCGGAACTGTGGACGCCGGTGGCGCCCCTGAGAGGCATTGTCCAGCGCGACGACGACTCCGTTCTGTTCGTGCGCATGGCCTCCAGCGACTTCGCCGATCTCAGTCTCTTCACGGCCCGCAGGCTCGATCTGGAGCTCGTGATGATCCCGACCGCCGTCTACTATCGCGAGTTGACCGACTACTTCGGACCGATTCGAAGCATGGCCTGGGCCCTGGCCGTGATCATCGCCGGAGCCGCGCTGTTCGGTGGCGCCAACACCATGGGGGCTGCGGTCCAGGACCGGATGCGTGAGCTGGCCACCCTGCGGGCCGTTGGCTACTCCGGCTGGCACCTGGCCAGATCCCTGGCCCAGGAGTCGGTACTCCTGGCCTGTGCGGGCGGTCTGGCAGGCCTGATGGTGGCCCGCTTCGCCCTGGACGGCACCTCGGTTGGCTTGGCCATGAGCGCTTTTGCCCTCGAGCTCGATGCGGTCAGCATCCTTGTCGGTTTTGCAGGAGCGTTCCTATTGGGCATCCTGGGTGTGGCGCCCGCCGCGTTCCGCGCCTCCAGGATTTCGGTGGCCCTGGCCCTCAAGGACACTTGATCTACACCTCCAAACAACCCTGCCGTGCTACTGTCTCCAACCTCTTCTTCGCTCCCTATCCATGATGATGTGTAAACCCCTCTTCACCCTTCTCGCCTTTTCGACCCTCGCACTCTCGAGCTGCAGCTCCTCAGAAGTCGAGGTAATGGAAGGCTGGCCCGTCCTCTCTGAGCGTTTCCACAGTGCCACCGAGCCCGCCCAGGCCAAGAGCGTTGCGTCCTTGAGGGTCGGTGGGAACTCGGGAGCGGACGTCATTGTTGAGGGCAGGGTGCGCGATATCTCCGAGCGCTCGGCCTTCACTCTGGCGGACATGGCTCTCACGAGTTGCGCCGCAATGGATGAGCCCGACCACTGCTCGACGCCCTGGGACTACTGTTGCGAGGATCCGGCAGCGCTCAAGTTGGGCACCTTGATAGTGGAGTTCACGGAGAACGAAGCCCCGGTCAAGGAGACGGCCAGGGGTTTCCACGGCTTGGACCATCTCTCCGAGGTGGTCGTCACGGGCAAGCTCACCATCGATGATCTGGGGAACATGAGCGTGGCCGCCAGCAAGGTCTACGTCCGTTCAGAGTGAAGGGCCTCGGTGGGGAGAACCCGGCCCGCCCTGTGCTCTTGACCCGGGTGCCCGTGGCCCGCGCTCTCGCCCTCGCCGTCCTGACCTGTGCCCTCTTCGCGGGCGCCCGCAGTGATTCCGGATCGGACCCGGCGCCGCTGCCCAACACCCGGCCCAACATCCTGTTCCTGTTCGCGGACGACCAGCGCCCGGACACGATTGCTGCCCTGGGCAACGAATTCATTAAGACTCCGAGCCTCGACAGGTTGGTGGCTGAGGGTACGAGTTTCTTGAACAACCACTGCATGGGTTCCAACAGTGGGGCTGTCTGCCTGCCCTCGAGGGCCATGGTGATGAGCGGCCGCAGCCTGCACCGGGTCAAGAGTGACCTGGCTCAGGTCGTCACTCTCGGGGAGGCGCTGGGCAAGGGGGGGTACCGAACTTTTGGTACAGGCAAGTGGCACAACGGCTCGGGGTCATTCGCGCGCAGCTTTGACGAGGGCAGGTCCGTCTTCTTCGGTGGGATGTCCGATCACAACGGTGTGCCGCTGCAGGACCTGAAGGATGATGGCTCGGGCTTCACCGACAAGAGAACCGGCCAAGGGCACTCCACCGATATCTTCGCCGATGCGGCCGTGAAGTTTCTGGAGGGCTACGGCGCATCCGATCGTGATCAGCCCTTCTTTGCGTACGTAGCTTTCACCGCCCCCCATGACCCCCGCGATCCCCCTGTGCGCTGGCGCGAGCACTACGCCGCGAACCTCCCGCCCCTACCAGCCAACTTCCTGCCCCAGCACCCATGGGCTTTCGATACGGGCACCCTGGTCGTTCGTGACGAGGTCCTTGCCGGTTGGCCGCGGGACCCGCTCGTCGTCGGGGAGCAACTGGGGGAGTACTACGGTCTGATCTCCCACGTGGACCAGCAGGTGGGACGTATCCTGGACACCCTGGATCGTTTGGAATTGGATGAGAACACCCTTGTGATCTACTCCGCTGACCACGGCCTGGCCGTGGGCAGCCACGGGTTGCTAGGCAAGCAGAATCTCTACGAGCACTCCATGGGTTGCCCTCTCATCCTGCGCGGCCCGGGGATACCAATGGGCGAGGTGCGAGAGGCCCTGACCTACCTCTTCGACATCTACCCCACGTTGTGCGAGGTCGCGACAGTGCCGGTTGGGGAGAAGGTTGAGGGACGGAGCTTTCTGGCTCTTGCCAGAGGTGACGGCCTTCCCACCCGGGAGTCCCTGTTCACCGTCTACCAGCGCAGTCAACTCGCCGTGCGTGATGGGCGCTGGAAGCTCATCCGCTTCCCCAAGATCGACGTGACCCTGCTCTTCGATCTCGAGGCTGATCCTCTGGAGATCCACGACCTGGCCGCCAATCCTGAGTATGCTCCCACCCTGGAGCGCATGCGGGCCCTGCTTCTGGCCCGCCAAGCTGAGCTCGCTGACAAGACCCCTTGGACGGCCGACGAGTTGGGACCCAAACAAGTGGACTTATCCGGACGCAGTCGCAAGCCTGATAGGCACCAGCCAGAATGGATCAAGAAGAAGTACTTCTAGGCTCCCCACCATGCTGACCGAACTCACCATCCGCGACCTGGCCCTGATCGAGAGCGCGTCCCTCTCATTTCAGGGGGCCTTGAACGTCATCACCGGAGAAACCGGGGCGGGCAAGAGCCTCCTCATCGATGCTCTCGAACTGCTGCTCGGACGCCGCGCGCGCTCGGGCCTGATCCGGGCCGGCGCCGAGCGAGCGAGAGTCGAAGGGCGCTTCATCGTGCAGGGCCTGGGGCGAACGGGTTATGGCGCTCTGGTGGAGAAGTGGCTTGCGGATCAGCTGCCAGAGGTCTTGGAGGAATGGCGCGAGGAGCGCGAGTTCCACGGGACGGATGGCGAAGGTGGGCTGGATCTCGAGTTGATCTTGACCCGCACCCTCTCCAGGGATGGGCGCAGTAGCGCGCACATCAATCACCGGCCCGTGACGCAGAAGGTGATGCGTGAGCTGGCTTCTCAGCTCGTGGAGATCCATGGGCAGAACGATCACCAACGGCTATTCGAGGCGGCCGAGCAGCGCGCCCTGTTGGACACGTTCGGCGGATTGGATGACACTCTGGCCGGATACAGGGAGCGCCGTGCGGTCTGGTTAGAAGAGGCGCAGCGCTTGGAGGAATTCGAATCTCAGGAGGCGGACCGGCTGGAGCGTCTCGATCTGCTGCGCTTTCAGATCAGCGAACTCAGCGACCTCGCCCCTCAGAATGGAGAAGTTCTCGGCCTGCAGGAGGAGAGAGAGTTGCTCCGGCACGCGGGTGAGCTATCCACCGAGCTGGGCGGGATCCTGGGGAGCCTCTCGGAGCATGACGAAGCGGCCTTGGATCGCGTGCGCTTGGCGGAGCGGCAGCTGGAGCAATGGCGCGGGCGCGTTCCTGGGCTGGATGATGCTGCGGCGAGCCTGCGTGAGGTGAGCGCCCACCTGGAGGATGCCGTTGCGAATCTGGTCTCCTTCGCGGACGGGGTCGAGGCCAATCCTCAGCGGCTGGAGATGGTGGAAGAGCGCCTCAGCAGCTTGGAGAGGCTGATGCGCAAGTTCCGGACGGATGGAGACGGGCTGGCTCAGAAACATGCCGAGCTCGGTGAAGAGTTGAGCACCCTTGAATCCGCTCAGCTGGATCGCGATCAACTGCTGGACGACGTAGCCCGCAAGCGGGCCGGGGTAGAAGAGGCGGCAGCGCGTCTGAGTCAGGGGCGCGCGGAGCTCATTCCGCGGCTTCGAGAGGCTGTACACAGTGGGCTGGAAGAGTTGGGTCTGCCCAATGCGGAGTTCGACGTGGCCCTCCTGTCACGGGAGGAAGGGCACGTTGATGGGGAACTGCAGTCCCTCTCATCGGACCGCAAGCACTTTGGGGAGAGTGGAGCTGAGGACGTGCAGTTCCTGTTGGCCGCCAACCCCGGCGAGTCCACGAGCCCCTTGCGAGAGGTCGCCTCGGGCGGTGAGGCCGCGCGCATCATGCTGGCGTTGCGGGGGGCGCTGGCTGTAAAGCAATCCACGCCGACCCTGATCTTCGACGAAGTGGACGCCGGAGTGGGGGGACGGCTCGGTCCCCAGGTGGCTGCGCACCTCCAGGGGCTTGGAGCCGTCCACCAGATCCTGTGCGTCACCCACCTTGCGCCCATTGCCGCCCGGGCCTCCCACCACCTCCGCGTGGCCAAGAGCGTGGAGGAGGGTCGCACACGCACCCGGGTGCAGGCCCTTGCCGGTGACGATCGCATGGCCGAGGTGGCAGATATGATCAGCGGTGGCCGGGATCAGGCCACGGCCCTGGCCGAGGCCCGCCGCCTACTTGCTGCGCAGTAGGCGCGCGTTTCGGCCGCACTTTCTACGCCCATTCCACGGGTTTCTGCCTCCAGGGGCTTCCCCTCCGCAGAGGACGCTATTCTCTTGGGCCGTTCCGTTCTTCCCTGACCCATGTCTCTGCAGCAAGCCCTCCGATTCGAACCCCAGGCCTATCAACGTGTCTGGGGTGGCGAACGCCTCCAACACCGATTGCGTGGGGAGATCGCCTGGCCTTCCCAGGCAGGGGAGGCCTGGATGCTGTGCGATCGGCCAGAGCAGGCGTCGCATGTGGCCGAAGGGCCCCTGTCGGGGAGGACGTTGGACGGCCTGATGCTGTCCGAGGAAGCTGCGTTGCTGGGAGAGTCAGCCCGATCCGCCAGCGGCGGCTTCCCCCTCATCGTCAAGTGGCTCGACACGGCGGCGTTGCTTTCCTTGCAGGTCCATCCTGGCGAGGGTCTGGCCAAACGGCTGGGGTCCGAACCCAAGGACGAGTGCTGGTACGTCTGTGATGCCGAGCCGGGGAGTGTTCTGTATCTGGGCTTGCGCGACGGCGTGGATGCCGCAGCCTTTGCGGATGCGAGTGCGAACGGGGCTGTGCTTGAGCTCTTGCAGAGCTTCACGCCACGACCCGGCGACTTCTTCCACGTGCCCGCGGGCACACTGCACTCAATCGGTGCGGGCTTGACCCTGGTGGAGATCCAACAGAACTCGGATACCACCTATCGCGCTCACGACTGGGATCGCGTGGGTCTGGACGGCAAGTGCAGGCAGCTGCATCGTGAGGAGGCTCTGCAGGCCATCGCCTTCGGGCGCCATGCGCCGGGCCCCATACGGGCTCGCGTAGATGATGAGGCCGCAGTGAACCCCATGGCCGTCTTGCTGGACGAGGGTCCTTTCGGCGTCCAGTGGCTGCAGGTTCTTGAGGACTACCGGGACAACACGCAGGGGCGTGCATGCATCTACATTGTCCTCGCGGGCAGTGGTGCCCTGAGAGTGGGCGAGAATGAGGCTTGCCGCATGGAAGCTGGCGATGCCTGGCTCCTTCCAGCGGATGCGGCGAATTACATGATCACTGAATCCGATGGGGATTTGGAACTGCTGCGCGTCGAGGCACGTGCCTGAATCAGGAGAGAATCAGAGTGCGTGGAAAAAGAGAGGGATCGAGACGGTCCTCACGAAGAGGGTCGGGAACTCGTGGTGCGGGCTCGAGCCGCCGAGGCGGAGGCTCCCGTGGGGCTCGTGGCCGAGGGCGTGGAGCCAGAGGTGGTGGGCCGCGCAAGGTCAGTGCACGTCGGCCTGCGGCCAGCAGCTCCTCTGCGCGGGAATCGGCATCGGCCGACCCTCTTGTGCGCTTGAACAAGTACCTGGCCGACCACGGCGTGGCCTCACGCCGAGCCTGTGACGTTCTGATCGAGCAGGGCAAGGTCACTGTAGACGGCATGCCCGTGTCCGAGCTGGGCACGAAGGTCAATCCCTTTGAACAGACGGTCGAGGTGGATGGGACGCCCCTGCGTCCGGAGGGAGCCTCGCGTCGCTACTACCTGCTGCACAAGCCCGCGGGCGTGCTCTGTACCAACGAGCGCAGCGAGAACCGTCCGCGCGCCATAGACCTGATCACCGACCGCACCAAGGGCCGCATCTACACGGTGGGCCGCTTGGACGAAGAGAGCACGGGCCTGATCCTGCTCACCAATGACGGTGAGTTTGCTCAGCGTGTGGCGCACCCGCGCTACGGAGTACCCAAGACCTATCGCGTCACCCTGCACGGTCGCATCCACGACGAGGCCATTCAGAAGGTTCGCGACGGTGTGTACCTCTCTGATGGTCGTACCGGTGGGGCGCGAATCCTGATTCGTCGCCGGTCGGCATCTTCATCCGTGCTGCTGGTGACCCTGCGCGAAGGACGCAACCGCGAGGTGCGCCGGGTCTTTGCGGATGTGGGCTTCAAGGTCGTGGGTCTGGCGAGGGTGGATATCGGCCCCCTGAGCGCGCGCGGCTTGCGCGCTGGCAAGTGGCGTCCGCTCTCGCGCGAAGAGGTTGAGGCGTTGCTCGACCTGGCTGACGAGGAGCAGGCCCTTGAGCCTCTGGACACTCCGCGCCGTCGGCAGGTTGCACGCTTGGAATCGGCTGAGGAGATGGAAGAGGAGTGGACCCCGGACGGGCCTTCGCGCGGTGGTTCACCCCGCGGCTACCGTCCCCGGACAGAACCGGTGAGCGACGACGCTCCTCCTCGTCGTCGTGGGGGTGGATCCCGCAGGAGCAGCGGCTCGCGTCGTGGCACGGGGGGTCCCAGACGTGGGGGTAGGGGCGCACCTCGAGGGCGAGGTGGACCCAGGCGTGGTTCCTCCAGGCGCGGCGGCGCCTCCGGCGAACGTGGTCGTAGGGGACGATGAGCTTGGACCGCGCCCAGACCAAGACCGCGTGCAAGGGTTCACTGTGCGGTGCCACGATCTCCGAACACAGACTGCGAAATGGCCTGCGGGTCTTGATCGCCGAACGCCACCTGGATCCTGTGGTGGCCGCGATGATTTTCTACCGCGTCGGCTCACGCCACGAGAGGCCGGAAGAAGCGGGCCTGTCCCACTTCCTGGAGCACATGATGTTCAAGGGCACCGCGCAGCTCGGCAAGGGTGAGGTCGACCGCATCACTACCTGCCTCGGTGGATCCAACAACGCCTTCACCACCCCGGACCACACGGCCTACTGGTTTGAGCTGGCTTCCGATCGTTGGGAGAGCGCACTGGAGATCGAGGCGGATCGTATGCAAGGCCTCTTGTTGGATCCTGCTGAGTTCGAAGCAGAGAAGGCGGTCGTGTTGGAGGAGTTGGCCATGGGTATGGACGCTCCTTGGGGACGCCTATCCCGTGCCGTCCAAGAGATCCTCTTCGGGCGTCACCCCTATGCGCGGCCGGTGATCGGGTACACGGACATACTGCAGCGCACCGGTCCTGAACAGATGCGCGAGTACTACTCTCGCTTCTATCAACCCGCCAACGCCACCGTCGTGCTCTGCGGCGACCTGAGTCCGGGTTCAGCCCTGAAGCAGGTGCGCAAGCACCTGGGCGGTCTGCGGGGGGATTTTGATCCCGATGCCGGGCCTTATCGGCCTGCCCCACCCGAGCCTGACGGTGAGCGCCGCGTGAAGCTCTCCTGGGACGATCCGACCGCCCGCATGATCATGGCCTGGCCCACAACTCCCGTGGGGACGGACGTGGACTTCGCACTCGACGTATTGACCACCATCCTCACCTCGGGTCGCCTCTCGCGCATGTACCGGTCCCTGGTGATGGAGAGAGGGATCGCCACCTCGATCAGCACCAGCAATGACACACGCGCGGAGGGTGGGGCGTTCTGGTTGTATGCCGAAGCTGCTCCTGGCGTGAATCCGCTGGATCTGGAGAGTGCGATCGATGCCGAGCTCGCCCAACTGCATGAGCACCTGGTGCGCCCAGCAGAATTGAAGCGTGCCAAGGCTCTCCTTACCGCAGGATCTGCTGCGGAGGGTGAGACGGTCAGTGACCTCGCGGAGCACATCGGCGGCTATGCCATGGATGCGGAGTGGACCTTGGCCCTGGAGCTCTCCGAGCGGCGCAAGAAGGTCACAGCCAAGGCCCTGCGTGGTGTCGTGCGCGAGTATCTCGGCAGCCAGCGCAGGGTGGTGGGGTGGAGTCTTCCCGGCGGCCAGGATCCGGAGAATACGGCATGAGCTCTTCAACGGACTTGGCAGCGGGCAGGGGTCGGGTACCGGTAGTGACCCTCCCTCGGGCTCGCTTCGAGCTTGACTGTGGCGCGAGGCTTGTGGTCTCGGTGCGGCCCGGTGCTCCCATCACAGCGGTGCGCGCCCACGTGCGGGGAGGTCGCAGTCAGGATGCGCCCGGAAAGGAGGGCACCGCATTCCTGACGGGCACTCTTGCCGACCAGGGGACGGACCTGCACGACGAGATGGGCTTGGCTACGCTGCTCGAGCCGGCTGGTGGCGGCATCCGTGGGGACGCTTCGGGTCTCTCGGGCGCAATCCAAGGCGATTCCTGGGGGCTGCTGCTCGACACCATGGCGGAGGTCTTGCTGGGTGCCGCCTATCCGGCCGCGCCCATCAAGCGCCAGCAGCAACGCCTTCTGGCACGCATGGAGGCTGCGGCGGCAGATCCCCACGCCCAGGCAGCGCGTCGGTTCAGGACACTGGTCTACGGCAAGAACTGGCTGGGCCGGCCCACGCACGGGACCGTGGAGAGCCTGTCGTCCATTACCCCGGCCGATCTACGCCGCCACCGGAAGCGCCACTGGCGCCCGGAGCGCGCGCTGATTGCAGTATGTGGTGACGTGGATCCCGAAAAGGTGCGAAGGAGGCTGAACCGCCTTCTGCGCTCCTGGAAGCGGGGCAAGCCGTTGGTTGTCAAGCCCTTGCGATTTCCCAAACTGGGTGTGCGGGTGGACGCATTCCGCCGCAAGCGGGAGCAGGTCCACGTCTACCTTGGTCACCTGGGCATCAAGCGCAACGATCCGGATTACGCTGCATTGACTGTGATGGATCACGTGTTGGGCACGGGTCCCGGATTTACCAATCGCATCACCCGTCGGCTGCGGGATGAGCTCGGTCTGGCTTACTCGGTGCAGGCCGATATCCACTCCAGCGCCGGCACCCATCCGGGGGTCTTTCAGGCTTACATCGGTACCTCGCCCCAGCACCTACCGACCGCGGTGCAGGGCTTCCTGCGTGAGATCCATCGCATTCGGGATGAAGTGGTGGGGGAGGAGGAGTTGAGGGTTGCCCGGGATTTCGTGGTGGGCTCTTTTGCTTTGGGATTCGAGCGGGCCAGCCGACGGGCGGCTTTCCTCGTGGCCTCTGAGCTGCACTCTCTGCCTGACGATGTGCTCGAAACCCTCCCCAAGGAGATTGCGGCCGTGACCGTCGAGGACGTCCAACGCGTCGCCAATCAGCACCTGCATCCGGACAGGTGTTGCCTCTCGGTTGCCGGTCCGGTCCGCAAGCAGGACCTGCGCCCGCTGCTCTAGGCCCTTCGGTTTGGGGGCCTGTTTCTCACGGAATAGGTGAAACCGGTGCGTTGGGGGGGCGTCCATTCGGGGTGTATCCCCAGGGGTGGCCGGGGGCCCGGAGGTGGGTGCAGAGTCGAGTCTCCAAAAACGAAAAGGGAGGCCGCCGTAGCGTCCTCCCTCTCCGTCTCTCTTCTGGCGATACTTCTTCTCTTAGTAGCTCTCCGGTCCTCACACCGGGGGCAACACCTCGTCCTCCACGACGGGAGGTCCGCCACCTTTCTTGTCGTCCACCGGGATGGGGACAGGCACGTGCGCGCTGGCCAGTGACTCATAGTCCTGCAGTCCGGAATGGGCGGCAATCAAGGCCGCTGGCAAGAGGCCCGTTACAGGCCGCTCGTGTCTCAGTTCTCCTCGTTCACTCGTCCAACCCAGGGAGAAGTTCTGGGCGCCCTGGATCCAAAGGGACCCCTCATCGGCCTGACGGACGCGAGCGACTTCCAGGGCTCCGGTGTTACGCCAGGTGTCCGATGCCAGGGCGATGACGTCAAACAGAAGGGCATCGGCAGCGCCGCGCGGGAAGGGGAAGACCAAGGACTCGCCGGGTTCGACCCGTGCGGCGCCCGTAGCTCCCAGCTCCTCTTCTCCAACCACCAAGACCTGGGGCAGGGGGGAGAGGTTGTGGACGGCGAAGTGGTTCTCGGTCACCTGGATCAGCATCTCCACTTGGGCCTGCTCGAGAGCCTCGGGCAGGTCGCAGGGGGTGGGGAGTTGGCTGATGAGGGCGGCGCAGAGGGCGGTGGTGAACATGTCTCACTCCTGCCAGCGGGTCGTTGCCCGTTGACCCCCCCGTTATCGGATTCGGCGTGGGTCCAGCTTGAGCCCCCAAGGCCGAGAAACGGAAAAACCTTCCACACTGCCCCTCAGCGGGACTATTCGCGGCCCATGGCCCGGAAAGCAGCCCAATCCTGGGGTCCATGACCCAATGAGCGCAGGTGCTTGCGCGCTTCCTGAGCGGCTCTTGCCGGCCCGATCCCCGTTTCCAGGCTCTCGTGGTAGGCCAGGGCAAATGCCTGGGCCGCAGAGTCTGAAATAGGCCAGAGGGTCACCAGGAGGTTGCGAGTGCCCGCTTCCAGGAAAGCTCGTGCCACACCGTGGGAACCCTCGGCGTCGATCGTCCGGCCGCCAGCGGTCTCGCATGCGGCCAGCACAACGAGCGGCAACCGCGGGGCCCAGCTCAGGATCTGCTCGGGGCACAGGACGTCCCCCCCGGAGAGCAGCAGCCCCACCGGGGCCAGGCGACCCTCCGAGCAACCGGGGGCGGGCACCAGATGCGTTGCCAGGTGAAGAGGACGACCGCTCTCCATGGCGGCCACAAGGGCCGGACGCACAAAGGCCGTGCCGGTCAACAGGTTGGCATCCGGGTGCAAACGTCCAAGCTGGGCGAGCTCAAGCGCCGCACCGGGCAAGAGAGGAACCCGTTCTTCGCTCCCCAGAGGGCTGCCCATCAGGGTCCAGGGAGTATTCGCTACCAGCGGTTCCGCCGCTTCGCCCAGGGGCAAGCCCGGGAGGACCAGAGGAATCAACAGGTCGTCGATCCAGGACCCATCCACTCCGAGCAGGCTCATAGGGAGAGCCTCAAGGGGACCGTGCAAGAGGAAGAGCGCGCGTGCACCGCTCCCAGCAGATATGAGGTGATCGCGCAGCTCCACCGGTAACAAGGCTGCACCTATTTCCTGCCCCAGGACTTCCGCCCGGGCCAGATCCCCCGCGACGACGGCTTCGCGCAGTCTACGCACAGCCCCCTCAAGGCTGCGCCGGCCCAGAGGGCGCGAGCTGGCCCCGGCCCTCCCGCTGGCGTCAACCCAGACCACCATTGTGGAGTCGGCTCCTACCGCAAAGGTCACAAGCCCCAGATCGAAACGCGCGGCCCAGCCGAGCAACTCTTCGCTCGTGATCCGCGTACCGGCGGGCCGCAGCCGACGGGATTGGTTGTCTTCGATGATCCGTGCCGCGCTGAGCGGGTCTCCCAGCTCGGCGTGTGCCCGGGCCAGCAGCGTCAGGGTGTGAATGCCAACCCACTCGCCGACAATGCTGCCCGCCTGATCTTGCACACTTCCCGCTTTCCGACGGGCTTCGTCCAATGCGCTCGCCAGATAGGGCAGTGCCTGAGCCGGTTGCCCAGAGGCGAGCCAACTCTCTCCCATGAGGGAGGCCGCCTCCACCTGTCCTTGGGGGGACCAGCGGGCGCGCTGATCGGAATCGGCGAGCAGGGCGCGCACCGTCTCGGGCGTGCCTTCGGCCATGGCGAGGGCCGCTCTGGCCAGAGCATTGAATTCACCGGCTTCGGTACCGAGTGCCTGAACCTCGCGGCGTGCTGAGATCAGGTCACCTGTGCGCAGGTACGTCACAGCGAGCATGCCCCTCCATTGAGCCTGATCTCCGGCGCGCTTGGGTGTGTGGCCCGCAAGGAATGCCAGGGCCTGCTCCGCGCGGTCATCGGCCAGTAGGCGTGCAGCGTGCTCCCGGGCCAGGGGCCAGCTCTCGCTGGGGGAGGTGAGGCTGGCCCAGGTGGCCAGGTGCTCGTCCACCTCCCGCAGGTTGCCCGCATCCTTGGCCAGATCTACCAGGCCGGAGAGGGCGCGTTCCTGGTACTCGAAGCGTCCGACGTCCCGGGCGAGGCGCAGGCAATCCTCGAAGACATCGCGCGCCCGTTCGTGCTCGGCGCGCGCCCGGGCCAGACGGCCACGCACCCAGAGGGGCTCGAGTCGAGGGGTGACCTGTCCGGCACGTTCGAAGAGCCGCAGGCTGCGGTCGATGTGGTCCGATACAAGGCCGGGCAGCTCCTGTTGGCGTGCGTCCGATAGGTCGAGTGCCTGCTCGAGCTCGTGGAGTTCCATGCGTGCCAAGAGCGCGTAGCTCTGGGCAGCGGGTACCACGTCCTCTTGGCCCTCGACTTCGGTGGCCAGACTCTCCAGCTCGGCACACAGGGCGCGGACCTCCTGTTCCCAGTCGGGGTCTGTTCCCGGGTTCTCTTGATTCGACTGCTCGTACCGTGTGCGCAGGGTTTGGAAGGTCTTGCGGAGCGCCAAGAAGGTCCGCTCGGCTTCCAGGCCTCGGGCCCGCTGGCCCGGTGTGAGGCGCAAGTAGTACCGAGCCACCGCCAAGGTGTCACAGCGGGAGAAGTCCACACACAGACTCTCGGCTTGCTGGAGCAACTGCCTGGCGAGGTCTTCTTCCGTCCCTTCTCCGGCACGCAACGCAGAGAGCGTGCTGACGAAAGCAGTCAATTCCCCTTGTGCCGGGTTCGCTTGCTGAGCGAAGCCCGAAGGTGCCCACGCCAGTAGGCTGACGGCAGCCAGGAAGGGCATGGCACCCACAGCCACTCCGCGTCCGTGCAGGGCTCGTTGCAGCCTATCCAGTGGTCCCTGGTGGGGTCGGGTGGACAACCGCTGCGTGGACACGGGAGCTAGCGTCCCGGGTTGGAGCCCAGGTACAAATCACGTTCGCTGCTGGGAGGCAAGTGGCGGGCGGCGGCACGGGCATCGGTCCAGTATCCAGCGGCGTGCAGGCTGCGCACCCGTTCGTACGGCTCTTGTCCCCCTAGCTCCCTCAGGAGGGCCTCATTCCGACGCACCTCGAAGTCGCGCTCGCCCAGGGGCTGCTGCAGGCCATTCACCGTGGCGTGGGCTTCCCAGGTGTAGTGACCCGCGGGCAGTATCTCGCCAAGTGCCAACTCAGGTCCGTCACCGCTGAGCTCTGTCACGCGGCTGCCCTCGGCGAAGGCACCACCCGCATGGGCTCGCAAGATGATCGTGTAGCCCTGCGCCTCTGCAACCGGGTTCAGCTCGAAGAGGAGATCGGGGGCCTCTATCGAGAACAGGACCGGTCCGCGGGGGAAGAGGAGGTTGCCCTGAGCACTGCCGCGCAGAAGTGGGTAGGCGGGCAGATCAGATGGGGCACTCCCTCCCTGGAAGATCATCAAGCCACCTGCGAGGACCGCCAGAGAGGCGGCGATGGGGGCCAGGCGGCGAAGGAGACGGATGGGTGTCGGACGGTGCGGCATCCCCCAGGGCGCTGGCTTGGATGAGAGGTCCGGGTCGGCGTCGCCTGCACCCCGATGGGGCCCGGGCGGGGTCCAGTCCAGGGGGACCGGGGGTGAAGATTCCAGAGAACCCACGAGTTCGGCGCACTCCTTGCACTCGGTCAGATGGCGGAGGATCTCGTCCTGGTCGTGGCGCTCAAGTGCCACGTAGCCGGGGCCCTTGGCGAAGTCGTAGAGGATCTCCGCGGAGGGGCAGCTGCCGGTGCCGGCAGTTCGACCATCGAGCCAATCATCCGCTGCACGCAGCATTTCCAGCCGCGCTCCGTGGACCGGATGCGCCGTGATGTTGGCGATGCCCTCCTCGGGCAGTTCATCCCAATGGGCGAGCAATTCAGTGACGTTGGGATCGTCCGGCCCATCGGGCAGGGTTCCTCTTCCTTGGTTCAGGGAGTCCATAGCTGACCTCGTTTCCGCACCCCAGCCGTCCCGGGGGGCAGATTTCTTCCCAATCCTGGGAAAAGACCTGTTGGGGCGGCTATCGGAGGCCTTCACTCGCTGACCCCCTCATAGGCGTATTGGTTCAAGAGCACCTTGCGCATGCTCACGACGGCCTTTCGCAGACGGTACTTGGTCTGCTCCAGGGAAATCCCGAGGCTGCGGGAAATGGAGCCCATGGTCTGGGCATCCACGAAGCGCAGGTTCAAGAGCTCTTGCTCTTCAGGGCCAAGCTGGCCCATGGCGGAGCGCACCATGTCCCCGATTTCACCGGTACCAGCGCGCTCATCGGGACCGGGAGTTTCGTCCACTCGATCGGGAATCTCCTCGCCCCCGCTGGCTGGGCGCGGCCGGTTGCGCGCGCTCTGGCGGCGCTTGAGGTCGACACAGCGGCACCAGGCCACGCGGTACAACCAGGTCCCGAAGGAGCCCTTGTCGGGGTCGAAGGTACCGCGGTCCAGCCGTTCAAGGGCATAGACCACCAGGTCCTGGTAGAGGTCTTCCCGCGCGCTGGCATCTGATTCGAAGTGGCCTATGCAGTGGTAGAACAGCGAACGGTACCGCTCGAGAAAGACCCTTACGGCTTCCTCTTCGCGGTCACGCAGTCCTTGTACGATTAGGTGCTCTTCCACCGTCGAATTCCCCCCGGATCCGGCTGACGCGCCGATTCTCCAAGACTGGGATAGGGGTTTGGAGGAGGCGATGCAACTCGGCGTTTTGGACCGTGCCATCTCCGCGGTGGTGGGGGAGCCGTGTGGATCGGGTGTGCATTGGGCTGCCGTGCTCGTCAAAGACGCCCAAAGCCCTTGTTCCAGGGCTTGAGGGCCGTCAACCCCGGCCCCGGTGTGCTCCTTCGAATCCTCCCGACGAGCCCGAATCTGACCCCCAATAGGGGCGAACTTAGACCAAATTTACATCCTTGCTATCTGTCTTCGCGTCCCGGTGCGCGGTAGTGTGTTGCCCCGAATTCGGTGCCCCGGATGGGCCCGAAACCGGGCCCAAAACGGGCTGGAGGGCAGGCTGGAGAGAACCACACCTCCCCGTTTGCCGTCGCCACAACACCCCCCCCGAAACCCATGCGCGACGTTGTCATTGCCAGTGCTTGCCGTACACCGATCGGTAACTTCCAGGGGAGCCTGGCCAGGTTCACGGCTCCACAAATGGGTGCCCTGGCGGCTGGAGAAGCTCTGCGGCGGGCTGGTGTGGAGGCCGACGTCGTTCAGGAGGTCATCTTTGGCAACGTGCTGACCGCGGGCGCGGGGCAGAACCCGGCCCGGCAGGTGGCGCGTGCGGCGGGCGTTCCTGACCACGTGGGCTCCCTCACGATCAACAAGGTCTGCGGATCAGGTCTCAAGGCCGTCATGCTCGCGGCCCAGGCCATCCGCGCCGGTGATGCGGACTGTGTCCTGGCGGGCGGGATGGAGAGCATGTCCGGGGCACCCTATCTGATGCCCGCTGCACGTACCGGTGCGCGGCTGGGGCACGCCAAGCTGATCGACTCCATGGTGCAGGACGGGCTGTGGGACGCATACAACGACTTCCACATGGGGATCACGGGCGAGCTCGTGGCGGACAAGTACGAGATCACGCGCGAGGAGCAGGACGCCTATGCCGCGGCCAGTCACAACCGAGCCGAGGCAGCGACCCAGGCCGGACGGTTCGATGCGGAGCGCTTTGCGGTCGACATTCCACAGCGCAAGGGCGACCCCATCGCATTCAACAGCGACGAGTCCATCCGGGCGGGCATGACCGGGGAGAAGCTCGCGGGCCTGCGTGCCGCCTTCAAGAAGGACGGCAGCGTCACCGCCGGGAACGCCTCTTCCATCAATGATGGTGCAGCGGCCCTGCTCGTGATGAGCGCCGAGCGCGCGCAAGCTCTCGGCGTGACACCCTTGGCCACGATTCGAGCCTACGCCACCGGCGGCTGCGCACCCGAGTGGGTGATGATGGCGCCGCAGGAGTCCATCCAGGGATGCTCTTCGAAGGACGGGAAGGCGCCGGGCGACTACGACCTGCACGAGATCAACGAGGCCTTTTCGGTCGCGGCCATCGCCCTACAACGCCAGCTGGACCTCGATCCGGAGCGGATCAACGTGAACGGGGGTGCCGTGGCCCTTGGACATCCCATCGGAGCTTCGGGGGCGCGCATTCTCGTGACCCTCTTGCACGCCATGCAGCAGCGCGACGCGCAAACCGGCATGGCCTCCCTCTGCCTTGGCGGTGGCAACGCAGTCTCCATGGCTGTCGAGCGCGCCTGATCCTCTGCACATGTCAGAACTACACTTTCCAAGAGTCGCTGTGATTGGCGCGGGCACCATGGGGAATGGCATCGCCCAGGTGTTTGCCGCTGGCGGGGCACAGGTGCTGCTCGTGGACACAAACGCCGAGGCTCTTGCTGGTGGTCAGGCGACCATCGAGAAGAACCTGGGCCGCATGGTCTCCAAGGAGCGCATTACCCAGGAAGATGCGGAGGCGTCACTGGGACGATTGCAGAGCGCGACCGAGCTGACAGCCATCAGCGATCAGACCCTTGTCGTGGAGGCCATCGTCGAGCGTGAGGACGTCAAGACGGCGGTGTTTGCCGAGCTGGACTCGATCACGGTCCCCGAGGCCATCCTGGCCTCAAACACCTCATCCATCTCGATCACCAAGATCGCTTCGGCCACCAAGCGCCCCGAGCAGGTCATCGGGATGCACTTCATGAACCCCGTGCCCCTGATGAAGCTCGTGGAGGTTATCCGAGGGCAGGCCACAAGCGATGACGTCACGCGCAGGGTGATGGAGAGCTCCGCCGCCCTGGGCAAGACCCCCGTGGAGGTCAACGACTCTCCGGGCTTCGTCTCCAACCGCATACTGATGCCCATGATCAACGAGGCGGTCTTCTGCCTGATGGAGGGTGTGGCGGATTGCGAGGGGATCGACACGGTCATGAAGTTGGGCATGGCGCACCCCATGGGGCCACTGACCTTGGCGGACCTCATCGGCCTCGACGTCTGCCTGGACATCATGAACGTCCTGCATGAGGGCTTCGGGGACAGCAAGTACCGTCCTTGTCCGCTGCTGGAGACCATGGTCGCCGATGGCCACCTCGGCCGAAAGACAGGCAAGGGCTTCTACGACTACGCGTAGGTCCTCACTCCCCTTCACTGATCCAACATGGAATTCGAACTCCAAGAAGACCACCGCATCATTCGCGACATGGCGCGTGATTTTGCCGCCAATGAGCTGGCGCCGAGGGCCACCCGCCATGACCGTGAAGAGCGCATCGACCCGGACCTGTTCGGAATGATGGGTGAGCTGGGCCTCTTTGGCCTGAGCGTTCCCGAGCAGTACGGAGGATTCGACGCTGGCAGCCTGGGTCTTGCCCTCGTCCTCGAGGAACTCAACCACGCCTGTGCATCAAGCGGTGTGACCATCTCGGTTCACGCCAGCCTGGTCTGTACGCCCATCGTCAAGTTCGGGTCCGAGGAGCAGAAGGCCCAGTGGTTGCCCAAGCTCGCCACGGGCGAGGTCATCGGCGCCTACTCCTTGACCGAGGCGGGGGCCGGATCAGATGCTGCCGCTTTGGGCAGCACCGCTGAGCGGGACGGTGACGAGTGGGTGCTGAACGGCACCAAGCTGTTTGTCACTACAGGAGAGCAGGCGGGACTCGTGATCGGGTACTTCCGGACAGACCCCGAAGCACCCAAGGCACGCGGGATCAGTGCCTTTCTGATCGACGCCAAGACGCCGGGCTACAAGGTTGGCAAGAAGGAGAAGAAGACCGGCCTGCGCGGCTCGTCGACGACCGAGCTGGTCTTTGAGAACTGCCGTGTCCCTGCAGATTCACTGCTGGGCGAGCTGGATCGGGGCTTTCCGATCGCCATGGACACCCTCGATGGGGGCCGCATCGGCATCGCCGCTCAGTCCCTGGGTATAGGCCGAGCCTGCCTGGAGGCGTCCTTGAGCTATGCTCGGGAACGCGAGCAGTTTGGCAAGCCCATCGGGCGGTTCCAGGCTGTGCAGTGGAAGCTGGCGGACATGGCTACGCGCCTGGACGCCGCCCGCCTCCTGACCCACCGCGCGGCATGGTTGCGCGACCAAGGTGAGCCCTGTGGCATGCAGGCGGCCCAAGCCAAGCTGGCCGCGTCGACCACAGCCAACTTCTGCGCAGATGAATGCCTGCAGATTCATGGCGGCGCGGGCTACACAGACGACTTTCACGTGGAGCGCCTGTTCCGTGATGCGCGCATCACCGAGATCTATGAGGGCGCCACTGACATCCAACGGCTGGTGATTGCCCGCCAACTCCTCAAGTAACACAGCTCACTCAACTTCCGTCCCAATCCACACCGCCGAGGCCCCTATGAGTACAAGTTCCGACCGCGATATCCTCAATATTGACGAAGCTGCCGAACTTCTCGGTGTGAGCGTCAAGACCTTCAACAAGGTCCTGCATGCCCAGGCGCTTCCTGCACGCAAGATCGGTCGTGAGTGGAAATTCTCGCGGCGCGCCCTGATTGAGTGGGTGGGTTCGGGCACCTCGACGGAGTTCTACCGCGAGAATGGGGATGGGTCCTCGGCCTCAGGCCGGGAGAAGCAAGAGACTGCGGCCCGTCGCTCCGGTGGTTGGCAGATCGAACTCGACTGAAACGGCTTCAAGCTCACACCTTCAACCCCATGAACGAACTGCCCGGCATTCAGCACGCCTTCGACCTCACTGAGGACGAGCGCATGATCCAGGAGATGGTGGCCGACTTCGCCCAGAACGAAGTGGCTCCCATTGCCGCCGAGATTGACGAAGACCACCGCTTTCCCAAAGAGCTGTGGGACAAGATAGTTGAGATCGGCCTACCGGGCATTCCGTTCCCAGAGGAGCTGGGTGGAGCCGGCTCGAGTACGCTGGCCTACGTCTTGGCCGTGGAGGAGATCTCCAAGGTCTGCGGCTCGACGGGTCTGACCTTCGCGGCCCACGTGAGCCTCGGGACCTATCCCATCTTTCGCTGGGGAAGCGCGGATCTGGCTGCTGAGTACGTCCCGCGCCTGATCTCGGGTGAGTACATGGGGGCCTATGGCTTGACTGAGCCCGGCGCCGGATCCGATTCGGGTGGTACTCAGACCACGGCCGTGCTGGATGGAGACGAGTACGTCCTCAATGGGAGGAAGTGCTTCATCACGAACGCCAACCATGCGGGCGTCTTCATTTGCACCGCGGTGACCGACAAGTCCCTTGGGGCCAAGGGGATCGGCGCCTTCGTCGTTCCCCGCAATGTGGACGGCTTCAGTCTTGAGAAGGGCGAGGCCAAGTTGGGCATGCGGGGGTCGGATTGGGCCAGCCTCGTTTTTGAGGATGCGCGCATTCCCGCCGACCACCTTCTGGGTTCACGGGAAGACGGCTTCAAGACCTTCATGAAGACTCTGGACGGCGGGCGCATCTCCATCGGCGCCCTGGCCCTTGGTATTGCTGAAGGCGCCTATCGCGAGTCGCTGCGCTACGCGACCGAGCGGGAGGCTTTTGGCAAGACCCTTGCCGACCAACAGGCCGTGCAATTCAAACTGGCGGACATGGCGACCCAGATCGAGGCCGCCCGCCACCTCGTCTATCACGCCGCGAGACTGAAAGATGCGGGCCTGCCTTTCTCCAAGCAGGGAGCCATGGCGAAACTGATGAGCTCAGAGGTTGCGATGAAGGTGACCTATGACGCGATCCAGATTCACGGCGGCTATGGCTACACGCGCGAGTACCCCGTGGAGCGCATGTGGCGCGATGCCAAGCTCTGCACCATAGGCGAAGGAACGAGTGAGATTCAGCGTCTGGTAATCTCTCGTCTGATCCTGCGGGATGCCACGCGCGTAGGCTAAGGTCGACCCCATGACGGCCCCCTCCGATTCCACTCCCTGGACAAAGGAGAGTGTGATGGTGGGAGAGTGGCGCGTGACGGCCCTCTCCGATGGGTTCTTGCGCCTGGATGGTGGAGCCATGTGGGGGGTTGTTCCCGCCACCATCTGGCGGCCCATGACTCCGCCGGCGGAGGACAACACGATTCGATTGGCCCTGCGCCCCTTCCTTCTCGAACGGGGAAACCAGAAAGTTGTCGTCGAAGGGGGTGTGGGGGATCGTTGGTCGGACAAGTTGCGCGGGATCTACCACATCGATCGGAGTACAAGCCTCAGGGAGACGGTGATCGCTTGCGGGGTCGACCCCGACCAGATCACCGAGGTCGTGGCCTCTCACTGCCACTGGGATCACATTGGCGGCCTGGTGGAAGAGAGGGACGGGGTGCCCACTCCGCTGTTCCCCAATGCACGCCACTTCATGCCACAGGTGGAATTCGAGATGGCCAAGGACCCTGACCCGATTCGGCGGGGATCTTATCGACCTGAAGATGCCCTCCCTCTGGAAGCGGCGGGCCTTGTCGAGGTCTTTGATGCGCGTGACGTCGCAAGCCTGGAGCTCTTCGACGGCTTGCACGTGCGCCATGTCGGCGGCCACTCGGACGGGGTTTGCCTGGTGACGGTCAACGAGATGGCCAGTGGCGCAACGGCCGTATTCTGGGCGGATATCGTTCCGACGACCCATCACATTCAACCCCCCTACATCATGGCCTACGACGTGAATGCAGGCGTCTCCTATGAGCAGCGCTCAGCGCTACTTGAGGAGGCGGCGCGCGAAGGGTGGATCGGGATGTTCTATCACGATGCCGACCGTGCGTTCGCCCGGATCGTCCGAGAGGGTCGGCGGTTTGGGTTGGGGGATGTGGAGTTGATCGGGGGTAGTTGAGCACCTGGATTGGGGACCGCAGCTCTCCTCGATGGGGATCGTTCACCTCCCGGCGGCCTCAAAAAACCCCACCGCGTTCTTCCCACCTCTCCTTCCTCCCGGGTAAACACTCCTCTCCACTTTTCACCCACCCTCCACTCCAATGCTCCTGCCCCTGCTCCTCACCGCCCTCGCGACCCCTCAAGACGCCGAAACCAAACCTGTCTGGACGGGAGCCGTGACCGCAGGCATCAGCGTGACCGAGGGAAACACCGACATCAAGAAGGCCTCCGCCACGGCTGATGCAAAGAAGGAGCTCGCGGAATCGCGTTACACCTTGGGCCTCTCCTGGAACTTCTCTCAGGAATCGGACCTCATCACCCAGCGCAAGTCGTTCGGAAAGGCCCAGTACGACCGCTTCTTTACGGAGAAGACCTACTGGCTGGCTCAGTCCAGTGCGGAAGCTGACGCGCAGGCGGGCGTCGATCTGCGGACGACCCTTGGGGCGGGCGCTGGACGTCAGTTCCTCTCTTCTGACAAGTGGAACGCCTCCGCCGAGTTGGGGCTGACCTGGTTCAATCAGGAAGAGGTCGAAGCTGAATCCCAGAGCTACATGGCAGCTCGATTGGCCTACAACCTGGGGTGGAAGCCCAACGACCGCTGGGAGGTACTGCAGAGTGCCGAGGTCTATCCCAGCGTGGAAGACACGAACGACGTGTACTCAAAGCTGGACACGCGAGCGAAGGCCACCATCGGGGACAACATGTTCGCCCAGGTGCAGTGGGTCATGGACTGGGACAACACCCCCGCGTCCGGCGCCGATAGGGTGGACAGTCTCTATCTCCTGACTGTCGGCTGGAAGTTCTAGAGCGCACCCGGCCGGGCCGGGAATAGCCGGATCAGTTCAGCTCTGCTGGCATCTGGAAGACCACCGTCTCCAGCTTGCCAGGCATCTCGTGACACTCCCCAACGCCCATCTCCGTCAGGCGATTCAGTATCAGCTTGACCAGTGACTCGGGTGCCGAGGCACCGGCCGTGACACCGACTTCCGTGACGTCCTCGACCCACCCCTCTTGAATCTGGTCGGGATGGTCGACGAGGTAGGAGGGCACGCCGTGACGCTCCCCCAGCTCGCGCAGGCGGTTGGAGTTGGAGGAGTTGGCCGAGCCCACCACCAGCAGCAGTTGCACGTTGGGGAGCAGCCCTTTGACAGCGTTCTGCCTGTTCTGTGTGGCGTAGCAGATGTCCGTCACGTCTGGGCCCTGGATGGCGGGAAAGCGCTGGGTGAGGGCTTCGATGGCGTCGCGGGTGTCGTCGACCGAGAGGGTCGTCTGGGTGACATAGGCCAGCTTTGCCGGATCGGCTACCTCAAGGGCCTCGACCTCCTCCACCGTGGAGAGGATGTGGACCTTGCCGGGGATGCGGCCCTGGGTGCCTTCCATCTCGGGGTGGCCCGAATGCCCGATCAAGATCACCTCCCGGCCATTGTTGGCGTAGTGGATGGCCTGATTGTGGACCTTGGTCACCAGGGGGCAGGTGGCGTCGATGATGCGCAGGCCTCTCTCTCGGCCCTCGCGCACGATGGCATCGGAGACCCCATGAGCGCTGAAGATGGTGACCCCATCGCTGGGGATCTCGGCAAGGGATTGGACGAAGACGGTTCCGCGTGACTCCAGATCCTCAAGTACGTGCTTGTTGTGGACGATTTCGTGCAGCACGTAGACGGGGGCGCCGTATCTCTCCAGCGCCCGCTTGACGATTTCAATGGCACGGTCGACACCCGCACAGAAGCCGCGAGGGTTGGCGAGGTGTGCGTCCATTTCTAGTGGTCCGCTTCCTGGGCGTGGTTGCGGTTCCAGTCGGGGATCTCGACCGTTACCGGACTGCTGCCGTCGGGGACGGTCTGGCAGGCGAGTCGTGAACCCAATTCGACGCCCGGGGCATTGTCGAGCATGTCCTCCTCATCTTCTGTCGGCTTGGGACAAGATCCTTTTCCCTCGCGAACAATAATGTGGCAGGTCGAGCAGGCGCACACGCCGCCACAGGCATGGTCGATGTCGATACCGTTGGCCAACGCGATGTCGAGAATGGACCCCGGCAGACCTTCACCCGAGGCGGGCAACCCCTCGGGCTGCACCTCCAGTGTCACGTTCATGGGCAGAAACGTGAGGCAGTAGGGCTTCTCTGGCAACTTCGAGGTCGTGCCCGTTTGGTAGGGGTTCGTTCCAGACATCGATCCGCCCCCAGCTTACAGACCGGCGCCGAATCCCGATCCGGTATCCGTCTCGGCTTCAGGACCTGATTCAGGCTCTGCGTCGGGAGTGACCTCAGATTCGGGTTGCGGTTCGGGCGTCGCGGGGGGCTCCGGCGGAGAATCTGCGACCGAAGGCTCTGATCCCATGATGCCCAGACCGAAGCCCGCGGTGGGGGCCTCGGTGGGTTCGGACACCTGGTCCAAACCCGTGTCCGTCGGCGGCTCGGGCTCTGGGCTGCTGGCCTGTGGTTTGGCCTTCTCGGGTGACGGGGACTTCTTCTCGCCGGGCTTGCGCTTGGGGTGTACGGAGCGAGGGTTCTCTGCCTCGGCGATCTCGTAGGAGGCCTGCGCGCGTAGGGAAGACCAGCGCCGGCCGTCCTCGGGCCCCACCAGCGTTACAGCCGTACCGTCCCGGCCTGCCCGGCCTGTGCGGCCGATGCGGTGCGTGTAGTCGGCGATGTCGCGTGGGACCCCGAAGTTGACCACGTGGGTGACGTGTTTCACGTCCAGCCCTCGTGAGGCGACATCGGTGGCGAGCAGGACCTTCACCTCCCCAGTGCGGAACGCCGTCATGACCCGGAAGCGCGAGGCCTGATCGTAGCCACCGTGCAGCGCCTTCACGGAGAAGCGCTCGCGCTCAAGACGCCGCATGAGGCGGTCCACGTCGGTTCGCCTCTCGCAGAACACCAGGAACACATCATCCTCCGCACTGGAGTTGATCATCATTGATAGTCCGCGTACGCGGTTCTCGTCGGTGACCTTCAGGTGGAATTGGGAGATGTTGTCCACCGTCGCCATGCCAGAGGCTGTAGCGACTTCGATCGGGTCCTTGGTGTAGGCCCGTGCCAGCTTCAGGAGCGGTGGTGGGAATGTCGCCGAGAAGAGCAGGGTCTGACGCTCTTCATTGCAGGCGGCGAGGATCTTCGCGATATCGTCAATAAACCCGATCTCCAACATCTTGTCGGCTTCATCGAGCACCGCGAACTCGGTCCAAGGAAAGCTCAAGAAGCCCTGATTCATCAGGTCCAGCACTCGGCCCGGTGTTCCTACAACAACTTGCGCTCCATCTTGCAGAGCAAGCACCTGAGGCCGCATGGGTTCACCACCCACGATCAATGCCGTCTTGATGCCGCGCGCTGCACCGAGCTCCTTGAGCACCTCGTGTACCTGCTCGGACAGCTCGCGCGTGGGGGAGAGGACCAGGCCAAGCACCGTGGTGCGACCTGCATCCACCTTGGCGATCATGGGGGCTCCGAAGGCGAGGGTCTTGCCCGTCCCCGTCTCAGCCTTGGCGATGGCGTCCTTGCCCTCGAGTACTGGGCCGATCGTCAGGGCCTGGATGGGGGTTGGCTTGACGATATCCATACCGGCGATGGCTGCCTGGACTTCCGCTCCCAGATCCCACTCGGCAAAGGTCTCGATGGGGGGGACGTCCAGCACGGGGTGCAGGGGTTCGGCATTACCGGAGCTGCGGCGCGGCTTACCCGCACCGCCACTCTTGCCCCGGCGGGGGCCGCCTCGGTTGTTGCCTCGCGGCCGCCTGGGGCCTCGACTGTCTTGACTGGTTTGACTCAATTGCTTGTGTTCGTAGTGGTCAGGGGATGTCTGCGCGGGGTGATTGTCCCGGCGGCGCAGAGTTGAAGGGCGAGTAGGATAGTGACTGGACGTCGCTAAGGGGACCGGGGGGGCCCCAAAGGCTCGCAATCCGGGCCCTTGTCCTTCAATAGGGCACTCAGCGTCCCAAGTAGGAGTACCGCGGCCCAGAACCACGCCCCATAGGCCTCCGCCAGATCGGCGCCCCGGTCTCCGAGCAGCGCGTCCCCGCTCAGCCCGATCAGGAGAGTGACCCCTGCCAGGGCCATCCAGCTCAGCCGGCGCAGGCTTGGCGTGAGGGAGCCCCGGGCCAGGGTCCAGGTCAGGAAGGCGAGAGCCAGGGGCAACAGGACGTAGTGCTGTTTCCAGCTACGCTCGGAGAGGATCAGCATGGAGAGCCCCACCATGGCCGCCTCGCCGAGAACGAGTGGACCGCGGCGCTCCATCCGTGGGCGGATGGAGCGCCAGAGGAGGAGGAGAACCAAGGCGCACCCGACTCGGTGCACCCATCGGAAGGCCTCTGGCGAGAGGGACAGGAGGTGGATGGACGTGTCGTGCGGGTGAATGGGAGGGCGAGCGACGATCGCGACGCAGTCCGTCAACCAACGTGCGCCAACGCCCAACATGGACTGGTTGATCTGCTCGGTCTGAACGATCGTGAGAGGCGCGCCCGCCAGGTAAGGCCCAACCATCTGCTGCCACCATCCACACGTGAGCTCCAGGTTGGCCTCCCAACCCAACCACAGTGCGGGGACGACCCAGGTGCACAGGACGACACCCAGAGCAACGCCCATGATGCCGCGCACGCTTCCCTTGCGGGCCAGATACAACACCCCCAACAGCGGGGTCACCTTGAGCACAGCCGCCGCTCCGAACAGCAGGCCCGATCGCAAGTCCCGACCCTTCTCCCAGGAACTGAAGGCGGCCAGCACCACGGCACCCACCAAGAGGTTCACGTTGCCGTGCTGCACGTCCGAGTGCAGGACACGCACGCTCAACAGCAACACCACCCACGCTGCCCAGGGTGGGAAGCGACTGGCGCTTCCGGCGGCAAGTTCGAAGGCGCGCAGGACGATCCACCAGGCCAATCCGATCTTGAACAGGGCCCAGGCGAGTGGCCCCACGCGGGGTCCCAGGGCTCGGAACGGGCTGAGCAGGAGCAGGCTGAAGGGCAGGGTCGGGTAGCCCTCGGCTGTGGGCTCGTCCCCAAAGACCTCGCCCCGTCCGTAGAGGGGCTGGCCCGTTTCCAACCGCACAAAGTCCTCTTCCCATTTCAGCAAGGCGCATTGGCCCTTGCTCGCGCGGTGGTTGGCCCCGATGGCCGTGGCGATGGAGAGCAGGGCGGCCACCCACAGGAGGCGTTTGTGGCTGGGAGCGGCCATGGCCAGAAGTTACGCTGCGCCAGTGGACATCGTTACCTGGAACGTGAATTCCCTGCGCGCCCGCTTGCCACGGGTGTTGCCCTGGCTGGAATCCGAGCAGCCCGACGTCGTCTGCTTCCAGGAGACCAAGGTCGTGGATGAGCTCTTCCCGCGCGAGCCATTCGAGGATCTGGGGTATCAGGTCGTGACCCATGGGCAGAAGACCTACAACGGTGTGGCGATCCTCTCCAAGGTTGGCATCGAGGACGTCTTCACGGGATTCCCCGATGATGAGCCGGGAGCCGAGGCGCGGGTCTTGGGTGCCATCGTAGGTGGGGAGGTGATGCTCTTGAACCTGTACGTGGTCAACGGCCGTGAGGTGGGAGACCCCAAATACGCCTACAAGCTCAAGTGGCTCGAACAGCTGCACGACCTGGTGGATGAGCGCTACGACATGAGCGAGAAGGTCGTCCTGACAGGTGACTTCAACATCACCTTCGACGATCGCGACGTTCACGACCCAGAAGCTTGGCGTGACAAGGTGCTGTGTTCGGAGCCCGAGCGTGACGCCTTGGCGCGGATCATGGGCTGTGGACTCTCCGATGCCTTCCGCAAGCACAACCAGGAACCAGGTCAGTACACATGGTGGGACTTCCGCAGTCGCGGATGGCAGCGCAAAGCGGGCATGCGCATCGATCACTTTCTCATGTCGCCGCCCGCCCTTGATGCGTGCCGCTCCGTGGAGGTGAAGCTTGAGGCTAGAGACGGTCCCAAGCCCTCCGACCACGCACCTGTGGTGGCACACCTGGGCTAAGGTGCGGTGGTGCTTCGCAGGTAGCCTTGGAGCTCTCTGCCAGCCCTGTGGGCACTTGGGTGGGGGAAGGCATGGGGGGCGGGCGCAGCATGCCATACGAAGAGCGGCCAGGGCACGACCTCACGGCACCGCCCTCCAGGGCGAAGTTCCTACCCGCACAAGGACTGCCCGGACGCCTTGAAGGTGGATCGAGGGGGCACTATCCTGGTTGGCCCAAATCTTAGGGATGTGGGAGCGTGGCACGGCCGTTGGTGGCGCGTTTCGAGTAGGCCGAGAGCCCGCTCCAACGTGGCCTCCTCCCTGTCAGGCGAGGAAGCTCGCGACTTCTGAGATCTGCAGGGACTACCCATGGGCACACCCACAACCACAGCTTCGAACACGGCCGCCCGCGGCGTGGTGATCACCCACGCCCTGCGTACGCCCATCGGGCGCTACCTGGGTTCCTTTGCCGACCTCTCCGCGGCGGACCTGGGGACCTCATTGGTGGTCGACCTGCTCGCGCGCTCCACCGTCGACCCCGAGCGTGTGGGGGAGGTCTTCATGGGCAACGGCCGTCAGGCGGGGGGTGGCCCGAACGTGGCACGCCAGATCGCCGTGCGGGCGGGAATCCCGGAGACCACCACTGCGACCACGGTCAACATGGCCTGCGGCAGCGGCTTGAAGGCTATCCAATTCGGCTCGGACTCGATTCGCCTGGGCCGCGCCGATGTGGTTGTGGCGGGTGGCGTGGAGAGCATGAGCGGCCTGCCTTACTTCCTCCCCAAGATGCGGCGCGGTTATCGCTTGGGCCACAGCAAGGTCGTCGACTCGATGTATCAGGACGGCTTTCACTGCCCCCTGGCGGACATGCTCATGGGCGCGACCGCCGAGAAGCTGGCCGGGCAGTACTCGATCACGCGCGAGCAGCAGGACGCCTTTGCCTTGGACAGCCAGCACAAGGCCGGCGCGGCCGTTGAGGCGGGGCGCTTCGACGCGGAGTTGAGCCCCGTAGAGGTCGTGGGGCGCAAGGAGACCGTCACCATCAGCGCGGATGAGCACATGCGACCTGACACGGACATGGCGCGGCTCGGGAAGCTGCCGGCCGTTTTTGCGGACGAGGGCACGGTCACCCCGGGCAATGCCTCGGGCATCACTGACGGTGCTGCGGCGGTGCTGCTCATGGGTGAGGACACGGCCCGCGAGATGGGCCTCGAGCCCCTGGCCCACGTGGGCGCGATCGCCGCGGGAGGGGTGGATCCCACCATCATGGGCCTCGGCCCCGTCCCGGCCTTCGAACAACTGCAGCGCCAGAACGATCTGGCCCTGGACGCCTACGACCTGATCGAGCTGAACGAGGCCTTCGCTGCCCAGGTCCTGGCCTGCCAGAGCGAGATGGGCTTCGACTCGGAGAAGCTCAACGTCAACGGCGGGGCGATTGCCCTGGGGCACCCCATCGGGGCTACGGGAGCCCGCATCGTCGTCACGCTGCTGCACGAACTGGCCCGTCGTGGGGGTACCCACGGCCTCGCAAGCCTGTGTATTTCAGGCGGCATGGGGCTGGCCGCCGCCTTCCACCGGAAGGACACAACGAACACACCGGGCTGACGCCCTCCACCTCCACTCCGGACGCGCATTCAGCTCCGGACCAACCATCAGAACGCACCCATGGAAATCAAGAAAGTCGGAGTCGTCGGATGTGGCCTCATGGGTCACGGAATCGTTCAGGTCGCTGCCCAGGGTGGCTGCGACGTCGTCGCTTTTGAGATGGACGAAGGTGCCCTGGCGAAGGGCATCGCGCGCATCGAGAAGAGCCTCGCGAAGCTGGCGTCCAAGAACGTCGAGAAGGGCAAGATGAGCGAGGACGAGGCCCAGGCCTGGGTGGCCGAGACGCGCGGGCGGATCGCCTCCAGCACCGAGAAGGCCAGCCTCGCCGACTGTGACCTGGTTGTGGAGGCCATCGTCGAAAACCTGGACGCCAAGAAGGGGCTCTTCAGTGAGCTGGGCGGCACCTGCAAGCCTGAGACCATTTTTGCCTCCAACACCTCCTCGTTCCCCATCGGCGAGATGGCGACCGCCTCGGGCCGTCCCGAGCGCTTCGTCGGCCTGCACTTCTTCAACCCCGTCCAGCTCATGCGTCTGGTCGAGGTCGTGCGTACCGACGAGACCGATGCGGAGGTCTATGACGCCGCGCGCGCCTTCGGGAGTGCCTGCGGAAAGACCCCCGTCTCCTGCAAGGACACCCCGGGTTTCGTGGTCAACCGACTGCTTGTGCCCTACATGGTGCAGGCCATCGAGATGCTCGACCGCGGGGATGCCAGCAAGGAGGACATCGACGCGGCCATGCAGTTCGGCTGCGGCCACCCGATGGGCCCCCTGACCCTGACCGACTACGTGGGGCTCGACACGACCCTCTCCATCCTCGAGGGCTGGACCGAGCGCTATCCCGATGAGCCCGCCTTCTCGGTGCCCGCGAGCCTGCGCAGCAAGGTGGCCGAGGGCAAGCTGGGCCGCAAGACGGGCGAGGGGTACTACGCCTGGGAAGGGGACAAGAAGTCATGAGATCATCCCACGTCCTCTCCGGCCTCGGCACTCTCGTGCTCGCGGCAGGGGCATTCTGTACTCAGGATCCTGAGCCGGCGGCAGCGGAAGTCAGCTACGTCTTGACCGTACCCGAGGTCTATATCGCCGGTGAGAGCTTCGACGTCGAGCTGAGCATTCAGGTGGCGGGGGCTGCAACGCAGATTCCCGCATGGGCTCTGTCGCCCGCGGCGTTTTCGGTGAAGGGCACGGCTCTGGGGAGTCGCAAGGGCAAGGCAAGCCTGCCTCTGGCTGCGGAGCAGGGAATCACGACCAGCCTCAACATCGGACCCGCTCTGGAGGCCGTGAAGCTGACGGACGAATCGGAGTTGGTACTGAACCTGAATCTGGGGGAAGGTCAGGAGGTTCGCGTCCCCATTCTGCGAGGTGCGCCGGAAGGGCTGGACTTCATGACCATGCCTGCAGAACAACTCGCCACCTATCAGGTCGTGCTGCTGACCATGCACGGCCCCCTGCGTGCGGAAATGTGGTCTGACGTGGCGCCCAACCATGTGCGCAACTTCCTCGACCTGGCCTACACCGGCTTCTACGACGACAATCAGTTTCACCGGGTCGTGCCCGGCTTCATGATCCAGGGCGGGAGTGCTCGGCCCGACCGCCCCGCGCCGCGAACCCTCAAAAATGAGTTCAATGCCAAGCGCCACACGCCTGGCGTGCTCTCCATGGCGCGCATGGGCGTCGATACCAAGGACAAGAACGGGGTGACCATCCCCGCCTTTGACTCGGCCACCAGCGAGTTCTTTGTCATGCACGCCGTGTATCCCAGTCTCGACGGCAAGTACACGGGTTTCGGCAAGGTACTGACGGGTATGCCCGCCGTGGAAGCGGTGGTGGATAGCGTCAAGGCGGGATTCAATCCCCGCAACCCGGCATCACACAGGCCGCGCACGCGGCAGATCATTCGGCGAGCCATCGTCGTTACCGCCCCCGAGGGCAATCCTGAAAACTCTGATTTCTAAGAAATACCCATACCGATGCCTAAGACGACTGCAAACGTGACCGTGAAGATCGAGACCGAAGCCGGTGATATGACCGCCGAGTTTTTCACCGACCTGGCCCCGGGCCACGTGGAGAACTTCGTGAAGTTGGCCCGCGAGGGTTTCTATGACGGCACCCGCTTCCACCGCGTCATCCCCGGCTTCATGATCCAGGGTGGCTGTCCCAACACCAAGGACGGGGGCTCGGGCCCTCCCGGCACCGGCGGTCCGGGCTACCAGATCGACGCCGAATTCAATGACGTGCACCACGAGCGCGGCGTGCTCTCCATGGCCCGCTCCCAGGATCCCAACTCGGCGGGCAGCCAGTTCTTCGTGTGCCACGGCGAGGCCGGCTTCCTGGACAACCAGTACACAGCGTTCGGTCGCCTGACCGAGGGGTT
>PBIX01000099.1 GCA_002720975.1 Planctomycetota bacterium | reverse complement strand
GCGAAGGGCATCAAGCGGTGCTCTCCGTCGCAGAGACGCTAAAGACTGACCTCCTCCTTCAAGACGCCGTACAGGCGGTCTTTCAAGAGGGACACCGAATGGGGCTGAGCGATCATGATCTCTCAGCGTTAGTCAACGTCTTTGCTCTCGGCTCAGAATGACTCAAGCGCTGCTTTGAGCTGAGCGTCACCACCAGCCCGCAGGAAATCTTCTGGGGCAGGGAGCACCTCGACGTCGACCTCGATGCCCCGGCCGTCATAGAGCCTGCCGTCCGGACGGAAGGACGCCATCGAAGCGCAGCGCACCTCAAACCCTGTCTTTGGCAGTCGGAAAGACTGCGAGCGCGCGCTGCCGCCAGAGCTAGCAGCGCCAAGCAGAGTCACGCGTGGGAGAAGCTCAACAGCACCGAGGAAGATGTCCGTAGCGCTGAAGCAGCCCGAGTCGGAGAGCACCACGACCGGCAGGTCGTAGAAATACTCTGCCGGGTGACCGGTGCGGTCCATGACGAGATAGTGCCACTCGCTGAACTCACCCACCGGCTGCCACTCCGGTTTGAAAGTAGCAGCAGCAGCTTCGATAGCCTCGCGCTGCCGGTCGTTCCACCCATCCCAATCAGGCCGGTGCATGTAGCGTGCCTCCAAGTGATCCTCATCAAAGCGCTCCGAGAGGCGGTACTGAGCAATGTTGCCGACGACCGCAGGCTCCTTGGGACCGATCAAGTATCCACCCAGCGCGAGCAGGAGCTCGCGCGTCCCGCCGCCGTTGCCGCGCACGTCGACGATGAGCCCCTCGGTGTCGACGAACTCCTCCATCGCCTCATGCAGAGAGTCGACATCCCCATTCATCTGGGCGATGCGCAGATAGCCGATGTCCCCTTCGAGGAGCTCGCTCTGTGAGCGCGGCCAATCGCCATAGGTAGGTCGGCGCGATGAGAGCTCGAGCTCTCGCTCCACCGTCTCGCTCCCATCCTCCGTCGAGAACGTCACCTTGAGCGGCGCGCCTGTCTCTTCCCCGAGGACGCGGCGCACCCTGTCGATCTCGCGCATGTCGCCGAGGGCGCGTCGGCGGACAAGCTGCGGGCTGCCGTTCGCGATGTAGGGTCGCGCCAGTTCAATCCATTCGTCCATCGTCTTACCGTCGATCGATCGGACGAAGGGTGCGGCCGGCTCGACCAAGGCCGAGCGATCAGGGAGCACCGCGACGACGCCGCCCTCCGCCTCGACGAGCAAGAAGGGCAGGTACTTGTCACCGCGCTGACCAAGAGGGAGGTTCGAGCGGACCTGAGCGTGTCCATCACCAAAGCGCATGAGGAGTCGATGCAGCTCGAGGCGCAGCTCCAGGATGTCGACTTGGCCTCCGTCGATGCCTTCACGTATCTGAGCCAGCTCACGGTCAAGGTCGACCTCACCGAGCCCCAAGTAAGCGAACTGATCCTTGAGCCCAGCACCGAAGGCTTCGATGTCTGCGCGAGCGTCTTCTCTAGAGATGCTCGTAGGAGGTGAGGGACGACGAGCACCGCTTGACTCCCTCGTGTTCCTCGATGCACGCAAGGCCTCACGCTTCGACCGCGTCATCTCCACGCCCTCTATCCGAACAGCTGAGCCGTCCTCTAGAGAGCGAAGGTCAAGATCGACCACTCGGTCACCCTTCCACTCAAGCCTCATAAGGATGGGGACGAGGTCTTCCGCGAAGCGCTTCTCACGCCCAGGGGACCACGTGTCAGCGAGGGTGAGGATCTCTTCGACGTCTACCCCGTCGATCGCGACGGGCTCGTACCAAGTCCCATCCACCTGGACCTCAGGCTGGTCCCCCGACCAACGCAGCCCGTCGAAGGGGCTGGACTTCTCGTCAACATCTTGGGGGACGAGGACGGCGAGACTCAGAACAAGAGCAAGAGAGACCATGCTAAAAAAAACCTAAGAAGAAGGGTGGGGCGCCTGGGCGTGCGTACCGGAGGCCGTACGACTTCGCCAGACTACCGCCACCGATTCGAATTTGGGAGGACGAGGGCGGGGCCTCACCGCTCCTCCTTCAGCCGCGACGTCATCCGGGCGCGGGCCTTCCGCAGCTCTTCGGGGTCGAACACCCGTCCGCTCGCATTGCCGAGGAATCGATAGATCCCCGCGAGCCCCTCGTCCCAGCGGCCGGACACGACGACGAGGGGCGTCTCACCACGCGCGTTGCGCGCATCGACCGAGGCGCCCGCCTCGAGCAGGATGTCGACGATCCCGAGCTCGCCCAGGAACGCGGCGGTGTGCAGCGCGGTGCCCCCGTCACGATTCGTGCTGGAGACGTCCGCGCCTAGCTCGAGCAGCACCTGGACCACGCCCGCGTGCCCCCGGAAGGCTGCCAGGCTGAGCGGCGTCGAGCCGTCGGGGTCAACCCGCGCGTTCACGTCGACACCGCGCTCCACGAGGCGACGGAGCACCCCGAGCTCACCGCGCTCGACCGCGCTGCGGAAGGCGGTTCCGGGCGCGGCGCGCTCGGTGACGAGTCGCTCCTCCAGGGCCTCCTTCGCCGCGCGGTCCCGGACCACGTGGAAGAGCAGCTCGTTGCTGAAGTGCCCGCCCGGGTTCTGGGTCTGCAGGAAGTGGACGCCGACCTCGGGCAGCTCGTCCAGGCGCACCTCGACGCGCTCGCCATTCCACTTCAGTTTCCCGTCCGCCTGGCGGCCGTCGACCACGAGTCGCGCGCCGCGCTTGAGGTGGCGGCCGGCGAGAACCATGACGTCCTCGTCCACGTGCAGGACCGGGAAGCGTTGATGGCCCGACTGTGCCTGGATCTGGCCAGCGGTCCACAGCGCCGGCTGCTGGTGTTTTAGGCCCGTGCGCACGCCGTGACGCGCAGTGAACGTGCCAACGAAGAGCCCCGTCTGCGCGAACGTGACCAGCTCCCCCCGCGTGTAGCGCTCTTCCCCGTCCACGTAATCGCCGCCCCGGAAGGCCAGCGCCACTCGACGGGGCTCGTCGCCGCCGAGGAAGGTCCCCTCCCCCTGCAACACGACCGCGCCCTCGGCGGCAGCCAACTCCAGGGCGACGAGCAGACCCGCCGTTTGGGCCGCGTTCGCCGTGTCCGCGTTCAGCGTCACCTGCCGCGCGAACGCCCCGGAATACCCAGTGCTACCCTCGAGCACCATGTCCCACACCGCGTCGAAGCGCCGGCGGCCCGCCCAGGAGAACTGCCAGATCTCCCGCTCCGGCGCGCCCCGCTCGGCCACGCGCTCGTAGAAGTCGAAGTCGATGATGTTCAGCCGGCCCTGCGGCAGGATCAGCCAGCGGTCGTACGCGCCGCGCCAGGTGGGCGCGTCCATGCCGGTCCCGGGCGTGTTCGTGCTGACCAAGAAGGGCATGCGGTGGCAGTCCCCGCACACGTTGCGCTCGACCTGCTTCGGATCGTTGTCGCCCCAGACGTGGAAGAGCTCGAAACCCTCCCGCGCGCGTTTCGAGAGCGAGTCGTCGTACGCGCGCCTGGGAGCGGGCGGGTAACTGATCTCCAGGAGAAAGCGCGCCAGAGCGTCGCGCTCCCGTTCGGAGAACTCGCCCCGCTCACTCTCCGCGTCCACGTGCCGCATCGTCGAGGCCAGACCCGCGTCCACCAGGTGTCGGATGCTCCCGACAGGATCCAACACGTCGCTCTTCGGCGCGACGTGGGCGTACACGCTAGCGCTGTTACTCCCGCCGTGAGGATCCCCGGGGATCCCGTCCCAGTGATACGGCTCGGTGTCGCGCAGGCCGCGGACCGGCATCGTCGAGCGCGGCATGATCTGGTCGCCACCGGTGACGACCGGGGTATCGAGCACCCACAGGAGTTGGTCGGTGTGCCCGTCCGGGTGGCAGCTCGCGCACGAGAACGTGCCCGTCGTCGACGCCTCGGCCGACTCGAACGCGATCCGGCCCCGTTTGAGGACGGGGTCGGTCGGATCCTCGAGCCGCACCGTGTCCACGACCTTCGGCCGGGCGTGGTCCGCGAGGTCGACCAGCGAGACCGTGTTCGCGACGGCGTTCAGGACCCAGGCCTGCGCGGGCGCCCCGGCAACATCGCACTCGAGGGCGATCCCGCGCGGCACGGCGCCCGTCTCCACGCAGCCCAGCACCTCGCCGCTCTTGGCGTCTACCGTGAACAACCGATCGGAGCCCGCTGCCGTGGCGACGAGCGTGGCATCGTCCGCCGACACCTCGATCGCGAAGGGCGTCGCCAGGGCCTCGCCCCGCGCGGGATGCTCGGGGGGCAGGGGCTCGAGGTCGATGCGCGTCGCCTCAGATCCGTCCGTCGCCGGGACTCGGGAGATCTGATTGAGGAAGGCGCGGTTCTCCATCTCGGCAAGCCCGTGCCCCTCGGTCCCTGTCCGGCCGTTGGCGTCGTTGCGCGCGTCGGCCTGGGCGATGAACACCTGGCCGCCGGAGTCGACGGCGAGCCCGTAGAGCAGGGTCCCTAGCGTCGACACCGTCCGGACGCGCTGGTCGGTGGTCGTGTCGAAGACGAACAGGTCGCGGTCAGGGACGCGCGGGTGCAGGATCAGGTCGACGACGTGCCCAAGCGAGAGGACGTTGTTGTTGGCGACGCTGTGCTCCCACGCGTCGAAGGTCACGAGGTCCCCGTCGAGGGGCGGGGTCCCGCCGGAGAGCTGCGTCTGGTTGCCGGACTCGAAGGGGATGACGTAGAGGCGTTCTCCACGGACGACGAGCGCCCGCGGGTCCTGGGCGGGAATGTCGAGGTGCCCCGTCACCTCACGCGAGTGCACGTCGACGATCGCGACCTGGTTCTCAGACGAGAGCGCGACGTAGACCTTCTCGTTCGACGCGAAGGCGATGCCCACGGGCTCGTCGAAGCGCGTCGCCCGCGTACGCCGGTCGAGGTCCTGCACCGTGGCGATCACGGTCAGGTAGGTTTCGCTCGCCGCGTCGACGTCGACCACGCTGACCGAGTCCGACACGTGGTTCGAGACCCAAACCTCCTTCCCGTCTGGACGCACGGCCACGCCTACCGGGTCGATCCCAACGGCCACGCGCGCAGCGACGTCCCCCGAAGTGGCGTCGATGACATCGAGCGTATCCGCGGGCGTGTTGACCACGAACACGCGGCCGTCGCGCACGGCAATCGGACCGGCATGGGGAGACAGGAAGGCGGGGTGGCCCACCCCATCGGGCATCGAATGCGACTCGAGCTCCTCGCCCGCCCGCGCCACAAGGGTGCCGCCCAGTAGGGCGCAGAGGCCAAGGGTGATCCCCCGCAGGTCGTCGTGCTTCATCGTGTCCGTCCTTCCAAGAGTGCTCGGGTGCGGGTCGGGCAACCTAGGCTGCGATTGCCCACTCCCCGGGGCGAAGGCGATGGTACCAAGTTGGACGTCCGTCATGCGGTCGATCGATTAGCCGACGATATCGAAGGCGAAGGAGTGGCCGCGCAGGTAGATACGTGCCACGTGTCACACTCCTTGGCACACCCCTGCGTGTTCCCAAACGCAAGAGAGGCCGCAAATTGCGGCCTCTCTTGGTGTTAGATGGTAGCGGGGGCAGGATTCGAACCTGCGACCTCCGGGTTATGAGCCCGACGAGCTGCCTGACTGCTCCACCCCGCGACACTTGTGCGGGAATTCTAGGGTGGAGTGGGAAGGAGTCAAGGGAACGCTTGGGATCCCGGCCATCGGGCCCTGAAGAGGTCAGGGCCGGGTCTGGATGGTCGGGGAGTACCCACCATCAGCCGTGCCCGAGTCCCCATCGGTGACCTCGCCTTCGCTGTCGGTCCCGCCGTCATCTCCGGCACCCTCGTCAGCTTCGTCTGAGTCGCCCTCGGTCTCATCCGCTTCACCATCGCCTTCGTCACCCTCGCCCACGACCGGGTCGACCACCGGCGGATCTTCCGTGGCAACAGGTGGAGGCTCGGGAGTCAGCAGGGCCTGGAGCTCGTCGCGGCGGGTGAGCCAAACCGTGTGGGCCTCGAGGTTGTCAATCAGGCCTCCGAAGTGGCGCCAGGCATCCTCTGCCGGAATGGGATAGCTCTCCTCGGCAGTCAGAGCCGGGAGGGGAGCGAAGACCGCCACCACCCGTTCGGTGAGCTCCGCGCTGGACCCGGCCATCGCCTGCTCCCAAATGAACTGAAGCGCCGTCGAACGCGAACCAGCCGCCGCCAGCCCCCCATCGGACTGCATGAGACTTGTCAGGAACCAGTCGACGGTCTGAGCGCGGGTCGCGGCCGTCAAGGCAGTCAACGCATCGGACGGCCAATTGGAGATCCAGCCAACCACCAGGCGCAGGCGGTGCTCCGGCAGCGGAGCCCGAACCGGCTCTTCAGGGTTCCCGGGCGGGGTGGGCTCATCCCCGGGGGGCACCGTCGTCAGGCGACTCAACGTCGCCTCGGCGTTCGCAACCCAGGCGGCGTCCGCTGACGGCGCACCGAGATGGTGGATCAACGCAGCCAGGGTCGCAGAGGGACGGCCTTGATTGCTGTCGAGCAACGCGTCGAAGACCGGTGAAGCACTCAAGCCCTCGACCCAGCGCGATGCTGGAGGCAACAGGGGCAGCAGCTCGAGATAGCGCAACTGCATGACCGGCTCCGCAGCAGCCAAGCCTGGCAGAAGGCGCGACTCCACCGCGACGAGCAGCGCACGGCGCAAGCGACGCGGAGGCGCGGTCGCGTCTTCGCCGACCTCCTCCAGGACAGCATCCAGATCGGCATTTCCAAGAAGAGCGACGATCCTCTGGATCAACTCGTTCGAGGTGCCCCCCATGACCTGATCCAGATACTCGCCGAATGGGGTCAGGAACGGTTCGCCGGGGAAGTGGCCATGGACGAGAGCCACCTCAAGGGCGTCGAGAAGGGCCAGCTCAAGCCGTAGGGACTGGGCACGCTCGTGTTCGCCCTCCAGGGCTCCGAACAGAGGCAGGATCTCAAGGAAGTAAGGGCTCGCGGCCACAAGATCCAGGCGGACCTCAAGGGGCAGGGTCGCATCCGTCAGCAGGGCAGTCAGGGTCAGGCCCGGGTCAGGTACCGGGTCAACTGCCGGATCCTCCGAACCCTCCGGTGCGCGATGCAAGCCGCGCACCTGCCACAAGCTCAAGACCGGCTCCTGGGATTCACCGGCACGTGCCTGCAACGCGTTCTGACAAAGACCCGCGTGGGCCGCCAGAGCAATGTGCAACCGATCGTAATCCACAGGGCGGTCAGAGGCTGACAGCCGCGCCAAGAGCTGAGCGCTGGGTCCGATGCCCGCACTGAAATCGTTGGGACCAGTAGCCGTCCACGGCAGACGGGAGAGGGCTGTGACCACCGTGTCCCCCAACTCCAAGCGCACGGTCACGGCGGGATCGAGGAGTGCAGCACGCAGGCGATCGATCTTCTCGGCTTCGGCGGACATGCCCTCGACCAGCTCAAGCAGTGCCACAAGAACAGCATGGAAGGCAGCCGGGTTCGTCTCCTTGGTCACGCGTCCGATCAGCAGGTCGATGGCACCGTCGGCTCCCAAAGCACGACGGCCGACCGCCTCACGCACCATGCCCGCCAGCTGGGCGCGCACGCCTGGATGACCCTGGGCAAACAGCTCCTGCACCAGGGCCAGGCGGCGCTGGGCTTCTGCGACCTGAGCCTCGGCCTGGGCTGCCGCCAGAGCCTGGGCCTCCGGAGAGTCCTCCCCATCGGGCGCGGCGGGGCCCGGTCCATTCTGGGCGGGCAACTTCAACTCGAGCATGCCGAGCGTCAGCTCATCCACGCGGGCCTCAAGCGCCGCCAGCTCCCCAACGGAGAGGCAGGCCGTGTCGCGACCTTCCAGGGCAGGCCAGGCCTCGAGAAACTCTGCGTTCGTATCAAACCAGCGGCCGAAGAGGTTGAAGAGACCGCGGCGGGCGGCTTCGACCGTTCGCGCATCCTCCGCACCCAGGCTCTTGGCCATGGCCGGGCCGAACTCGAACCAGCCCAGCTCGCCGACGACGCGCAGGGTGGCCGACAGAACCTCATTGTCGGTGTCGGCCCCTTCGGGCTCCAGCACTCCGCGCAGCAGTCCAAGCCACAATTCAGGCTCCTGGTCGAAGCCCGCCTGTACCCAGGCGCGCGCCTCCAGCCGTCGGTCCCCGCGCCGGTCCGAGCGCGCACCCGCAAGGCCCGGTGGAGTCGAGCGGCCCGCGCGCAGGAGCATGACCCGGGCGGTGCTGTCGGGCGTGCTGGCAAAGGCCTGATCGGCCTGGTCGCGCATGGCCTGACCTTCTAGACCCTCCAGCAGGGCGTGCACCTCACCCGCGCGCTGGCGGGCGAGCTCCGAGCGTCGCAGGGCGGCCTCAATGGTGGCACCCGTGGGGTCGGGATCACCAGGAATCTGCTCCTGCCGAGCCGCCAGCGCCACCTGGACTTCCCCAATGGAAGCCGTTTGAGGGCTCGCCGTGAGGGGCGCAGAGGCCATGAGCAGGGTCCATACCACCCACCCGGAGACCAGGCTCCGTGTCCAGCCCCCACCACGGGGCGTCCACATCCTCATGCAGCAATACAAGTTCGTTTCTATACAGGCTCCCAAGCACCATCTTACGGACGAGCGCACCGGGTGTAGCACACCAACTTGGGGATTCGGACAGTTTGTGTACCCAGGGCAGCACCCTTACGAAACGGCCCAAGCGAGGTCGGAACGCTCAGATCCCTGCGAGCAGGAGCGCCAGAACTTCGTCCTGATCACCACTCGCGTCGATCCGCGCCGCGCTCACCTCGGCATAGAACTCCCCGCGCTCCTCTTCCATCGCCCGCCATTCCTCAAGTGGAGGGTCTGTGCTCAAGGCTGGGCGCACAGTGGCATCGGACGCCGCGCGCAGAACCAGTTGTTCGGCGGGGGCATGGAGCCACAGGCAACGAGCTCGCGTGCGCAGGAGCTCCCTGTTGGCGGCACGCAACACAACGCCTCCTCCGGTGGCGACGACACGCGCTCCCTCTTCCTTCAAGACACGCCCCAAGGCGGCGGACTCCAGATCACGGAAGCCCTCCTCGCCCAGGTCCTGCAGGCATTCGCCGGCGCTACGCGCTGGGCCCGCGCGATCCGGCTCGAGCTCATCGTCGAGATCCACGAAGGGCAGAGAGAGATGCTCCGCCAGGCGGCGCCCGAGTGTCGTCTTACCCACGCAACGCAGGCCCACGAGGCACAGGGTCGAAGGCGCGTCGGGGCTCATGAAGTCGCGGCCTCATCCGAAGCCAGACCCAGAGCCCCTTCCAATGCCGCGCGCATCAGGGGCTCATCGGGCGCGGCGCTCGTGAAGGTCTTGTACTGGGCGAGAGCCTGCCGCAGGAACCACTCCGCGCCGGGGATGGGAAAGGCACCCCGTGCCGCGGCCTGGACCATGAGCGGGGTGCGCAGCGGGCGGTAGACGGCATCCAGGACGAGGGTGCCGGGACGGATCCAATCGGCGGGGACGGGAATCTGTTCGGGGTCGGTGGCCTCCGGATCCCCACATCCGGTGCCCACGGGGGTGCAGTGCACGAGCACGTCATGGGGTGTCCGCCCGATGGCGTCCCAGTCCACGGCGCGGCAGCCGAGCTCCTTGGCCAGAGCCTGGGCGGCCTCGGGACGGCGAGCCGCGACGAGGGCTTCGAGGCCCATGGCCTGCAGTGCGCGCAGCGCCGCCCGCGCGGCTCCTCCAGCTCCCAGGACCAGACCCTCTCGAGGGGGTTCGTCCAAGAGTGGCAGGGCCGCCTCCAAGGTGGCCTGCACCGCGGGAGCATCGGAGTTCGTGGCGCGCCATCCGGTTCCCTCGCGCACGAGCGTGTTCGCCGCACCAGCCTCGCGCGCCTCACTGTCCGCCGCCTCCGCGCGCGCCAGGGCTCGCTCCTTGAAGGGCGCCGTCACCGAGAAGCCGCGGAAGACCGGGTCGTCGGCCAGATCGAGGAAGACATCGAAGTCGTCCGGCTCGAAGGCCAGATAGACCGCGTCGAAACCCGCGCGCTTGAAGGCCATGCCCTGCACGCGCGGGGAGAGTGAGTGGCCAATGGGACGCCCCACCACGCCCAGCACTCCGGTCGCAGGCCCCACCCCGCCGGGCGGCAGGATGCCGAGCAACTCGTCCAATCGCAGCTGGCCCGGGGCGGTGGCGCCGAGTGCGGCACTACCCGGCAGAAGAGCGGGCGCGCTGTAGGTGAAGGGCGAACCGAAGATCGGCGCGAGCACGCGCGTGAAAGAGCCGGCCTCCCCGGAGCAGAAGGCGATAAGTCCCCCGCGTGCGTGCCGCAGGTGACGCAGCATGCGCAGGCCGTCCTCGGTGTTCGCGGCGTGGGTGACGAGCTTGATCACGTCGCCCTCGTACAGCACAGCGCGCACCTCTTCATCGAAGGCCGCCAGGTCTTCGGGGGTGCCCTCCGTGTCGTGGCGCGAGACGATGCGGTGGCAGGGCGGGGGCACCTCGCCCAGGTCCAAGGAGAGGGTCCAGTCGACGTCCACGAAGCGTGCGCCAGCCCGGGCGGCCCGCTGCAGGATCTCAAGGCGCTCCTCCACGCTGCCCGCAAAGGACCCGAAGGCCTCGGGGCCATGGAGCGCTACGACCACGGGCTTGCCAACGGCCTTGAAGAGCTCAGCCAGCGCCTCCTCATCCGCATCGGGCACGGCGTCGAGGCGCAGCTCGACCAGATCGGCGAGGGGTGCCTGACGCTCGGCCTCGGCGCGCAGGCCCTCGAGGGTCGGGGCAAGAATGGAGACGACGTGGACCATGGTGCTTGTGGGCTCGGACTACTCCTCCGAGAGGGCCCGGATGGGAGCGAGTGCCGCATCGGTCGCGCCCTGCTTGCGCGCCAGCTCCAGCAGGGGCGTGAGCAGGGCGCGGTAGGCCTTGCGAGCTTCGGGGTCGAGGGCGGACAGGTGTCCGGTAAGGACCTCGGCATCCCCGCGGGCAACGGGACCCGTCAGGGCCGCCTCCGAACCAAGCGCGGCCACATTCGCCAACACGCCCTGTCCCAGGTGGGCGAGCCCACGGCCCAGGTCCTCGGCCGTGCTGCCCGGAGCCAGGGCATCAGCCCCGTTGGCGAGCGCCAGCTCGAACAGGGCAACCAGTCCGTTGGCCGCCAGGGCTGCGGCGGCGTGGTACAGGGGGCGTTGATCTTCCAGCACCTCGATGGGCCGTGCGCCCAGGAGCTCGGCTACCAGTCTGGCGGCATCGAGTGCCGCGGGGTCTCCGAACACACTCACCGTGGCCCCCCGCAGGTGTCGCGCGGCAGCCTCGGCCCCCCCGGCGGGAACGCTGACAAGAGGATGTAGTCCCCCCACCGCACAGCCCGCGTCCGCCAGAGCCTTGAGGGGCAGCGCCCCGTGGAACCCGCTGGTGTGCAGGACGACTGCGGGCAGGCAACCCTCTTCCACCAACCGCCCGGCGAGATCATCGATGCCCGAGTCGCTGATCGCCATCAGCGCCAAGTCGGCACCGGCCACGTCCCCCAGAGAGGCGCAGGCGCCTGATCCCAAGACGCTGGAATCCCGAGCCCAAAGCAACACCTCACAGGGAGCCTCCTGCAGAGCATGGGCCAGGGCACGGGCCATGGCCCCGGAGCCGAGCACGGCGAGCTTGGTCAGGGAGGTGGACATACCGGGCCAACCATACGCTGTCGAGCGCAGGATTCACGCCCCGAAAGTACCGCACCCTACTCCTCGCCGGAGAGCCCCCATCCCGCGGCCAGAGCGTGGTGGGTGGCGTATGAGAGCGCTTTCCATAGGCTGTCGGCATGCGCAACACCCTCGCACTGCTCCTGGTCCTGGCCGGTCTGGCCTCCTGCGCCCAGACGCCTGAAGGCAACACTCTCCCCCCGGGCCCCGAGAGGCTGCGCGTCATGACATTCAACATACGCAACGGCATGGCACGGGATGGCGAACACAACTGGCCCGCCCGTCGGGACCTGGTAGCCGAACGGATCAGGACTACCGATCCGGATGTGTTGGCGCTCCAGGAGGCCTTCGCCTTCCAACTCGTCGACCTGGCCGATGTGCTGGCCGGTTACACCAAGATCGGACAGCACCGCGAAGGGGGGCAGGGTGGTGAGTTCTCCGGCCTGTTCGTTCGGAACAACCTGCGGGTCGTGGACCAGGGCGAGTTCTGGTTCTCGGAGTCTCCTGAAGTCCCGGGCAGCAAGAGCTGGGACAGCAGCCTGCCGCGCATGACGGCCTGGGTGGATCTGGGTTTCGACGCCAGCAACCGCGGCATCCGGATCTACGGCACCCACTACGATCACCGCGGGCCCGAGGCGCGCAGGCGCGCCTCGGAGATGATCGTGGCCCACGCGGAGGGTCTTGAGCGGGTGATCGTGATGGGCGACCTGAACGCGAAGGCCGAGAATCCTCCTTTGCGAGCCTATTGGGATGCCGACTTCAGCTCGGCCGTGGAAACGACCCTCCCCGACGAGACGCGCGGGACCTTCAACGGATTTCGGGACGAGACGGGCGGGGGCCGGGGCCGACGCATCGACTTCGTACTCCTGCGCGGGGCACTGCAGGCGGAGAGCGCCGCCATTCTGGGCGGCCGGGTGGAGGGTCTGTTCCCCTCCGATCACGACGCCGTCAAGGCGAGCGTGGTGCTGATCGACTGAATGGGTGCCCCCGGGAGAAGCGCATGGGGCAGGGGTCTTGAATGGACTCGTGCTTTTTGCAGCCCACTCCGCGTACCATGGGGAATCGTGTGCGTCACGGACGCCCGTTCGCACGACAACCCTCCACAAATCTGAAGCGCCCGTTTCCGGTGGGCTGGCAGTCGCCATGAAGAACTTCTCATTCGGTCTCCTGGTCACGATCCTCGTTCTGAGCGGTGGGGTGGCCACATTGACCAGCTTGTTGCTGCACACATCGGCACCACCCCCTGCGGAGACTCAGGTGCAACCGGATGTGAACCTCGATGCACGGTTGAAGGCCCTGCGCGAAGAGAATGCCCTCCTGAGACAACGGGTCAACGCGCTTGAGATGCGCCCGGTGGCAACTCAACGTATTCCCGCAGGAGCCGTCTCCGATCCTGGCTTCGAACAGGAGGTCCGGGAGTGGATGGCGTCGTTCAAGAAGGATGGAGCTCCCGCGCCCGTCGGCCTGCAGACCAAGGTCGAGGATGTTCTGGCCAACATCCGCCAGGAGGAAGCCGCTGCCGAGCAGCAGGTCCAGGAGCAAAAGCGTGAAGAGTGGATCACTGGAACGATGGCCAGGCTCAGCCCGCAGTTGGGCCTCTCCGTGACTCAGGAGGCAGAGCTGCGCGACGTCTGGATCGCCAATAACGACAGGGACAATGAACTGGCTCGCATGTGGAGGGAGGGAGAGCTCGACGGTCAGGCCGCCGGCGAGCTCAAGCGCTCCAACAACGAAGAACACCAGGCGGATCTCCAAGGAGTCCTCTCTCCGGCGCAATACGAGGAGTACAACGGCTTCTTCGAGAACCGCGGGGGCAGACGCGGCAAGTAGACGCCCGAGCCCCGGAACTCAGGGACGGCCGTCCACCAGCCAGAGGCCGGTCCACAGGTACTGGGGCAGCCAGTGCGAAGAGGCGTCGGACTCGCCGCATGAGATGCAAGGGCTCTCAGTTGTTCTTCAGCTCAGCGACCCTTTCCCGCAACGCCTTGAGTTTCCCTGAAAACTCCGCGTCATATCCAGCCAGCTGGCGCGAGAGCCACGGGTCGGTTTCGAATTCATTCAGCACGGCCTCGATGCGCCTGAGCTTGCTCTCGATCTGGGCCCGCGCGTTGCCCTGATTCAGGTCGCGTTCCAGGGCGGGGAGATCCATCTGCATCTGGCGGATCTTGCGATCCAGTGCCTGGCGTTGGGCGGTTTCACGCAAGGCCTTGATCTTGTCCTCGCTGATCTTCTTGGCTTCCGGCGAATAGTTCATGCCCTCGGGAATCGGCCAGTTGTCGGTGCGGAAGGTCGGCACGGGAATGCGTTCGCGGCCGACCAGATTGCCCGTGGGCCAGTTGGCCCAGCCGTAGCGCGCGGCCACCGGCTCCGGCACCAGATCACTGCTCAACTCGATGCACCACTTGTCGTCGACCTTGGTTTGACGGACATCGGCGGGATACCAACGACGGTCAGCGCCGGCGATGATGAAGCCCTCAATCGGCGCCTTGCCCTCACGAGGCATCGGGAGCACCTGCCACGCGGCATTGTTTTCGATGTGCTTCCAGCGCTCGTGCACGACGGGATCCTGATCAAAGAAGAGGTGCAGCTTGCCGTCGGTCTTTTTCATTTCCGTGAACTCGTTGCCACGGTGCACAACCTCTTTCCCATAGACCTTGGCCAGCGCCCAGAGCGAAGCGTATTCGGCCACGGGTAGTTTCTCCCCGGGATGTATGTACGAATTGCCGGTGGGATAGGTGGCGATCATGTCGGCGTTCGGATCGTCCTTGAGTGCCCGCCGCTGGATGTCACGAATGATGGCGTAGCCTTCCGCGATGGTGGCCACCTCAGGGTCGATCCCAAAAGTGCCCCATCCGGGTTGGCTGATGCAGCCGAAGGGAAGCGACTCGTCTCCGAAAGCCTTGCGGAAGGAAACGGCCACCTTGGGGAAGGTGGATTCATAACGCGTCCAGCGCATGAAGTTGTTGTTCTCGCCCTGATAGTAGAGCACGCCGCGCAGCGCCAGGCGGCGGATGGGCATCACGGTAGCGTTGAACAGGCCGGCGGGCGGGCTCCAGCCGGCGCGGGCGTCGTCGGGTTTCTTGGGCAGGCGCAGACGCGGCTCCTCTTTACCGTCGGTCTGGGCTGCGGCGACTTTCTTGGCGTGCTCGGCGCGCGCAACATCGCAGGACTGTTCCCATTCGGCCATCAGGCCCGCCACCTGCAGGGAGTCATCCCAGACAGCGGTCTCGGCATCGTGCTCCGCCAGCACGGTGTTCATCAGCGTGTTGTCGATGCTGTCGAGTTCCTCTCGCAGGCACCACGTCTGGCCCAGTGTGCCGCCGCGGGCCACGTTGATGATGCCCACGGGCACCTTCAGGTAGCGATGCAGAAAAGTGCCGTAGAGATAGGGCACGGCGGAGAAGCGCTGCGCGGTCTGCGGTGAGCATTCCTGCCAGCTGATGTTCTTGCGAACATCCGTGAGCGGCTTGTACCAGGAATCCTCCCACGCGACGTAGCGCAGACCCGGAAAGTCCGCCGAGGCGGCCTCGCGATCCTTGCGGTTGAAGTTGCCCCAACCCATGTTGCTCTGGCCGGCGCAGATCCAGATTTCGCCGATGAGTACGTTCTGCGCAACCACCAATTGTTCGCCTGATTCCGCGAGGATCCAGGTAGGTTGAAAGCTGGCTCTGGCGGGCGGGAATTTCACCGACCAGCGGCCCTCGTTGTCGGCTCTGGTCTTGAGCACCTGGGTCTCCAGCTTGGGCGGGTTCCTTTCCACATAGCGCATCGCCACCGAGTATTCGCCGTTGTCTTTGTTGGCATCGGGGGGGCTGCCGAGCTCGTCCGTGGCTGCCTGCCCGAGGGCGGCGTCCTGAGTCAAGGTGACGTTCACCGCGGCGCCCGGCCTGGCCCAACCCCAGAGAGTGATGGGTTTCTGCTGCTGCAGCACCATATTGTCGCCGAGGATCTTGGCAAAGCGCAGCGGGTCGTCTTCCTGGTCAGCAGCGTTCAGCACAGAGCAGAACGCGATGAGCATGGCGGGGATGGTTCGCGTCTTCATGGGTGAAATATGAGTGGCTGAGCGTCCCGAGTCCAGCGCGTTGGGTTGAGGAGCCAGGAGCGGATCGGGTCAGGGATCTTCAGGGGCTGCCGTCCGCCAGCCACAGACCGATCCACAAGTACTGGGGCAGCCAGTGCGAGGAGGAGTCGAAATCGCCCGCCCAGAGGTCCTCGCGGGCGAGGAAGTGGGCCAGGTGTTCCTCGTATCGGGCGCGAGCGCGCTCGTCACCTCGGCCGGCATCCCATGCGTCCGGCCACGAGCGGCAGATCGCTACTCCGAGGGGATGGACGGTTGCCACGACGACGCCGTCGGGCAGCTCCTGGGGTGGGCCTGGATCGTACGGGGTGGGCTCTCCGATACGCGTCCGGTCGATCAGCGCCAGCACGGCAGGTAGCCAGAGAAAGTCGTAGCCCTGCGCCTGTGAAAGAGCCGCAAGCCTGTCGCGCTGGGGAGCGAGGTGGCCCTCTGCAATCGCGCGCAACCGATCGGGTGCGTCAGGGCGAATGGGCCGGGACCAGAGCAGCTGGAGGTAGGCAAAGAGCCAGGAGCCGTAGGCGCCCGTGAAACCGTGCTCGCCATCCTCCGGGAACGGACTCGCCTCGAGCCAATCGAGGAGACGGCCTTCGAGCTCGGTCCGCCACCCATCGAGCGCATCAGGGGGGTCGGGGTGATCGGACCGCTCGGCAAGTAGCCGCAGGAACCAGGCCTCGTCGTATGGATAGGTACGCGACTCGCGAACATCACGATCCATGATGAGCTGCACTTCCCGCGCCAGACCCTCTTCGTCAAGTCGCTCCATGAGCCAGCCCTGCAAGGCATCGTCACCCCTCGTGCGCGCCGCGACGCACAGACACCAGTGGGCCATCACGCACGAGTGCCAGTCATAGGATCCATCGAACAGGCTTGAACGCCCCAACCCGCGATGGAAACCGTTGTTGGGCTCCCCGGTCTCGATCCCCGAACGCATGAGCCCAAGCAGACGCGCCCGCAGGTTCTCCTCGTCGGGGATGCGGTCTGAAGTCATCTTGGTCAACCGTAGGAAGTCGTTGGGACGCAGCCCTCAGGAGCTGGGCGCCTCATCCTTCCCGCTCCAGCACGGCACGCAGCAGGCCAGCCGCACTCCAAGGCCTCGTTCCGTGGCGAGGTGGGATACGGCAGCCAGATCCCACTGGGCCTCCTCCGGGTCGGCGTAGAGGCCGAAGAGACTCGAACCGCTGCCGGTCAGACGGTAGTGGTCCAAGCCGGCCTCGCTCAGAAGGTCGGTCCAGGCCCCTAGCAATGGCTCCACCTCGCGCGCGGCGGATTCGAGGTCGTTGAACAGCGAGTCGCGGGCGGCGGCAGGATCCTGGGCCAGGAGATCCGTATGTGATCTGGCAGCGCTCGATGGAACGGGGGCCGACGGCACATGGCCAAACACCTCCGCCGTGCTGCAGGTGACCTCGGGCACGACGAGAGCCACGTTCCATTGGTGTGGGGCTGGAAGGGCGCGCACCCTCTCGCCCCGACCTTCGCACAGGGCGACCACCGCACCCGCGTCGAAGAAGACGCAGTCCGAGCCCAGCTCGGCCAGGGTCTCCTGGCGCCACTCGCGGCCCAGGTCGCGGCCGGCGATGGCCTGCACCGAGCGCAGAGTGGCGGCCGCATCGGAGCTGCCCCCACCGAGACCGGCCTGGCTGGGGACATGCTTCTCCAATTCAATACACAGAGGTGGCAGAGGTGCGGTACCCATGTCAGCGAGACGGGTCAGGGCCAGCTGCGCAGCCCGATGAACGAGGTTGCGCTCGTCGGTGGGAATGTCCTCGCTGGCTGCGGGCCCCGTTACACAAAGCTGCAGGGGCGACTCCTGCCGCGAGTCGCAGCGCACGTGCACCCGATCGCACAGGTCCAAAGCCAGGAGAACCGTGCGCAGTTCGTGGAACCCATCCGGGCGACGACCCAGCACCTCCAGGGTCAGATTGACCTTGGCCGGCGCCAGAGCGGTGTGGGAATTGCGAGCAGCACTCACCGGATGCCTCCCCCACCGAAGGGTGCCTGATCCAGGCGGGCGTTGTCGATCAGGCGTACCGCGCCCACGCGCGCGGCCAGAAGCGCCACAGCGGAGGTGAGAGGCCCCTCAGGTCGGGTGGCGCTCCAATGCTCGGGATCGCGAACGGCCGCGTACTCCACGTCGACCTCTCCCGCATCGACGCCGGGCGCCAAGCTTGCGGCGAGGACGCCTTCCAGCTCGGCAGCGTCCCGCGCGCCGGCTTCCCAGGCCCCGTGGGCGGCGCGCAGGGCGACGACCAGGTGCAACGCGTGTTCGCGCTCGGCCCCCTGCAGCCTCTGGTTGCGAGAGGACATCGCGAGGCCTGAACTCTCCCGAAGGGTAGGGCAGATGATCACCTCGGGTCGCCCCTGGTCGTCGCAGCAACTGCGTACGACAAGACTCTGCTGATAGTCCTTGGCTCCGAAGTAGGACCGGGTTGGAGTGACGAAGCGATAGAGGCGCGCAACGATAGTGGCAACTCCAGCAAAGTGCCCCGCGCGGTGATCTCCCTCCAGACCGAGCGCGGCGGGACCGGGATCACGCAGGTGCTCGGCGGGCAGCTCACCCGCGGCGTCCAACTCGCCCTCGAAGAAATGTTCGAGCCGCCCGCTGAAGACGAGGTCGGCTCCGGCCTCGCCCGCCAATCTCGCGTCTTCGTCGAGGTCTTGGGGGTAGGACTCAAAGTCCCCGGCCTCGTCGAACTGCAAGGGATTGACGAACACGCTGACCACCGTGCGCGCGTTCTCCTCGGCCGAGCGGCGTATCAGAGAGAGGTGTCCCGGGTGCAGAGCGCCCATGGTAGGCACGAGGCCGACCTCATGGCCCCGACTGCGGGCGTCTTCGCACCAGGCCTGGGCCGCTGCAGGATCGTGGAGGAGTTCCATGGGATTGACTCTCGCCCGCCCTCAGGAGGGAGCCCCGGTCAGCGTCTCCAATTGCTGGGCCACGGTCTGCCCACAGGCCAGAGGATGGTCCGGGACCAACTCGGCCAGGGGGGCCAGAACAAATGCCCGCTCGTGCAGACGAGGGTGCGGCAGGGTGAGTTCAGGTGTGTTCCGCGACTCCGCTCCAAACCAGAGCAGGTCGAGATCCAGGGTGCGGGCAGCGTCTTGCACGCCGCGCTCGCGGCCGGCCTTGAGCTCGATGGCCTGCAGCACTGCGAGCAGGGCGTGGGCGTCCAGTGTCGTCTCCAACAGAGCCGCGCCATTCAGGTAGAGCCCCTGCCCTGGAGGGCCTCCCACGGGCTGGGTCTCGTGCCAGGTGGAGCGGCGCAGGACCACGACCCCGGGGGTGCGTTCGAGGCGCGTCAGGGCACCACGCAGGTACTTCTCCCGATCCCCCATGTTGGAGCCGAGGGCGATGGCGGCGGTCACTCGCTTCTGGCTCATGGGGGTGGGCCTCAGCTCTTGGACTCGCTGCTCTTGCGTGTGTGCGTGACCAGGCCGCTGGCGATGTAGAGCACACCGGTGCCGAGCAGGACTGGGACGGGAGCGAGATACAACCCGCCCGAGATGAACACGACCTTGACCAGCACCTGGAAGCGCGTGCGCGGGCCTCCGAAGTACGTGGCCATGTGACGGTAGGGAATACGACTGACCATGAGCAGGCCGATGGCGGGCAGCGCCAGCAGGATGGCGGGCAAGAGCGAGTCCGTCAGGCCATCCCGCAACCACCCCGGCAGATACTGGACACCTTTTCCAACGGGAGTCACCTCGCCCGACGCCACCTCGATACCACCACCCAACGACAGGTACATGAGGATCATGGCCACGATCGTGCCCGCGGCAGCCGGGGAAGGCAGCCCGCGGAAACCCCGGTGGGACTCTTCGTCGTGATCGGATTCCAGATTGAAGCGCGCCAGCCTCAGAACGGCCATGAGAGCGAAGGCGGCTGCCGCCAGGAAGTGCACGCGTGGGTGTACCAAGGCGTGCCGTTCCAGCAGGACCTTGGCCACCATGGCCGGTGCCACCCCGAAGGTGATGGCATCGGCAAATGAGTCCAGCTGGGCGCCGAAGTCACTGAAGCTGTCCGTCATGCGCGCGATGCGTCCATCCAGGCCATCCAGGACGGTGGCGATCAACACCAGCCAACAGCTCATCTCGAGCAGGCTGGCAAAACGGGTGGGGTCCCCGGAGGCCAGGGCGTCAATCGCCTTGGAGATCGCCAAGAGGCCACAGCCCGCATTGGCCAGGGTCAGAATGTTGGGTAGTACAGAGACGTGCTTCATGGAAAAGGTGGGAGGAGTGTACGGTAGGCGGCGCGGTTCCCCCACCTGCAATCAAAACGTCCAATCATGATCCTGAAGCATTCGGCCCTGGTCCTCCTCCTCCTCCCATCCCTCTCCGCCCAGGCTCCGGCTCAGCAGCGAGGACTCTTGCGGCTTGAACCCAACTCAAGAGTCGTCCTCATGGGCGGCGGCCTCGGGTCGCGGATGCAGCACTACGGCCCCTTCGAGACAGGACTGCACGTGCGCTATCCCGCGCACCAGCTGATCGTGCGCAACATGTGCGATGAGGGCAACACGCCCAGCTTCCGACCGCACTCCGGACGTGCCAACCAGCTCGGCTTCCCGGGGGCCGGGGACTTCCACGCTCCGTACTCGGATGGCAACACAGCCAATGGGGTCGGCCACTTCTGGACGGACGAGGAGTGGCTCGGGCACCTCAAGCCCGATGTGCTGGTCTGCTTCTTCGGATTCGCAGAGTCCTTCGGGGGGCTTGAGGGGCTCACCAACTTCAGCGCCGAGCTCGACGCCTTCCTGAAGCACACCAAGGCTCAAGCCTACGGCACCGAGACGCCTCCCCAGCTGGCGCTCGTCTCCCCCACGGCCTTCGAAGATCGATCCGGCTCCATGGGAGTTCCCGATGGCAAGCGCGAGAACGCCAACCTGGCGGCCTACACCTCCGTGATGGAGTCGGTGGCGACGCAGAACGATGTGCTCTTCGTCAACTGCTTCAACGCATCGCTCGGTTGGTACGAAGAATCTCGACGCCCATTGACCAGTGATGGCGCGCTTCTCAACGAGGCGGGCTACTCAAGGCTGGCTGAACACCTGCTCAACAATCTGTTCGGCGCGCCACTTGAGATCGCCATGCTGGCCGCCAGCAACACCGAACTCATCCACGCCGCCGTCCTGGAGAAGAACTGGTTTTGGACCAACGACTTCAAGGTCCCCAACGGCGTGCACGTCTTTGGACGGCGCTACAACCCCTTCGGCCCAGCCAACTACCCTTTCGAGATCGAGAAGATCCGTGAGATGACGGTCATCCGTGACGGCGCGATCTGGGCAGCGACCCAGGGCGACATCCTGGATCTGGCTGCCCATGACAGGGCAACCGCCGAGCTGCCTCCCGTCGAGACGAACTACAAGCCGGGTGGCAAGAATGGACCCCTTGAGTTCTTGGAGGGCGGCAAGGCCCTGGCCTCCATCGAGGTTCCCGAGGGCTACAAGATCGAGCAGTGGGCCACCGAGGTCGAGTTCCCCGATCTGGCCAACCCTGTCCAGATGTCCTTCGACAACCAGGGGCGGCTTTGGATTGCGACCATGCCCAGCTATCCGCACTACCGACCCGGCGACCCCAGGCCTGACGACAAGCTCCTGATCCTCGAGGACACCGACGGCGACGGCAAGGCGGACAAGCAGACCGTCTGGGCCGACGGCTTGCACCTGCCCATGGGATTCGAGTTCGCGCCCGAGGGCGTCTACCTCTCCCAGGGCGTCAACCTCGTGCTCCTGTCGGACACGGATGGCGACGACCACGCGGACAAGCGGGAGATCATCTTCAGCGGCTTCGACGACCACGACACCCACCACGCCATCGGTGCGTACTGCGCGGATCCCTCCGGGGCGATCATGATGTGCGAGGGCACATTCCTGCGCACAAACGTCGAGACCCCCTACGGGGTGGTCCGGGGAACCAATGGCGGCTTCTACCGCTTCGCACCTCAGCGTCGCCACCTCGAGCGCCATGCTCAGCTCTCGATCCCCAACCCCTGGGGCGTGGCCTTCGATGACTGGGGCCAGCACTTCTTCCTGCACACGTCCGGCCCTACCACGGAGTGGATGCTGCCCGGGTCCGTCAAGCCCCGCTACGGCGTCGCCACGCCGGGGAGCAAGAACCTGATCGAACCCGACCACCGGGTGCGCCCCACCTCGGGCATCGAGTTCCTCTTCAGCCGTCACTTCCCCGACGACGTGCAGGGGGACATGCTCCTGAACAACACCATCGGGTTCCTGGGCACCAAGCAGCACAAGGTGACCGAGGATGGCGCGGGCTTCGAGACGACCTGGCGCCAAGACCTGACGAAATCCACGGACGGCAACTACAGGCCGGTGGACGTTGAAGTCGCGCCGGACGGATCCCTCTACCTCGTCGACTGGCATAACCCCTTGATCGGGCACATGCAGCACAACATTCGCGACCCGCACCGCGACCACGACCACGGACGGATCTACCGCATCACTTACCCGAGCCGCCCCCTGGTCGAGCCGGCCCTCGTCCATGGTGCCCCCCTCGAGACGCTGCTTGAGAATCTGAAACTACATGAGTATCGCACGCGCTACCGCACCCGCCGCGAGCTGCGTGGACGGGACACCGCTGAAGTTCTGGACGCCGTCGACACGTGGGTGGCAGGACTCGACCCCGCCGACGCGCAGTACGAGCACCATCTGCTCGAGGCCCTGTGGGTGACCTGGGGCTGCGACCAGGTCGACGACGGCCTCTTGCGCACACTTCTGAGCGCCGAGGACCACCGCGCTCGCGCGGCGGCCGTGCGCGTCCTGCGCTACAACGGCCATCGCGTGCCGGATCAGACAAGTCTCTTGGAGCAAGCGGCCGGCGACACCCACGGACGCGTCAAGATGGAGGCCATCACAGCGGGCTCCTGGCTCGTGCGCGAAGAGGGTCTGCACGTCATCGCAGCCGCAGAAGCCTCCTTCCCCCCCAAGCCTGAGCCTCCGGCCACGCAGCACGTCACCATCAAGAACAGTGGCAGGCAGATCCGGATCAACCACCCGACCCTGACCGCCGGCCTGGTCAACTCGTTCCGCATGACGGTCCCCGGCAACAACCGCGTCATCAACCTGGCGGAGATGGAGATCACCTCGGGAGGCGCGAACGTCGCGGGTAAGGCATCGCTCACCCAGTCCTCTGAATACAACGGTGGGACCTACCCCATTTCGAATCTGGTGGACGGCGAGCGCTCGAACTTCAGCCACACGGCCTTCCAGACGAACCCGTGGATCGAGGTTCACATGGACCCGCCCGTTGCCATTGACGCCATCACGATCTGGAATCGGCCGGGTTTTGAATCCCGTTTCAACGGGGCGCAGTTCGAGTTCTTCAAGAAGGACGCGTCGGTAGCGACTCTTGAGGTGAGCATCACGGAAGACGCCGGCCCCCTGGGCGACCCGTGGTTGAGCGCACCCTTCAGGACGGCCAAGGCCCACCTGTCCGGACAGACCCTCAAGGAAGAGGTCGTCGTGCAAATCCCCGAGCACCTGGCCGCCAGCAGCCACGAACAGTACCTGCGCGGCGCGGAGATCTACTCGCTCGACGGGCACTGCTCGACCTGCCACCAACCTGATGGCCTGGGCCTGCCAGCGGCAGGGTTCCCGCCGCTGGCCCACTCGCCCTGGGTCATCGAAGATGAAGAGCGGATGATCAAGCTGACCCTCAATGGTCTGCTCGGGCCGATGGAGGTCATGGGTAGGTCCTACCCGGGTCTCGTACCCATGACGCCCTTCGGTGACATGCTGAACAACGAGGACATCGCGGCCGTGCTCACCTACGTGCGCAACTCCTTCGGCAATCAGGCCGCGCCCATCACCGCGGAGAGGGTCGAGCAGGTGCGCGTCACCACCCAAGGCAAGGTCGGGTTCTACTCGCCCGATGAACTCCAAGGGGGTGAAGCGATTGTCACGCGTCCCTTCGTCAAGTTCTGGGAGATGACGGATTTTGAGGTGGCTCTGGAGGAACCGCTGAAGGGCCGCAACTTTGAACGCGGTCGAGAGATGTTCGAGGTGGCAACCTGCTCGACCTGCCACAACATGGAAGGCAGGGGCGGAAAGGTCGGCGCGGATCTATCCCTGGCGGGCAGCCAGTTCCCGGGGTCCAGACTCCTGCGCCAGATCCTCGAGCCCTCGGCCGTCATCAAGGAAGAGCATCGACTGCACTACTTCGAGTTGAGCGACGGTAGCGAGTACCACGGCCAGATCGTTGAACGCGACAACGACTCCTTGACCATTACCGAGTCTCTTCTGGAGCCCGACGTGGTCGTGACCTTCGATCTCGAGGAGATCGTCACCAGTTCCCCCCTCGACACCTCCCCCATGCCAACGGGCCTCTTGGTCACCTTGAACCATGAGGAGATCCTCGACCTGCTAGCCTATGTCGCCTCCAACGGTGACGAGAGCCATCCGGCGTTCAAGCGCTGAGGTATTGGTGGGTGGATAGAGGGTGAGACTGGTACGGCGCGCCACGGGTGCGGTACCATCCCTCCCCTCATGAGTGAAATCGTCCACATCCACGGGCGGGAGATCTTGGACTCCCGCGGGAACCCGACCATCGAGGTCGACGTCGAGCTGGCCAGCGGAGCCATGGGCCGGGCAGCTGTGCCCTCCGGTGCCTCTACAGGCATCCATGAAGCGCACGAGTTGCGCGATGGCGAGGGTCGCTACGGCGGCAAGGGTGTGCTCAAGGCCGTGCGCTCGGTCAACGCGGACATCGCCCACGAGCTGGGCGGCGTCGAGGCCCTCGATCAGGGGGATCTCGACCGGCGGATGATCGCCCTCGATGGGACGCCCAACAAGTCGCGCCTGGGAGCCAACGCGATCCTCGGGGTCAGCCTGGCCGCGGCCAAGGCTGCGGCGGATGAGTGTGGCTTGCCCCTCTACCGCTACGTGGGCGGCTCGGCAGCCCACGTCCTGCCGGTACCGATGATGAATATCCTGAACGGAGGCGAGCACGCGGACAACAACGTGGACCTGCAGGAGTTCATGATCATGCCCTTCGGAGCGACCTCCCTGCCCGAAGGCCTGCGCATGGGAGTAGAGGTCTTCCACGCCCTCAAGTCGGTCTGTCGCGCCCGCGGGCTCAACACCGCTGTAGGGGACGAAGGCGGGTTCGCCCCGAACCTGGCCTCCAATGAGGAGGCGATCACCTTGATTCTGGAGGCGGTCGAGAAGACCGGGCTCCTCCCGGGCCAGGACATCCGCATCGCCATCGACGCCGCCAGCAGCGAGTTCTACAAGGACGGTGTGTATACCCTCGACGGCAAGGCTCACTCGTCACAGGAATTGTCCAACTACTACGCCGGACTGTGCGAGAAGTACCCGATCTTCTCTATCGAGGACACCCACGACCAGGACGACTGGGCTGGCTGGCAGACCGTGACGGCTGCGATCGGCGATCAGGTCCAGATCGTGGGCGATGACCTCTTCGTCACCAACGTCGAGCGCCTGCGCGAGGGCATCGACAAGCAAGCCGCCAACGCCATCCTGATCAAGGTCAACCAGATCGGCACCCTGACCGAGACCCTGGAGACCATCGCCCTGGCCCACCGCCAGGGCCTGAACTGCGTCATGAGTCACCGCTCCGGAGAAACCGAGGACACTACCATCGCCGACCTGGCCGTGGCGACGGCCACGGGCCAGATCAAGACCGGTGCCCCCTGCCGCAGCGATCGGGTGGCCAAGTACAACCGCCTCCTGCGCATCCACGAGGAGCTGGGAGTGAGCGCCCGATACGGCTCGCGTAACCTGCCCACCGCCAGCTAGGCCATGACCCAGGCTCCTTCCACATCGTCAACGAACCCTGCGGCCCCCGAGGCCGTGCAAGGCGTGTGGCGTTCGGCCCTGCACTGGGCACCGGTGTGGATTCCAGCACTGCTCCTGGTTCAGATTCTGATGCTGGGGCTGTGGCCTGCCCTGGTGAGGCGCAGTGCACTGGATGCACTCGCGCCCCAAGTGGGTGAGCGCTATCAGGCCACTCGCACAGAGCACGACGCCTTGCAGATGCTGGAGCAGGCCTGGAAAGACCCGATGTACATCGCCCGCTTCCAGCGGGCCCTGAACCAGGGCCGCTAGCCGTCATGATTTCCGCGCTGCGCTGCCTGCGCGTAGCCGCTCTCCTGACCTCCGCCCTGGCCACGCCCATTGCCGGAGCCGCTGCGGCTCAAGAGACCCTTTCCGGCGCGGGGCCACTGGGCGAGGGCCCCCTGCGCAACGATACCCACCTGTTCCGCTCACCATCTGCCCAGGCCGCTCTTGAGAGGGGCGATCGTGCATGGGTGCGGACGATCGAGGGCGGCGCCCAACGGAACCTGGATCGCACGCAGGCCTTTGAAGGCTGGCGCGCAGCGCTCGTGGATTCCTCCACCGGCGACTCGGTGCTTCTGGCTCCGCCGGGATCGGACGTCCATGGGCCATGGCCGGACCCTCACTCCACCCACGCCCGACGATCGGAAGGGGTGAGCGAGGCGGTGCTACGCCGACTGCTCTCCATCCCTCCAGAGGAGCTCGCCCTGTGGCAGGAGCGACTCGAACCCGAGGCCGGGGCTCTGCTGGAAGCGAGGCCCTACGACCCGGCTCACCTGGCCCGCATCGAACGGAACATGCCCCTGACCCGGGCCGCCGCCCTGGCCGCCCTGCGCCTGGCGGACTTCAGCCTGGAGGGAGGGCGCCTGGAGGATGTCCGCACCTGGCTACGGCGTGCTCGCAGGCATGCTGACGCCCACCCCCAGGGCCGCTCCCCCGACGATGACCTGGAAGCGGGCCTGGGTCAGCGCGAAGCCCTCTTGGCGGCCCTGGCACTGGAGCGGAATGAGGACTCGGAACCCTGGAAGCAGGCGACCGAGCTGGAGGCCACCCTCGCTGTGCGCCTCGAGAGCATCCATGCGATGTCCCCCGATGCCCGACCGGTGCCCCTGGGCCGCAGGGTTGCCCCGGGAGCGGCCTTCTTTGAAGACGGTTCGCTGATCGTCCAGAGCCCCCGGGGCCTGGCCCTCTTCCGGCCGGACGTGCTCGGCGGCACAGGGGGAATCCGAACGCGCCGTCACCGCTATGAGGATCTGCTCGACGTAGCTCCCGTGCGCCCCTTCGCCCTGCCCTCTTCCGGCGGCTGGCCCCTCTTGCCAACCACCGAGGGCATGCACGCCGTACTGGTCGTGGATCGCGGCCGCCCCGGACGCACGGTGGGCAACATACCTCTCTCCGCCAGCGGGAATCATCTGGTCTGCTTGACCCTGGGCCCGGGCGGGCAGTTGCGGTTGCGTTGGCGGCTCTCCCAGGAAGGCCTTGTGCGTCCGGGCCTGGCCACCCTGCCGTGGAACATGGCCATGGGGACGCCGGGGCGCTTTGAGTTTCAGCCCGGACCTGTCACCGGGACGGGCCGCGTGTACGTCCAGGCCAGGGGGCTCCCCCACCCGGATGAAAGCGGCGCCTTGAAGAGCGCCGATGTGATGCTCTTCGCCTTGGACCTGGAGACCGGTGGCCTGATCTGGTCCAGACCCCTCACACACCCGGCCGACCTGCGCCGATCGGGGACCTCCCTGGGATCAGTGCCCACCACCGGCATGCCCCTGGGCCTGGCCGAAGGCGTCCTGGTGGCAGGAACCAATGTGGGGCTGGTGTGCGCATTCGAGGCACTGGATGGTCGCCACCTCTGGAGCTTGCGCACCCAGCGGCGTGAGGTGGACGAAGCAGGCTGGCCGGGATCGCGCCGCCCCCTGGCCGCGGAGTCGGCCGATGGGACTGGGGCCGTGTTGGTCGCGCCCTTTGATTCAACCCATGCCTATGCCTTGTCTCTACGGCCCGGGCCGGACTCCCCACTCTTTCCAAGTGCTCCCCAGGGCAAGGGCACACTGGTCGATCTGGCGGCAGGAGACGCACAAGGGGGATGGCTCTTCCTGGGTCGCGACGGTCGCCATCAGGCCCTGCGCACCCTGGATCCCGAGAATGGTCTGCGCTCCTCCTTGTACCTGGGCGCAGGAGAGCAATTCGAGGGGCCCGCTCTGACGTCAAGAGAGCGTGTCCTGGTCACATCAGGCCGCGGGCTCTACCTGTTTGATCGCACACGGGAGTGCTACCTGATGACAGTCGGTCGCATGGAGACCCTGGGAGCGGGTGCTGGCGGTCGCGTCGTGGCACGAGGCGGAATCGTCGCCGTAACGGGCAGGGACACCCTTTGGGTTTTTCGCGCGCACTGACCGGAGAGGGAAGCAACCGAACCTCTTCTATGTGCCCCGCTCGACTCTACCTCTACGCAATCTGCGGGTTGAGTGTGTAGGTGCCGACGATGGAGACCTCGGCCAGGATGTGCCCCTTGAGCGCCTCCAAGACGTCCGCGCCGGAGAACGATCCCTCAACCGCGCACGTCTCGACGTCGAGCGCATAGAGGGTGTAGTGGTAGTGGTGCACGATGCTGTCGTTCCAGGGGGGGCAGGGTCCGTCGTACCCGAAGTAGTCGCCGCTCATGTCAGCGTCACCAGCAAACCAACCCGTGTAGTCGTTGAGCCCCTGGCGCGTGCCGTCAGGTCCAGCGGGTCCCTCCTTCCCACGTGGGGTAACCCCATCGGAGTACGCCCCGGCCTCGATCGACCTGCAGGAGGCTGCGATGTCCACCAGGGTCCAGTGGATGAAGTCCACGCGCGGCAGGTCGGCGGGAACCTCTCGGCCTTCCTGGTTTACATCATCGCCCTGGCTCGGAACGTCAGGATCGTGACAAACAAGGGCAAACGACTTCGTCCCTTCGGGAATGTCCGACCAGGCGAGGTGGGGATTCCTGTTTCCCGCAAGCGCCACGTGTGCCCCCTCGTCAAAATCACAGAACGCGAACTCGGCGGGGATACGGGACTCCGGCTGAATACTCTCGGAAACAAGGTCCATATGATCTCTCCTTTGCTTTGTTTGGCAACCGAGCCGGCCGCGGCGAGCGAGAGAGATTCTAACCGCCCCAAAACACGCGGTGTATTCTCCTGGGAGACCTTGCAGCCAAGCCCGGTTCGCCGGCCGATCCTCTCGTAGTGCCGCGCCAATGGGGCCCAAGCGCAGAATACCAGGCCCCTGACTCGGAGATCGCACGGCGGGAGCCGTTTTCTACAGTCAGGCGCACCGCCAGGCTGCCCTCCTTCGGGAATCGGCAGTACCACGGCCCCGGAGAGAATTGTGCGGGGCCTCAGCCCGGGGTCCGCCATTTCCGGGCCAAAGGCCTAGAGCGGGGCAAGGGAGGATTTGACTCAAACCTGACGAGCAAATGAAAGACGGGACCAGAAAGGGACCGCGACCTACAGGGTGTCTATGGACTAAGGTAGGACCCGAGCACGAGCCGGAAGAACCACTCTCACCCCCCTCTCGAACACCCCATGTCTGAAGCCTCCCTTGAGCGACTGCGCGAGACCCACGCGCTAATGAAATCCGAACTGCAGCGTGTGATCGTCGGCCAGGACGAGGTCGTCGATCAGCTCCTCTTGGCCATCTTGACTCGCGGGCACTGCCTGCTGGTAGGTGTCCCGGGGCTGGCCAAGACCCTGATGATCTCAAGTCTCGCCCAGACCATGAAGCTGGCGTTCAACCGCATCCAGTTCACGCCCGACCTGATGCCCTCGGACATCACGGGCACGGAGCTCCTGCACATCGATCAGGAGGGTGGTGACCGTTCGTTCCGATTCGCACCGGGCCCTCTGTTCTGCAACGTATTGCTCGCGGACGAGATCAACCGCACGCCCCCCAAGACCCAAGCGGCCCTCCTGGAGGCAATGGTGGAGCGCCAGGTCACTTCGGGCGGCACGACACACCCGCTGCCTGACCCGTTCTTCGTCCTGGCCACCCAGAACCCCATCGAACAGGAGGGCACGTATCCGCTGCCCGAGGCCCAGCTGGACCGCTTTATGTTCATGGTGAAGGTGGACTACCCCGATGCGGACGAGGAGCGCGAGATCCTGAGACGCACGACGGGTGGAGCGGGCGAACAGATCCAGGGCGTCCTTGATGGTGAGGCGCTACATGAATTGCAGGAAGCCGTGCGCGAGGTGCCCGTCGCGGACGCCGTCTACGACTATGCCCTGGCCCTGACGCGCAGCTCGCGTGTGGGAGGCGACGTCTCCCTGGACTTCATCGATCAATACGTCACGTGGGGCGCCGGTCCCCGCGCCAGCCAATACCTGATCCTGGGGGCGAAGGCCCACGCCGCCCTGCAGGGTCGCAACCACGTCTCCACCGAAGACGTGCGTGCGCTAGCCCATCCTGTGCTGCGCCACCGCATTCTCGTCAACTTCACGGCGCAGGCCGAGGGAGTGGACTCCGATGCCATCATCGATCGCCTGTTGGAACATATCCAACCGGGGGCAGACGTGGGCAAGGGACTGCCCGGACTAAGCGAGGCCGCTGGCTGAGACGCTGCCTTCGATGGCTCTCCACTTCGCAGGACTCGATCCGGCAATCCTCGACCGCCTCTCCAGCTTGAGCCTGGTGGCGCGCAAGGTCGTGGAGGGCACGCTGGCCGGAACCCACCGCTCCCCTCACCGCGGGAGCTCGGTGGAGTTCGCCCAACACCGTGCCTATGCACCCGGCGACGAGGTACGCCGCATCGACTGGAAGGTGTACGCCCGGTCCGAGCGGCTGGTGGTCAAGGAGTATGTGGAGGAGACGAACCTCGCCTGCAATCTCCTGTTGGATGCCTCCGAGTCCATGGCTTTCCGTTCCCTCGACTGGAGCAAGTTCGACTACGCCCGCTGGGCTGTGGCCGCGCTCAGCCACCTGGTGATCGGTGCCCGGGACACTGCGGGGCTGGTGGTATTCGACGAGGGTCATCGCAGCAAGGTGCCCCCAGGCAACGGGATGGCCCAGGAGGTGGCCATCTTGAAGACCTTGGAAGACAGCGCGCCCGGAGGCCCCACGGCCATCGGCGAGGTGCTGCACACCCTGGCCCCACGCCTCAGGCGCCGGGGCATCACCATGATCTTCAGCGACTTCTTCGACGAGGTACCGACCGTCCTGGCAGGAGTCCGACGACTGGTGCACCAGGGACACGAGCCCATTCTGGTGCAGGTCCTCGATCCGTTGGAAGCGAGCTTCGAGTTGGATGCTCTGCTCAAGTTGGAAGGGCTTGAGGGGGCCGGCTCCGTCAAGATCGACCCGAAGGCCATCCGCGAGGCCTACCTGGAGGAAGTGGAGAGCCACAACAAGGAGCTGGCCCGAGGGGCGCGCGCCCTGTCGGTGGACTTGATCCAGACCACGACCGACAAACCTCTGGACGCTGTGCTCTCCGCCTACTTGACCCGTCGTAGTGCGCGGGCACGGGGAGGTGGACGCTAGATGTTCGAGGGCTTCGTAAATCCCGGACTGGTGATCGGCACCTCGCTGGCGGCCGTTCCCCTGTTGATCCACCTACTCAACCGACAGCGCCACCGGCCTCTCGCCTGGGGCGCCATGCGCTTTGTGATCGCCGCCTATCGCAAGACCCGACGCAGGGTGCAACTCGAGAACCTCCTGCTGCTGCTCCTGCGCATGGGCGTTGTGGCCCTGCTTGCCCTGTGTGTGGCACGGCCCTTTGTCGGTAGCGATGGGGCTCTGGGACCCTTGACCGAAGCACGCCAGGATGTGGTGCTGGTCGTGGACGCTTCAGCTTCGATGGGCTATCGCGAAGATGTAGAGACCGTCTTTGAGCGCAGCCTGCGCCGCGCCACGGCCTTCTTGGAAGAGCTGGATGGCCCGCGCGGCGATCGGGTGCAGCTCCTCGTCATGGGCGACACCCCGCGCGCCCTGGGCTGGGGGGACCCGAGCAAGGCCCTGACCCTGGTCCCCACGCTCTCGCCCAGTGCTGAACGCGCCGACCTCGCGAGCACCCTCGGCAAGGTCCTGGCCATCTGTGAGGAAGATGCCTCCGGAACGGGCAGCTCCCACGTCCAGGTCCGAATCCTCTGCGACCTGCAGCGGGACCTCTTCGCGGGCCTGCGCGGCACGCTGCCCACAGAGGACTCCAGCATCGACCTCGGGGACGGGCAGGAAACCGAGGGGCCCGGGAGTGAACCCCTGGCACGGCAACACCTGGACAAGCTCCAGGAGTTGGGAGTGCGCGTGCTCGTGGAGGACCACGGGCCCGCCCCGACCCACCCGGCCAACCTCTCCATTCAATCGGTACGCACCCTGAATCAGCCCATCGGCGAGAAGGCCAGGGTTCAGGTGGCGGTACAGGTGGCCAACCACGGTACGTCTCCGCGCCCCGCCGAGCGTGTCTCCCTGAGCGTGAACGGCAACAAGCTGCCCGTTGCGCAGGTGGATCTCCCCCCGCGCGGACAAGCCGAAGCGCTCTTCTCGTTCCAGGCAGAAACACCCGGAGCCCAAGCCCTCATGGCTCAGCTGGAGGGAGACCGTCTCTCGGTGGATGACCGTCGCGCAGCGGTCATCGTGGTGCCGCCGGCCATCTCCGTACTGGTGGTCAACGGCGCACCTTCAACGGACCTGGAGAAGGATGAGGTCGGCTACCTGCTCATGGCCCTCGAACCCCTGCGGGGAGGAGACGGACCGGGCAACACCCTCAGTGCTCCGTTCGCCGCCAGCGAGATCGCTCCGGCAGACCTGCTGGCCTCCAGCCTGGACCTGCGAGACTACGACGTCATCGTCATGGCCGGGGTTTCCAGCCTGCCGGAGGTCGCAGTGCAAGCCCTGACCGATCGGGTCGCCAGCGGGGCCTCGCTGATCTTCGCCATGGGTTCACGCCTCGCGGACCTGGAGGGCACCAATGCGCGCCTGTTCCGCGCTGACGGCTCCGGTCTCCTTCCGGCGGAGCTGGTACAGAAGCGGAGCACTTCCCGGCGCGGCCGCTACTGGCGCGTGGCGCAGTTCGAGGAGGCCCACCCGGTGCTGCAGTTCTTCGCCGAGGAGCGCTGGATGCCCCTGCTCACCGAGGTGCCCATCTACTCCTTCGTGGAATCGCGCCCTCTGGAGGATGCCCGAGTACTGGCCCGCCTGGACGACGAGGGCCACTCGCCCCTGCTGATCGAACGCGCCTTCGACCAGGGTCGTGTGTACCTCTGGACCACGAGTTTCCAGCGCGAGTGGACGGACATTGCAGCCTCCCCCAACACCCTCGTGCCTCTCGTGCACGAGTGGATCGTGCACGCGGGCGGTCGGGACGAAGGCCCCCGTGAAGCACGGCCGGCCGAGTCCTTGGGCCTTGTCCTGCGCAGCTTTCCGCGCTCACCGCAGTTGGTACGCCCCGACGGAACGGGCCGCCCCCTGGCAGAAGAGCCCCTGCAACAAGCGGATGGCCGCTGGCGCCTGGCCACACTGACTCCCGCCGATACGGCCCTGCCCGGCTTGTACAAGGTGCAGCTGGAGGGTGCGTCAGCGGAGCCTCTGGCCATCGCCATCGATCCACGTGAGAGCGAGCTCGAGCGCATTTCGCCGGCAGCGCTCAGCGGACTGCACCCCGCCCTGGCCCTTGCTGAAGCAGGTGGAGACTCGGTCGGAGACACGCCGCTGGCACCCAGACGCGG
>PBIX01000098.1 GCA_002720975.1 Planctomycetota bacterium | reverse complement strand
TCAGGGGAGCTCCCTGGAGGATCTGCGCGACACGGCACTGGCCACCGGGGCCATTCAGAGCCTGCTCATCGACGGTGCCCGCAAGGTTGTTGATGGCACGACCAGTTCCAGCGAAGTGCTGCGTGTGACGCGCACCAAATCCTAGGGAGACCCAGGAAACCCATGCCTACCATTCAAGAGTTGATGTCGACCACCATCGAGGTTGGAGCTTCCGACCTGCACCTCAACCCCGGCCGCCCTCCGGTGGGGCGCGTGAACGGGGAGCTGGTGTCCCTGGGCACGGACGTCTTGGACAACGATGCCACCGAGGCCTACTGCAAGGACCTGTGTGATGCGGGTGGCCCCAGGCATTGGGCCGAGTTGACCTCCGAGGTGGGCACCACCGACCTGGGCCTCGCACACCCCTCCGGCGACCGCTTTCGCGTGTCCTGCATGCGCCAGCGGGGCCGCTTCAGCGCCGTGCTGCGCCTGATTCCCAGCAAGCTTCTCAGCTTTGAGGATATCGGTCTCCCCGAGCCTTGTCGGGCGCTCTTGCGTCGCCCGCGGGGCCTCGTGCTCGTCACCGGTCCCACGGGATCGGGTAAGTCGACCACCCTGGCCACCATGATCGATTGGATCAATCAGAACATGGACAAGCACATCGTCACCATCGAGGACCCGATCGAGTTCTATCACTCCCACGGGGTGGGTCTCGTGACCCAGCGCGAAGTAGGTGAGGACGTGGACACGTTCCCCGAGGCCATGCGGCGGGTCCTGCGTCAGGACCCGGACGTGATTCTCCTGGGGGAGATGCGCGACCTGGAGACCATCTCCGCCGCCATCACCGCTGCCGAGACGGGGCACCTGGTCTTCGGCACCCTGCACACCACCGGCTCCGCACGCACCGTCAACCGCATGATCGACGCCTTCCCCGCCAACCAGCAGGAGCAGATCCGGGCGCAGCTCTCCGTCTCGCTTGTTGCGGTGATCTCGCAGGTGCTCATGCCGCGCGCTGAGAAGCGCGGTCGCGTGGCCGCTTTTGAGGTCATGATCAACACTCCCGCCGTGGGCAACCTGATCCGCAAGAACGAGACCAACAAGATCCAATCCACCATCCAGACCTCGCGCCGCATGGGCATGGTCACCCTGGACGATTTCATTCTCGATCTGCTCGCGAAGGGTGAGATCGATCGTCAGGTCGCCCTCGACTACGCGCAGGATCCGCGCGATCTGGAGTCACGACTTTGAGCCCAGGGGCTGAACAAGGCGGTGAGGGCCGCCAGCTTCTGGGGCAGATCCTCAAGGCGCGCGGTGTCCTGCGGGAAGGCCAGATCCAGACCGCCCTGGGCGAGCAGCGCAAGGGTGGAGGACTCATCGGACAGTGCATGGTGAACATGGGGGTCTGCTCTCAGGGGGACGTGGCCATGGCCCTGGGTGAGCAGGCGGGCATGGAGACGGTGGACCTCAGCACCTTCACTCCGGATGCAGAGGTGCTGGCCCTGGTGGATGGCAGTGCATGCCACACCTACGGCGTGCTACCTCTGCGGCTGGATGCGGGCCAGCTGGTGGTTGCCATCGCCGACCCGCTCAACACAGCTGTTCTGGAGGACCTGTCCTTCACCACGGGAACACCGGTGCGCGGGGCCGTGGCTGACGGAGAGGCGATCAAGAGCCTGGTCACCGTGCATTACGGGGAAGAGCGCTCACTCGCGGACGCCATCGCCGAGGCGGCCGCCGCGGTGGATGGCGGGGACGCCGAATCCGCCGCCCAGAGCATGCCCGTCGTGCGCCTGCTCAACTCAATCCTGCACCGCGCCATCAAGGACCGCGCCAGCGACGTGCACTTCGAGACCTTTGATGACGTGTTCCGAATCCGCTATCGCGTGGATGGCAGCCTGTACGAGGTCGAGGCTCCGCCCCCGCACCTCTCTCTGCCCCTGATCTCGCGCATCAAGGTCATGGCGGACCTGGACATTACCGAGACGCGCTTGCCTCAGGATGGGCGCGTCGAGCTGAGCATCGATGGGCGTCAGGTGGACCTGCGCGTGGCCACGATCCCCGGCCCCTCGGGGGAAGGCTGTGTCATGCGCGTGCTCGACCGCTCGGCGGTGAGTCTGGACCTGGCCGCGCTGGGGCTGCAGGCGGAGGACGATGCCCACCTGCGTGCCCTGACGAGTCTGCCCCATGGGATCGTTCTGGTTACAGGGCCCACGGGTTCGGGCAAGACCACCACCTTGTACGCCATGCTCTCGGAGGCCAACCAGCCGGATGTGAAGATCATCACGGTGGAGGACCCGGTGGAGTACGACATCCAGGGCATCGTGCAGGTCCCTATCAACGAGGAGATCGGCGTGACCTACTCCGCCGTTCTGCGCTCGATCCTGCGTCAGGACCCGGACAAGATCCTGGTGGGTGAGATCCGCGACGGGGAGACGGCTGGCACCGCCGTCGAGGCCAGCCTGACGGGCCACACCGTATTCGCCACCATCCACACCAACGACGCCCCTTCGACGGTCACGCGTCTTGTGGACATGGGCATCGAGCCCTTCCTGATCACCGCCACCTTGGAGGCGGTCGTGGCCCAGCGCCTGGTGCGCACGATCTGTGCGGACTGTCGCAAGTCCTACTCTCCGGACGAGGATCTGCTGCGCGAGCTGGGGTCCGATGGGGAGCGCCTCGCGGGTAGCACATTCTACTTTGGCGAGGGGTGCGCCTCCTGCCACCACACGGGCTACAAAGGCCGGACGGGGATCTTCGAGATCATGGTTATCGACGATCGGCTGCGGCGCACGATCGGTGCTGGGGGCAACATCGAGGATGTGCGCTCCGCTGCTCAGGACGCTGGTATGCGCAGCTTGCGCGAGCGCGGGATCGATGCGGTGACCCAGGGCCTGACGACGGTGGAAGAGGTTCTGCGAGAGACCGGACTTTGAGTCGCAGGATCCCTCCTCTTCGACGAGCAACTTCTGCCCCTGGCGGGGATAGGACGGATCCCTTCCCGTCACGACCGTCATGCGGACGGGGGTTTGGGGTAGGCTGGGTTATACCCTAGCCGTCGCGCTCCCTTCTCCCTTCTCCCTCCTCCCTCCTAAGCCTCCCTGCTAGTCTGCCCGACACACAATGGCCAAACGCATCCAACGCTCTGCAAAGAGCACCCAACAGGCGAGTGGTGCCAAGCCGCGCTCCGCAGCGGGAGCCGGCGACGCGAGCGCATCTTCGGCCAAGGGCGGCCGCGTCAAGTCGGATCTCATTACCGACTTCACCGTCCAGCTCGCCACGCTGAGTGAGGCGGGCATCCCCATCGTCAAGGCCCTGACGATCTTGGAGGGTCAGATGCGGCCCGGGCGCTTCAAGGGCATCCTGGCCGAAGTGACAGAGGACGTCGCGTCAGGTACGCCGCTGTCGGAAGCGCTCGGCAAGCATCCCGCGTGCTTCGACACGCTGTACTCATCCATGGTGCGGGCAGGTGAGGCGGGCGGGGTCCTCGACCGAATCCTGACGCGTCTGGCCGCCTTCCGCGAGAAGGCAGCTGAGATTCGGGGCAAGGTCATCGGGGCCATGATCTACCCCTTGATCCTCTCCCTGGTGGCCGGCGGCGTGATCACGGCGGTCATCCTGTTCGTGATTCCGCGCTTTGAGGAGCTCTTCCAGTCGTTCAACGTTGAGCTTCCTCAGGTGACCCAGGTTCTTTTGGACTCATCCACGTTCGCTGCCAAGTATTGGTACATCGTGGTCGGACTGCCCGTCATCCTGCTGGTTTCACACTTCGCTCTGCTCAAGCGTAACGAAGGCTACCGCCACGGTGCCCACGGCCTGTTGCTCAAGATTCCCGGGGTCGGGGGGCTCGTCTCGCGCTCCATGATCGCTGACTTCTCCCGAACCTTCGGCACCCTGATCCAAGCGGGTGTGCCGCACTTGGATGCGCTGTCCATCGTGCGAGACGCTACCGCCAATGAGGTTCTCATTCGTGGCGTCGAGTCCATCCGGCGGACGGTTCGAGAGGGTGAGGGGATCGCGCGCCCCATGGGCGAGTCCGGCATCTTTGATGATCTCGTCACCAACATGGTCGAGGTGGGGGAAGAGACCGGAAACCTCGACGGCATGCTGCTCAAGGTCGCGGACGCTTACGAACGTCAGGTCGATCGGCAGATCGATGCCCTCTTCAAGGTGCTCGAGCCCCTGCTCCTGATCCTGATGGCCGTCTTCGTCGGCTTCATCGTCGTCGCCCTATTCATGCCCTTGATGGAGATCATGAACTCCATCAGTGGTGCCTGAGGGGACGCATGAACCCGAGGTTGAGGCTGTAAGCGTTCCTTTCAGCACAGTGTCAAACAATCCGCCAAACATCGAGTCCAGCCCGGAGCCTCCAGGTCGAAGCGAGAGCACACCCCTGGGCCCGCGCGGTTCGTCCCTTGGTCTGCCTCTTTGGCTGCGCGTGGTCGCCCTGGTGACGGCCTTCAATGTGGTCGTCTTCGGAGGGCTCCTGGCATGGTTCACGCACATCATCACCGAGGAGCGTGCGGAGGTGGCGCAGCTGGACGAGCAGCTCGTGCTCGAGCGTCTGGGCAACCTGCTCGATGAGCAGGGGCAGGCTCTGACGGGTGAGATCCTCTCCTGGTCCCGCTGGTCCCGCTACGAGGATGCACAGATCGTGCAACTGAGGAGCTTCGAGGCCAGCGGCGGTCTGTTGAGTGACCTGCGTCGCGTTGGCCTCAGCGGCCGCACCGAATTTGTCCCCGACGGCCTTCTGGTCCCCTTGCGCCGGCCCCGCCCCGGCCCTCGCAACATCACCGTTCCCGTCACCCGTTCGTGGATTCCAACCGGCCGCGCCCTGCTCCCGGTCCTGCCCTCCCTTGTGGGCTACAGCGTCCCCATGCTCCTGGGGGCCGTGCGCATGCGCGTGACTCTGCCACGAATGGAGCCGGGGGAGGTCTGGGGGGCGGGACTCGTAAAGCACGCGGCCCCATGGCCCAGCCAGCCCCACCTCGCATTCTGCGCGCCCAGCTTCGAGCGGTTCTTGGCTGGTTGCGTCCTGTGGCCTCTGCACATTCGTCAGAGCGTGTCCACGATGGAGTTTCTGGGCCTGTCTCCTGTGCGCCAGCGGGCCTACGACCGGAACATGAGCGCCTACCTGCGCGAGGCACTGATCAGTGCTCAGCGTGCGGAGATTCCCATCCGCTTCCGTGGCGGACTGCTGTTGCCTCTCACTCGACCCTCGGGGGAGGCTGCTGGCGAGATCTGGGGTGCGGGGTTCTTCCCTTTCCCCACCTGGCTGCACCTGATGCCGGGCCCTTTCTTCTCCCCGGCCAGATGGATGTCCGGTGCCATCATCGATCCCCTGGCCGAGGATCCATCGCCTGCGGATCTCCGGCTGGGGAGGGTCTACCTGAATCCGATGGGCAGTGCGCACCGCTCCCCGCTGTGGGACCAGGAGGCCGTTCTCGCCCAGATCCGGCAGGCCGCGACCGAGGGGCTGCCCATGGAGGACGAGAGGGGGCTGGCGGTCCCCATGCGTCTCGCTTCAGGTGAACTGTGGGGCGGAGTCTGGCTGCGCCCTCGCGAGGATCCCATCGTGCGTCCCATCCTGCGCCAGCTTGGCCCGTGGTTCCTGCTGTCGACGGTCATGCTGACGCTCGCGACGTTCTTTGGTGTGCACCGTCTGGTGCTCGATCCCGTTCGCCGTCTCTCCCAGGGGGCCAGGCGCCTGCGCATGGGGGACCTCAAGGCGCGGGTTCCGGAGGTACGCCGGCGCGATGAGCTGGCCGAGCTGGTGCGCAGCTTCAATGGCATGGCGGAGGAGGTCGAGGGCTTCAATGCGCGCCTGGCCAGCGAGGTTCGGGATGCTACGGCTGCTGCCCGTGAGGCCGAAGCCGCCGCCATGACCCAGCGTCGTCTGGCGGCGACGGGTGAGCTGGCCGCGGGCATCGCCCACGAGATCAACAACCCGCTCGGGGGAATGCTCAACGCCCTGGAGGTCCTCGGTCGTCCCGACCTGGACCCCCAAACCCGGGAGCGCTACCTGGAGCTGGTGCAGGGCGGGTTGGAGCGTATCGGCGAGACCGTGGGTAAGGTGCTGCGTCTCGCGCCCCGGGAGACGGCCGTGGAGCCCCTTGCCCTGGTGGGGCCCCTGGGTGATGCGCTCGGTCTGATTCAACACCGTGCAGACGTCCAGGGGACACAGATATGGCTGGAGGGCGCGGGGGGCACGCGCCTTGCCTCTGATGGCCAGGCACTGGAGGCCTGGAGCGCCATGCCCCTCGTGCGCGGTCAGCGCAACGAACTGGGTCAGGCCATCTTGAACCTGCTCGTCAACTCTCTCGACGCCTTGACCGACCATTCATCTGGGGAGGGTCGCATCCGGGTCGGCTTGGAGAGCGAGGGGCAGTGGCTGCACCTTTGGGTCGCCGACAACGGACCGGGGATGGACCCTGACCTCATCCAGCGCGCGGCGGACCTCTTCTACACGACCAAGGCCACCGGGCGGGGTACCGGGCTCGGTCTGGCCATCGTGCACAACGTGGTGGCCGGGCATGGCGGTGAGGTTCAGCTGCGCACCCCGTCCGAGGGGGGCTTCCTGGTCGAGTTGAGGTTGCCCACCCATCAGGCTGGGGAGGAGCTCTCATGACCTTGGGCGAAGCTCTCCCCTGGCTGGTGGCCCTGGCCATGCTCCTGAGCTCGGGATTCTTCTCAGGGGCCGAGACGGCTCTGTTCAGCCTGGGGGAGGAGCAGATCGCGGTCGCCAAGCCGCGTGTGCGCAAGCTCCTGTCCCAGCCGCGCGAGCTCCTCGTCACCATCCTGTTGGGCAACCTCTTCATCAACCTGCTCTTCTTCACCAGCCTGCCCTACCTGTTTCCCTCTGCCATGCAGAGCCACGGGCTGCTCACCGGTGCGGAAGCCCTCTTGGCTCTACTTGTGGTGGGAGAGATCGTTCCCAAGACCCTCGCTCTGCGCTCTTCCCAGCGGGTATCCAGCCTCGCCGCCGTTCCTCTGGTGCCGATCCTTGCCTGGGTGCGCCCCTTGCGACGGGGGGTCAACGCCATCATGGACGTGATCTTGCGGGCCCTCGGTGTGGGACACGCTGCCGAGCGCGGGGTCTCCCCTCAGGACCTGGCCACAGCGTTGGAGCTCAGCGCCCAGGACGGGGATCTTGCCGCGCGCGAGGCCGACCTCCTGGCCGAGATCGTCGACCTGGGGCACCTGCGGGTGCGAGAGATCATGACACCCCGGGTGGACATGTTGGCCGCCGATCTCGACCACGATGCCGAGCAGCGCGTCCACCTGCTGCAGGAGACCGAACGCCAACGCCTGACATGGCTGCCTGTCATTCGCGGTGACGCAGACACCGTGGTCGGCCGGGTTGAGGTGCGTGACATGCTCCTGGAACCCGATCGTCCCCTGGCCGAGATCAGCATGCCCGTCACCTTCGTCCCGGAGGTGGCCAGCGTCCTGAGCATGCTTGAGATCCTGCGTGCCGAGCGTGTGGCCGAGGCGATAGTCATCGATGAGTGGGGAGGTACGGCGGGCGTGGTCACCCTCGAGGACCTGTTCGAGGAGTTGGTGGGGGAGATGCGCGTCGAAGGGGAAGAGCTCGACAGGATTGTGATCCCTCTTGGCGAGGGCTGCTATCGCGTCTCGGGTGGTGCTTCCATTCGTGACTGGAACGATTCCTTCGAAGCCGAGGTCGTCCCCAACGCCTTCGAAACCGTCGGTGGTTACGTCACCGCTCTCCTGGGACGCATCCCGCGTGCAGGTGATCAGGTGACGCTGGGTGCAGGTCTGGCCTGCAAGGTCACCGAGGTTCGCGGCCGCCGGGTCCTGAGCGTCGAGCTGTATCTGGAAGGCCGTCAGGGGGGTGAATCCTGATGGATCTGTTCCTCTGGCTGCTTGTTCTGCTGCTGTGCCTGGTGGCGAGTTTTGTCTTCTCGGGATCCGAGACCGGCATCTACACCCTCTCTCGCATCCGGGTCGGCATGGAAGCCGACCAGGGCCACCGCCCGGCTCGCATGGTGCGCATGCTCCTCGGGGACGAATCCGCCCTGCTCATCACCATCCTGATCGGCAACAACCTTGCTATCGAGCTGGCTTCGCATGTGGGGGATCATCTACTGGGTGTGTCCCTGGGCGGCTACGACCTGGACCCTGCACTGCGCGCGCTCCTGCTCACCCTCATCCTGACCCCGCTGCTATTCATGCTCGGTGAGGCTCTGCCGAAGGAGATCTACCGGCGGCGTACCCACTCCATGGTCTACTCCACGGTGCCCCTCATCCTCACGGCCCGCTGGGTACTCTGGCCCTTCGAGCGCGTCCTGCGCTTGCTGACGGCATTCCTCGAACATCTCTTTGGTCTGGGTCCCGGCCGCGTGGCTTCCGGTGGCCGTGCCGAGCGTCTTACAGCCCTGCTCGCTGAGGGCCGCCGCCACGGGGCCCTCCACGAGCGGGCCGAGGCTCTGGCGCGCAATGCCCTGCAACTGCGGACCCTTCCCGTTTCCCACGCCATGGTGCCCTGGGAGGAGGTCCAGATGGTCCGCAGCGATCAGGGTGACGAGGATCTGTACCGGCAGGTGAGCGAGTCGCGCTTCACCCGCATTCCGGTCGTGGATGGCAGCGGGCGGCTGGAGGGCTACGTCCATCAGCTGGAGGTGCTCTCGGCAGGTCCCGAGAGCACCGTCCTCTCCCACATCCGAAGGGTCTCGGCACTGCCGGCGGATACCCCCGTAGACCGGGCGTTGTTGCATCTGAGGGGCGGGGGGCGTCGAGGGGCCGTGGTGGGCACAGTGGAAGAGCCTGTGGGCTGGGTGACACTCAAGGACCTTGTGGAGGAGATCTCAGGCGAAGTCGTGGGCCTCTGAGTGGGCTGATTCCCCCTCTGGCGGTACATAGAAGCCCTATTCCTTCCGCGGGATTGTGCTGTAGCCGAGAGGTGGGTGGCCCGGTATGGTGGGCACTCCCATGGCCGTTCTTCCCGACTCACCCCGCCCCCCTGGCAATCCCCTCTGGCTTCTTGCCATGGGTGTACTTCTGGCTCTCGGGGCGGGAGCCGTTCTTGAGCCCGTCTGGGCCCAGGATCCTGACCCGACCGAGTGGACCTCCTCCATGGCAGCGGGTGGTACTGCAGACTCGAACGGCAGCATGATCGCGGTCACAGGCGTCGACATGACCGGCCAGTCCATCCTGTACCTGATCGACACGGAGAGCAAACACATCTGCGTCTACCAGGCGACCGGGGGCTCCAAGAGCACCCGGGGGATTCAGTTTGTCGGGGCCCGCCGGATCGACTTGGACCTGCAGCTCGATGGGTTCAACGACAAGACACAGTCCAAGGGGCGTCCCCTCGGATACAAAGACCTGCTCAAGGTCTTCGAGTCAGCTCAGGACGCTGGCGAACACTAAGACCTTTCCTTTCCCCCCAAGAACTCAGGAGACCGAACCGTGCCCGACGAATTCTTCAGCTTTGACGAGGCCCTTGACGAACTGCGTTTGCAAGAGGACGAGCTCAAACGACTTGTCTCCGAAGGTGACATCCGTGCCTTCCGCAAGGGCGATACCATGAAGTTGCGCCGCAGCGATGTGGATGCCTTGCGTCGCGAACTGACCGGTGGAGACGTTGTTGACCTGAACGAGCCGGCTGAAGAGCTGGTCTTCGAGGACGACGCCGTGGGTGATGAAGAGTCCGGCATGGCCACCCAGGAGATCTCCGACGTGGACACCCTGATCGACGAGGACGTCGAAGAGATTGGCGAGCTTGAGCTTGAGGAAGAGGAGGCCCCGGCTGCCGCTTCCAAGGTCAAGCGCCCGCGTCCCACCGTGGTTCAGGAAGAAGAGGAGGTTGAGGGCATGGGCATCCGCGCGGCCATGATCGCCACCGCCCTGGTGTTCATTCTTGGACTTCCCGTGGCCCTGGCCATCAGCTCTGGCAAGGCTGACAGCGTTGCCAAGGCCGTGGCAGAGGTTCTTGGCGGCAAGATCGAGTCTGCGGCCGACAACAGCTAACGGCCTCGGGGGCCCTCCGCCCCCAGGCAGCATGCACGGGCCTCTCGCCTCATGCGGGAGGTCCCGACCCACCCCGGTTGTGGGGCTGCATGACCCAGAACCTGCGGCTACCGGGTCGGAACGTGCCTAATCGGGCCTGGCGGGAGGGCGCTGGTGGGAGAGCTCTCCTCCACAGATCCGCTTCAGTCCGTAGAGCCATGCACCGAGCAGCGCCTCAGTTCAGCATTCGGCTGGCGCCTGTCGGGGCGCGCGTGGGCCTTGGCCCGATCGGTTCTGTCTCAATCCCTTTGAGATCGCCCCACGCGGATGGCTAGACTGCACATCGCACGGGGGGTGCGGATCGTTCCCGCTCCCCGCCACCCGATCCAGGGGATCGGGTGGGATTCGAACCAGGGGGGGAACACGAATCCTTTCCGCGGAGAACCAAATCTTGGAAGAAAACATGAACAAGCACATCCGAGGGGGGAAGCGCTTGGCGGGGGCCACTGCCCTGCTTATCGCCACTGGGCTGATTTCATCCTGCGAAAGCACCGAAGCGTTCGGCGTAGTCAGCATGCATCAATACGACGAGGCTGTGGCATCGGCCAAGCAGTCCCAGACGGACTACTTTGACCTCGAAGCAGATTACAGGCGACTGCAACTCGACCATGCCGACCTGCAGGCGCAGATGCGCGACGAGGGCATGCAACAGCTCAGTGCGAGCCTGACCAGTGATGCCTACGACAAGCTCAGTGAACTGGAGCGTCAATTGAGCGAAATGAACCGACCCATGAAGGACGTGGAGAAGTTCCAGTTGAGTGACGGTTACCTCTACATGATCCAGGACCGACTGCTGTTTGAGTCGGGGAAGGCTGATCTGGGGCCGGACGGCACGAAAGCCCTGATGGAGATCTCCAAGGAGATCGCTGCTCAGCCCCACGGCACCATCTGGGTTCGCGGTCACACGGACTCGGACCCGGTCAAGAAGCCTGCAACCCTTGAGCGTTTCCCGCACGGCAACCTGCAACTCTCCGCCGCTCGGGCGGTGGCTGTGGGGGCGCTGCTCGTTGGTTCGAAGAGCATCAAGTCCTCCAACGTGCGCGTGATGGGCTTTGGCCCCCACGAGCCGATGGCGGCCAACGACAGTGCGGAGAACAAGCGCATGAACCGGCGCGTGGAGATCTACGTCTCCAACCCGGAGGGCTAAACCCTTGAGTGCCAGGACGCCCGGGGCCGTCTCGTGGCCGGCGTCCTGCGTGCGCGAGCATCAGGTTGCGAGTACACACGCCCGCTCCTATCCACCTACGGATGGGGGCGGGCGTTCACATGGAGTTCCAGCTTGGTTCGCTGCCGGCCTGCTCCTTCTGACAGCCTGTTCGCCTTCGCCCACGGAAGGCTCGCCGCGCCCGGAGGTGGAGCAGTTCGCCTTCGTGCCCAAGGGGTGGGCCGCACCATTTGTGGGCATGCGCTGCGAAGTACAAGAGGATCTGCTCGTCGATCGCTTCGAGGTCACCCGTGGACGCTGGGAATATTGGCGCGCGCGTTCGGAAACGGAGCTGGCCGACCTCGAGGATTGGGCCCCCCTTGGCGCGGGGGAGTATCTGCCCGCCGTGGGGATGACCCATGGGGAGGCCGAGGCCTTGGCGGCGGCGCGAGGCATGCGCCTACCAACAGCCGCAGAGTGGATGTTCATCGCTGGGGGTAGCCGGGCTCAGAGTTGGCCCCATGGCAACACCCGCAGGGTTTCGGTGGCCAATACGGTCGAAATGGGTCTGAGGCATTCAGCCTCAGTGGGGACCTTCCCCGGTGGAGCTTCAACGGGAACAGGGGTCGAGGATCTGGTCGGCAACGTGTGGGAGTGGGTCGCCCCGCCCCTGCCCGACCAGATTGAGCCCATGGCCTGGCGCCTTCAGGGGCCATCGCCTTATCCCCTGTGGGCCATGGGAGGCTCGTATCAGGTCCGGGCGCAAGAGCTGTTCTCCTTTGACGGGGTGCGTCGGTTCAACGCGACGGGTCTGGAAGCGGGGCATCGCGCGGATGATCTGGGTCTGCGCTGCGTTGTCGGGGCGCGGGAGTACCTGCTCAAGCACGCCTCATCCTGGAGTCGACCCGCCTGGCGCGAGCGCATGCTGGCCGTGGGCAGATCCTGGGGGCGCCGCGCCGTGCCTCTGCTCGCGAGAATGGTGGAGGAGGGGGACGGCCCCTCGGCACTGGCGTGGTTGTTGGAGGGGGCCAGGGGATGAGCGAGGATTCGAGCAGGGACGAGGCCGATGCTCCGAAGCAGGCCTCCTCCGAATCCCCACGCCCTCCCAGACCTCCATGGAGTGAATTCCGTGGAGCTCTGGAGGAAGCGGGGTTCCGGCCATCGCGGCAGCTGGGACAGAACTTCCTCCTGGACGAGAACGCCGCGCGTGCCATTGCCCGGGATGCTCAGGTGAGTCCTGGGGACGCCGTCCTCGAAGTGGGCCCCGGCTGTGGCTTTCTCTCCGTTCATCTGGCCCACGCCGGGGTTCAGCTTCTGGCCGTGGAGATAGACGATCGACTCGCTCCGATTGCTGAGCGATTCCTGGCCCCCTACCCGAATGCCAAGGTCGTGGTGGGTGACATTCTCGAGGGCAAGCACTCTCTCAATGGGTCCGTGCTGGCCACGCTCCCACCCGGGGGAGCCTGGCATCTGATCAGCAATCTGCCCTATTCGGTATCCGCGCCCGTCCTGGCCCTGTGCGCAGGCCTTGAGTGTCCCCCCATCTCCATGACCGTCCTGATCCAGGAGGAGGTTGCTCAGCGTCTCTTGGCTCAACCCGGCACCCGGGAGTGGGGGCCCCTGACTGTGGGGGTCCTGCAGAGCTTCACTCCAGAGCGTGTCCGCGGCCTGGCACCTGCGCTGTTCTGGCCCAGGCCCAAGGTTCAGAGCACCGTCGTGCGCTTGATCCGGCGCGATGGTCTGGCCCCGGCCGAGCTGCGCAGGTTCCGCTCCGCCTTTGCCGCGCGGTTGCTGCGGCAGCGCCGGCAGTCGCTCGCGCGGGTGCTCAAGGACATGTTCCGCTCCCGCGAGCAGGCGGGCCAGCTCTTGACGAGCCGGGGCATCGGTGGAGAGATACGGGCGGAAACGCTGGCACCGGATGAGCTGTGGGGGATGGCGGAGGAGGCCCGGGAACTGGGCTGGACGCCTGATCCGAGCTGACGGCGCGCGCCGTTGGGTTGGGAGGATCCCGTGGGCGGGGTCTTGGGTGGAGGGAGCGGAGAACTGTCAGATCGGTGGAATTCAATTGGAATGCCCAATTCAGGGACCCAAGACCGACATGGTTCGCACGAGAAAGCTGCCCCAAGCAGGCCCTGCGCCTCGGAGGCGTGTATACTTCTTCTGTCAGGGTCCACCCCTCCCCATCCCCATTGGAGGTTGGTCACCGTCCCCACTGCGGTCCGGCCACCTCAAACTCCCCCTCGGATGGGCTCGTCGTGGTGTTTCCGGCTATCGGTCGTCCCAGGTCGAGACTTCGCATTGCCCTGCGTGTGTCTCATCCCGCGTCGCCCGGTACCTCTCCTGGAGCGACTTTTGGACCCCGTATCAGGCGGTCAAGAGCGTCTCGGTGGGGTGAAATCCGCGGTTTGCTCCGCTTCTGAGACTTCCACGGGTCTCGGATGTCCGCGCTCCATCCACTCCGATCAACACGAGGCACCAACAGCCTCGCGTTCTGCTCCATTCTCCCCAGCATGTCACAAGATCTCGAATTCAAGCGCGCCATCGATGAGGTGAAGCTGCGCTCGGCCATCGAAGAGGTTGTGCGGGAATACGTGCCGGACCTGAAGAAGGCCGGGCGTCTCTGGGAGGCGTGCTGTCCGTTCCATGACGAGAAGACACCCTCCTTCAAGGTGGATCCGGCAAAGCAGATGTGGCGTTGCTATGGGGCCTGTAGCGAGGGCGGCGACGTGCTGAGCTTCGTGCAGAAGAGCCAGAACCTGGGCTTCACGGATGCACTTGAGCTGCTCGCCTCGCAGGCCGGCGTGGAGATCCCCAAGAGCCGCGGTCGACGCGCGGAGCGCAGCGAGGACGACCCCGGCATGGTCGCCCTGGCCCGTGCAGATGCGTTCTTCCAGCACAAGTTGCAGGGCAATGAAGGACGCCTGGCGCGTGAGTACCTGGCCTCACGTGGGATGGGGGAGAACACGATCAAGGCCTTCGGATTGGGCTGGGCACCGGGTAATCGTCAGGAGCTTGTTCGTCTGGCTCGGCAGGAGGCTGAGCGAGGGCAAGCGGGTGATCCCTGCGAGGCCTGGGTGCGAGCAGGGGTGCTGCGGCGCGGGGACGACGGGGGAGAGTACTCGTTCTTCCGCGAGCGCCTGGTGATTCCCATCCGGGACCTGAAGGGGCGCACGATCGGGTTCGGAGCGCGTCGGTTGAGCGACAACGAGAAGGCCGGGCCCAAGTACATCAACAGTTCAGAATCGGACTACTTCCACAAGGGGCGCGTGATCTACGCCCTCGACCGGGCTATCGACCACGTGCGCAAGGGGCGACACCTGGTCCTCGTCGAGGGTTACACCGACGTGATGGCGGCTCACCAGGTCGGGTTGAACACGGTCTGTGCCGTGCTTGGAACTTCGACCACCGAGATGCACGCTGGCCTCGTGCGCAAGAGTGGGGCGAGGCGCGTGACCCTGGTCTTTGACGGGGACGATGCGGGCCGGAAGGCCGCCTGGCGCGCGCTCGATGGGCTCCTTCCCCTGGATGTGGACCTCGAGGTGGCCGTACTGCCCAACGGGAAGGACCCCGCCGACCTGTGCCGCGAAGGCTCCGAGGCATTCACCGCCCAGCTGGACCACGCCCAGGACTGGTTCGATTTTCTCACCGAGGGGGTGGGAGAGCTGAAGGGCAAGGAGCAGGCACACGCGGTGGACGACATCCTGCGCCTGCTCGAGCGCCTGACCAAGCCCGTGCACCGCTCATCCCTGCACGCCCAGCTGGCCGAGCGCCTCACGATGCCCCTGTCCACCATCCTGGAGGCGCGCAATCACATCAGGCGTGGCGTGCGGGAGCCGGGCTACACCTTACCTCCGCCTAACACCATCCCCGCCGGGGGACCCGATGGGGACGGTCGGTCCGCCAGCGGCGGAAAAGTGTCTGAAAAGAAGGTAGATAAGCGCGAAGTGGACGCCTACAAGGCCGCAGTCGGTTCCGTTCTCATGGATTCAGCGCTGGTTCCGCGAATCCGTTCTCTGGTGGACAGCTGCCCCAATGTAGGCCTCAAGGCTGTCATGGGGGCGATTCTGGCCCTCTACGAGGACGAGGACAAGTTGATCGACGAGTCGAGTGTCATGACCCAACTCGGCGCAGATCCCGTCCGTAACCACGTCTCCACCCTGGTCACCTACGCCTCCCAGACCGGCCTTCCCCCTCACGAACTCCTCGAAGCCAGCCTCCAAACCCTGGATCAACTGGCTCGGCGCAAGGAACTCTCCGAACTCAAAGCTCGCTCCAGTGACCCCGACCTCCCAGAAGAGGCTCGCCAGGAACTGGTTATTCAGATTACCCACAAGACCCGCGAACTCCAGAGCGGTTCCGTCCCCTCTCACCTCTCCTAAGTTCTCCTCAAGTCCCCCAACGATGACTGTAAAAATCGACGAGACCGTCAAGCTTCTTGCTGATGAAGGCCGTGCGAAAGGCTTCTTGACCTTTGCCGAGATGAACAAGCTGCTCGAAAATCAGTTTGTTCCTCCCGACAAGATGGACCAGATCTTTGAGGGTCTGGAGAATGCGGGAATAGAGCTCATGGATGGCGAGGGCCGGCCAGCCAACGCCCCCAAGCGTGGCAAGGACACCGTGAGCAAACTTCCCAAGGCCAAGGCCAAGGCCAAGGCTGCGAGCCCTGCGGCTGGAATCAAGGTCAAGAAGCGCGCTGTAGCGCAGGCCCTGAAGGGGGTCTTGCCCGAGAAGATTGATGATCCGGTGCGTATGTACCTGACCCAGATGGGCGAGATTCCTCTGCTCACCCGCCCCGAGGAGATCTTCCTTGCCAAGTCCATCGAGATCACCCGCAAGCGCTTCCGCAAGAAGTGCATGGGCTCGGGGATCTGCATGACCGAGACCATCGCTACCCTGCGGGAGGTGCGTGATGGCAACCTTGCCTTCGACCGCACCCTCAAGGTCAACCCCAACCCCAAGCCCGACGATGATCCGAAGATCGTGGAGACCCTGGGCAAGCCGTTCCTGGCCAAGCGCCTCCCGGTCAACATCGAGACCATCGAGCGTCTGCATGAACGCATGCGCCAGGCCTACCTTCCCCTGGCAGCGCACCTGATCGGTGGCGAGGAGCTCCATGGCGAAGCGCGCTCCGAGGCTCTGGCCTTGGTACAGAACCTGCGACGCAAGCTCATCATCCTGCTGGAGGAGTGTCACCTGCAGATCAAGAAGGTGCGCCCCTACAGCGATGATCTGGCCGAGCACTACCGCGAGATGCGCTCGGTGGAGCGCAAGCTTGAGACAGCGGTGCGTGTACCGGACGGGGAACGCAATGAGGAGCTCATCCAAGAACTGCGAGAGAGCATGTTCGAGTTGGAGATGGCGGCCATGGAGCCCATCGGTCGCTTGAAGACGCGTCTCGACCACGTGATCCTGCACTACGCCGGTTACGAGGAAGCCAAGCGCGATCTGTCCAGCGGAAACCTGCGACTCGTCGTGTCCATTGCCAAGAAGTACCGCAACCGCGGCCTCTCTTTCCTGGACCTGATCCAGGAGGGCAACACGGGCCTGATGAAGGCCGTGGAGAAGTACGAGTACCGTCGTGGTTACAAGTTCTCGACCTACGCCACCTGGTGGATTCGCCAGGCCATCACGCGCTCGATTGCCGATCAGGCGCGCACGATCCGGATCCCGGTCCACATGATCGAGACCATGAGCAAGCTGCGCAACGTCACCAAGCGACTGGTCCAGGCCAAGGGCCGGGAGCCGTCCGTGGAGGAAGTGGCCGAGGCCACGGAGATCACGGTGGAAGAAGCCAAGCGCGTGATGAAGATCAGCAAGCACCCCATCAGCCTCGATCGTCCCATCGGCGAGTCCGACGACAGCTACTTCGGCGACTTCATCGAAGATGAGTCGGCGGAGAGCCCGATGCAGGCGGCGGGCCAGGAGATGCTGAAGGATCGCATCGACGACGTGCTCTCCAGCTTGACCTTCCGCGAGCGGGAGATCATCAAGCTGCGCTACGGCATCGGAGACGGCTACACCTATACCCTTGAAGAGGTGGGCCGCATCTTCCGTGTGACCCGGGAACGCGTGCGCCAGATCGAGGCCAAGGCCGTGCGCAAGCTGCGCCACCCGGTGCGTGCTCGCCAGCTGGCCAGCTTCCTGGACGGCGTGGAGATAGAGGACGACTACGGCGATTTCTAGCCGTCACGGCCAGAGGCCGTCATTTCTGATGAATGTCCCACGGGAGGGGTTCGGTTCGAACCCCTCCCGGTCGTTAGACTCGGCCCGTGAAGGATGCGATGCAGATGAACTCGCCCACTGTCGGGCATGGGGGAGGAGGCTCCTCTGAACGCTGGATCGTGCTTGGTCTTGCGGTCTTGGCGTTTGCGCTCCGCGCGCTCTACGTGTTTGACCTGAGCGCCAGCCCCTACTTCACGGCACCGGTGACCGACCCGGCCTTTCACCTGGACTGGGCTCGGGAGCTGGCGGCGGGTCGCGAGTTTCAGCAGGGGCCCTTCTTTCGGGCTCCGCTCTACCCGTGGTTCCTGGCCTTGTGCCTCAAGCTGTGCGGCGGAAGCCTCATGGGCGTGCGGCTCGTTCAGTGCGGCCTGGGCGCTGCAACGACCGTCCTGACCTACGGCGTGGCGCGGCAGCTCTTTGATCGACGCGTCGCCACCCTCGCGGGTCTGGGGGCGGCTACCTACTGGGTGCTGATCTACTTTGATGGGGAGCTGCTCCTGCCCACCCTTTCGATTCCGCTGAACCTCTTGGCCCTGTGGCTGACCCTGAACCTGGGGGGGGATGAGCGTGGTGGCTCAGGTCCTTGGGCCGCGGCCCGGGCCGGAGTTGCATGGGGTCTGGCTGCGATCACGCGTCCCAACGTCCTGCTCTTCATGCCCTTGTTGGCGCTGTGGGTGCTGGGGGTTGGGCGCAAGGGGGGGCGGCGCCCCGGATCTTGGGCTCCCTGCGCGTGGTTGACCTTGGGGACGCTGCTGCCGATCCTGCCTGTCACCGCCTACAACCTGTTTGTCGGCAAGGATCTGGTGCTGATCTCCTCCCAGGCAGGGGTCAACCTCTGGATCGGAAACCACCCCGGTGCCGACGGACGCACGGCGAAGGTTCCGGGTACCACGAGCGATGACTTCTTGGGTACGGCGGGGGAGGCGGCGGGCCTGGCGGAGCTGGAGGCGGGGCATTCCCTTACCCCTTCGGAGGTTTCCGGGCACTACACGGCCAAGGCCCTGGAGTACCTGACTCAACACCCTTTGCAGGCCGTGGGGGGAATGCTGAACAAGGGGGCCCTGTTCCTGCGGGACGAGGAGATCAGCAACAACCAGCCCGTGCGCTTCTTCGCTCAGAGGTTCAGCGCTGTGACGCGTTGGAGTCCTTTGGGATTCTCGGTCCTGCTGGCGCTGGGAGGCCTGGGCCTGGTACTGACCCTCGTTCATGGGCCGCGCCGCAGGCTCTTTCCCCTGTGGGGCTTCCTGCTGGCCTACAGTCTCAGCGTGGTGGCGTTCTTTGTCTGCTCACGGTTCCGGGCACCCATCCTGCCCCTGCTGATGATCCTTGGGGGACACGCACTGATCTGGCTTGTGGATCGGTGGCGGGCTGGGAGCCGACGGGAATGTGGGCTCTGGACCGGCTTGTGCTTGTTGATGCTCACGGTGTCCTGGACCTTGCGTGGGGATCGCGTGGAGGCCGAGGCGGATGGCCTGCGTCACCTGGCGGTGGGGCATGCCCTGGCTGGAGAGCTCTCCTTGGCGGAGCCACTCTCAGCAGATTCCCTCGAGCTGGCCCCGAGCGATCCCCAGGCCATTTTGGCCCGGGCGGGGATTCTGGAGGGTCTGCAGCGCTTCGATGAGGCCGGGGCTCTTCTCGAGCGGGTTGTGCGCCTCGCGCCTTCGGATCCCCTGGCACTTGATCGCTGGCTGGGGTTCCTCTTGCGCCAAAAGCGTTGGCCCGAGCTGGAAGAGCACGCCCGGGCTGGTCTGCAGGGCGGGACGAACCCCCAGAGTGTCCAGTATCACCTGGGCGCCATGCTCCTCGTGCAAAAGAAAGTCGTACAAGCCCAGGCTGCTCTTGAGGAGGCGGTGCGCCTCGATTCGCGCGGCTCGCGGTCCCAAGCGCTCCTGGGGTCGATCCTGGCGGCCCGTGGGCAGCCCATGCGGGCTTGCCAGGTTCTCGGCCAGGCGGTGGACCACGGCGCCTTCACCAATGCCCGTGCGCAGGAGGCGTCCACCTGGCGACTCTTGGTGCGCCTCTTGCAGGAGCAACAGCGTGGGGACGAGGCCCGGCGTCGGGCCGGCCAGTGGAGCGCTCGTTTCCCGGACTCGCCCCAGGCCCGAGCTGCCGTGGAGCGACTCCGGTCGGGTCAGGACTGAGAGTTCCACCGCGTGTGGCAAGGGGCGTGTGGGTAGGGGTAGGGAGATCAATTCATGGGGTGAGACCTGACGCGCACCCCAAGTGGCGGTAGACTGCCCGCCCCATTCACCCACGGATCCCCCCCATGCAGGAAACCTTGCAGGCTCTCCAGGGCCTTCAGCAGATCGACCGCCACATCTTCAAGGTCCAGGCCGAGCAGCGCCGCTTGCCTGAGGAGCTGGCTCTGCGCACGACCAAGATCGAGGAGCAAGAGGCCAAGCTGCAAGAAATGCGCACACGGATTCGTGGCGTGCGCTCAGAGGCCAAGGAGATTGAAGATCTCACCGTGGGCATGCGCCAGCGCCTTCGCAAGCTCGAGTCAGAATCCAACAAGGGCAAGGTCGATGCGGCTCTTCTCATGAGCTACCAGCACGAGATGCGCAAGCTGAAGCGCAACATCTCCCAAGCGGAAGACGACGCTCTGAAGAAGATGGAGGCGGGAGATGCCGGTGACGCGAACATTGTGACTGCCGAGAGTCAGTTGGAGCTGGCCAAGTCGGTATTCGACGAGTTTGAAGCGAATGTCGCCAAGGAGTTGGAAGAGGCGAATTCGCGCTTCGACGAGCTACAAGCTGACCGGGACAAGCTCTCCGCAGACGGAATCGAGACCGATCACCTGGAGCTCTATAGGCGACTCCTGGAGATCCGCGAAGGCGAGGCCTTGGCCGAGCTGCTCGATGGCCACTGTCAGGCTTGCTTCGTTCAGATTCCCAAGAACATCGGTGTGCGCTTGGCGCGGGGGACAGAGATGGTCCAGTGTCCATCCTGCGACCGGATCTTCTACCAGTACTAGGGCTTCGGCCGCGGCTGTTCCTTTCGGTTCGGCCTAGAAAGAGTAGTGCCAGCCCAGGGCGTAGGAGAGGTCCTGCTCCAGTTGCGGACCGTTCAGGTCCTGCCACAGGGGCCCGCCAATCTCGAACCCGAAGGAGTGGCCACCTGTCTCGATGTAGTTGATCCCGGCCCAGACGGTGATCCGGTCTCCGCCCTGGCTGTTCGGATCATGCAGGGGTGATTGGGTCGGGTCGATGTCCGTATCCTGACCCTTCACGCGGCCCTCGTAGCAGTAGCCAAGGCGCAGAGAGGCCGAGACGCTCTCATTGAAGACCCGTGAAACCCATCCGCTCAGGAGGGCCACGTTGCCCAACTGGTAGTCGTCCGAGTTCTCGGTGAAGCGCACGATCTCCTTGGCCTGGAACCCCAAGGACGTACTCTCGTGCCGCTTGACGTAGGTGATTCCCGGGATGAGGTCCAGGGTGCCACTGCTGAGCTGGAGGCTGTAGGGCAGCTTCTCGGAGATGCCCCCGCTGGAGGGGGTGGTGCCCCGCTCATCCCGTGACCCGGTGGGCAGGGAGACTCCCAACTGCGCGTGCAGGGTCTCGTCCTCTTCGTGGTTCAACCGGAAGAGGCCCGTGATATTAAGGTCGCCCATCCCCGTGCTGCGCAGCTCGTAGGTTTGCCCCAACGGCGTGGCCATCGTCACCTCGTTGTTGAGGAAGGGCAGGGTCAGCAACAGGCTCGTGGACTGGTCGTAGCCGAAGAGGGCATTGAGCCAGTGGGCCTCTCGAGTCGTGCTTTGAGGTGAGTCCGTGTAGCCGGCGGCGAACACGTCTGAGTTGGTGACCTGTCCGCGACCGTCAAGCAGGCCACTGCCGTCCGTGCGCATGTTCTGATAGGAGAAGGTCCAGGCACCGTAGGCCTTCTCCCCGTCCGTGGTGATCCCTATGGGGGCGAAGGCGTCGGGGCGCTCATCCCAGCTTTGGGCCTGGGCACGTGAGCAGGTCAGCGCAATGGTGAGGCCCAAGGCGAGAAGGGGCCAAGGAGACAGGGGACGGTGTTTCATCGGGTCGGTGCAGGGCCAGGGTGTGGACGGGGCGAGAGGTCTGCGATTATGCGTTATCGAGGCCCGAACTCCAGGATGGTGAGCACAAGGTGCCCTGCGTGGTGTCCCTTTGCCGTAGGCAGTCGGCAAGAGACTCCCGCACCCGGTTCTTGTTCACCCCCCAGCGCGGGGCGAGCAGATTCTCCGCTGGCGAATCGCCGGTCAGTCGGTGCAGGACCTGGTCTGGACGCAGGCGTTCCACAAAGTCCGCCAGCCACTCCACGTATTCCTCGCAGGTGAGTACATCCAGTTCGCCTGCTCGCCAGGCATGCGCCATCTGGGTGCGCTTGAGCACCATCAGGTGGTGGGCCTTGACTCCCGCCACTCCCGAGCGGGCCAGAACCTCGGCCGTGTGCCGGGCACCCTCGCGGCCATCCCCGGGCAGTCCGAGAATGGCGTGGCCCACGGCGGACAGGCCCGCGGCATGTACGCGTGCCACGGCGTCTTCGAAGTCGGCCACCGTGTGCAGGCGATTGATCTGCTGCAGTACCTCGTCGTTGGCGCACTCGAGGCCCAGCTCGACCCAGACCGGCACCCGCCTGGCCACCTGGGCCAGCCTCTGGAGGGTCTCGGCCGAGAGGCAATCGGGCCGGGTAGAGACACTCAGGCAGGAGATCGGCCCCTCCAGATAGGGATCGAGCACGCTCAAGACCTCGTCCAGGCGCGCGATGTCCACGTAGGTATTGGTGTAGGACTGCAGATAGGCGATGGCCCCGATGGACTCGTCCGGTGTGCGCTTGCGACGCTCGATTCGCTTGAGGCCCAGCAACAGCTGCTCTTCGAGCTCGGCACCACCCCGCAGAGCGCCGGTGCCCGAGCCCTCCACGTCGCAGTAGGTGCACCCTCCAAGGCCCTTGGTCCCGTCGCGGTTCGGACAGGTGGAGCCGGCATCCAGGGCCACGCGGTAGACCGGCATGCCGAAGGACTCGCGCAGCCAGGGGGCCAGGGTCCGAAAGGGAAGCGGGTCAGTCACGGTAGGGCCATCCTCTCCCACCACAGGTCCGCGTCAAGGGGTAGGGCACGGGTCGGGTTGGATCGGGGAGCCCATTCTCCGGTCTTGGAACCGAGGACGGGGACTGCTGGATACGTGCCGCAGGCCAGGAACCGAATTTTCCCATGGATT
>PBIX01000097.1 GCA_002720975.1 Planctomycetota bacterium | reverse complement strand
TCCCGTCGATCGTGATCGGTGTGCTGTAGGTCAGGGAGTTGGAGTCGCTGGGTGCCGACCCATCGAGTGTGTACTCGATCTGGGCTCCAGGATCCGAGTGGCTCAATGCGAGGGTGAAGCTCCCCTGGATGTGCCCGCGCTCCCTGGACGAACTGACGGGGTCCAGGGATGCAAACTGATCTCCATTGGCCTCCCCTGGCGTGGGAGGGGAGAAATATCCCTCGTCCGGCTGCGTGTCCTTCAGACCGAAGGACACGTCGGGGGTCTGCGCCGGAAAGGCGAAATACGCGCTCTCCAAGGTGATCCCATCCGGACGTGTGAGGCAGAGATCTTCTCCGCTCGCTGAGAGCTTGAAATCCGTGTGTAGTTCTGAGCCGCTGCGATCCTTGCCCGAGGCGAACACGATCAATGCGCCGCCGGCGGGAACGACTCTCGGAGGTAGAGCCCAGCGAGCGAGATTCGAGAGGTCGTCACTCAGATACCAGCCAGCCAGATCGACGGCTCCCGAGCTTCCATTCCAGATTTCGATCCAGTCGCTGGAATCTCCATCCTCATCCTGCAGCCCACTGGAGTTGGCAGCCAGGAACTCGTGAACGTGCACTGGCCCATGATTGGACTGGCCCGCCCCGGTGCTCGTGGATGCCAGGAGCAGTGAGGTGAAAATGATGCAGCGCGGGATTGAAGACAGCGAGGCGAGCATGGGGGGCGCGGGGGCCGGAGCGGGTCGAGGGCAGACACTAAACCGCCGCCAGCGTAGCCGGACACTCTAAGTTACGACATCCTAAAAAATGCCCGATTTGCACATTAAAAGGCCCGCCCTTCAAACCTATCCCCTAGGGCCTCCTCCCGGCGTGTCGGCCTAACGCAAGCCCTTATCGCCCAAGCGGTTGGGCTGCCCCGGGGTGGGCACTGGCAGGACGCGAAAGGCTCCTTTCCCATTGGGTAGGCGGCCGTAGGCGCGGTCGGTGCCGATGGGTCCGAAGCCGACGCTGTCCAACGAGACGTTGCCGGTGCTGGCGGGACCGGCGAGGTGCAAGGCCTCGCCCGAGGCGGAGAGCTTGAAGTTCGCATGGAGTGGGCCATCGAGCGGATCTTCATCGAGCCAGACGATCACAAAGCTGCGGGCTGGCAAGACTGTTGCGGCAGGAAAACGCCACTTGCCCGGGTTGCTCACGTCATCCGAGAGCCCCCAACCGCTGATGTCCACAGGTGACGGCGAGGGGTTGATGAGTTCCATCCAGTCCTCTGCCTGGCCTGCTTCGTCCAGGATGGTGTTTTGGTTGGAAGACTGGAGCTCATTGATACGAATGTATACGTCCACCGCAAAGTTGCCTCGCTCCAGGGCGCTCCACTCCGTGCCGTCGAATGCTCGGGCCAGTACGGAACAGGTGGGTCCGGGCAGAGTGAACGGGGTGGCATACAGTTGAGCCGCGGGGTTCAGAACGCCACCCTCAAGGCGCGGGTCGCTTCCATCCAAAGTGAAGTACGTCGATGCTCCGGGGGGCACAGTGAGGCCGATCTGCTGATCACTGGTCACAGCGCCGCCGTATTGGGAGAGTAGGGGGGCGTCCAGGTTTGGATATAGCTGGGGCTGAACGTTGCGCAATTGGGCCAGGAGGACGCCTGTTCGCATGGGGAAGTACTGATCGAGGAGGCGGTCCTTTTCTGTCAACCAATCCCCAGGGGTCAGGTCTCCGCTTGAGTGCCAGTAGTTGCCCCAGCGTGCGTATTCCCAGATCACTGCAGGCCACAACTCTTGCGCGAGGCGGTAGTAGGTGGTGGCCGGAGCGTTGCGCTCCGGAAAGGAGGGGTCATAGACCGTCCCAGGCGCGGAGTAGGCTGGATCCACGAACAGCGCCCCGTGGAAGATCTGCTCGTGGGCCATGTCCGCAAAGAGCATGCGCCACTCGGGATTGACCCGTAGGAATCCGTAGAAATAGGCGATGTTCGCGCTGTTGGGGGACGTGATGTCCGTTCTGTCGTAGAAGCCATCACCTACGGCGGTGGCGGCGTTACCCCAATACAGGACCGTCTCCGCATCCCAACTGTGGAATCGAAACTGGCCTGCGGGATCTACGTCCGTCCAATCGGATGAGAAGCGCGAGTGGGCGGAACCCGTCCAGTTGTTCTGTGGCCAGTCCGTGTTTCCGCCAAAGTAATTGAAGAGCATGTATCGCGAGTAGCCTTTCAGGTCCACCTCCGCGGCGAAGGCATCGTAGGCCGGCTGTCCCTGCCAGACGTCCGTCGTGTCGAGTCCCCCGGCGGCGATTGTGACGGCCGTGTCCCAAGCACCGGGCGCGGTGGGGTGATTCCACGGATTGAAATTGCCTGCTCGGATGGAGCCTTCCTTGACGTAGTCGTACTCATCGGGTTTGCCCCCTTCATGGTCCGCTGCGAAGACCTCATCGACGCGTTCGTGCAGGTTGTACAGACCCCAGTACAGACCATTGATGTACACGTGTGCTGGACGGCTCATGGGGGCGAGTCCAGCCATCGCCAGTTGCAGGTCGCTCATGAACGCATCGCGCAGTCCCTGGGCGTAGCGCTTTCGGGGTAGTGAGCCCGGCCCATTGGGAGCGTTCTGATGGCCAGCATCGAGCACAAGGGAATCAAACTCCTGCAGGCGGTCGCCGAACATGTCCTGCTTGAGCTTCTTGGGGCCGTACTTACCCTTGAAGGAGAGCTTGAAAGACAGTTGATTGCGAAGGCTGGCCCCTGAGCTCGATGACCCTTGTACCGACAGGCCGCAGTTCACCTGGAACTCCCCGGCAGCACCGCTGTCGATCCACTCCACCGATCCGGCCCGCTCCCATGCTGTGCCGCTCTGACTGGAGTTGCAGTAGATCCCCGAGATGGGGCCGGTGGATCCGTCCCCGAACCAATCGTCCATCGCCATGCTGAGCGAGATGGTGGGGGCGGCGGACAGGGCATCCTCCAGCTGAGAGGCCGTGTATGCGCTCAGGATGGCCGGATCCATCCCGTACCAGGCGCCGGGACGGGAGCCCCCCTGGTCCCAGGTGGATCCATCCTCCTCGGTCCAGGCGGCGGGAAAGCCCAAGCCCGTGGCGCTGGCCTGGGTCTGGGCCAGGGTGTCAGCGGTGAACAGGTAGGAGTGTGTGCCCACGTACGAGGACTCCATGGCCGAGTGGGTGGCGAAGGCCCGCACGATGGTGGTGCCGCTGATGCTCAGCGGCGCGGCGTAGGGGGTTCCACCCTGCGTGGCGGGGTCGGACCCGTCGAGGGTGAAGACGATCTGGGCCTGAGCATCTGAATGAGAGAGGGTCAGGTTGAAGGATTGGTCTTGCAGGCCGCGGGACCTGGAGAACTCCACGCTGGACAGCGTCTTGAACAGGTCGCCGTTGGGTAGCGCGGGAGAAGGCGGATCGAAGTACCCTTCTGCGCTCGACGAGTCCTTGAGCCCGAAGGAGACGTCCGTGCTCTGTGGGGGAAAGGCCAGGTACGTGCTCTCGAGAGTTGTTCCATCCGGGCGGACCAGGCAAAGGTCCTCACCTGTGGAAGAGAGCTTGAAGTTCGTATGAAGTGGTAGGCCGCTCAGGGCACGGTCCTTGCCCGAGGCGAAGATCACGATGCGATCACCCGCCGCAAGGTTGGTGCTGGGGAAAGTCCACTGAGTCAGATTGGCCACATCATCGGTCAGAAACCAGCCCACCAGATTGACAGACGTGGTTCCGCCGTTGAACACCTCGATCCAGTCGCTGGCGTCCCCGTCCTCATCCAGCAAGCCCTTGGCGTTCGAAGCCAAGAACTCGTGAATGTGTACGTCACCGTGAGCCAGGCCTGACGGAGCGAGTGCGTCAGCACCATGGGCGAGGAGGACTGCAATGGCGCAGGCTCCCAATCGGTAAGCAGCGAGTGGCGAGGAGGACATGGGAATCACGCCTAATGCTATCCCGAGCAGGCCCACAGGGGGGGGAGCAGGTTCAGAGGATCAGGAGTCTTCGCACGGACTCGTCCAGATCCAGGTCGGCGGCTTCTGCCGGCGAAACCCACCTCAATTCGAGACTCTCCTCGGAACAGGCAGCCAGGGCCTCTGGGCCCGCTTGGGCCAGGAATCGCACGTCGTAGTGGAGATGGCGCGGCTCCTCTCCGTGGGCCGGAATGGGGTGGATGTCGAGGTCTACCGGGACGGGGCTGATCCACTCGGGTTCGATTCCGCTCTCCTCGACGAGCTCGCGCCAGGCGCAGCCCAGCAGGTTGGCATCGCCATCGCAGTGGCCTCCGAACTGGAGCCAGAGTCCGAGCTTGCGGTGGTGGTGCAGGAGCACCTTGGTGCGCGTCGAATCCCACAAGAGAATCGACGCCGTCAGGTGGCCTTCGAGACACGAGCGACGGTGGGCGTCTTCGGGGTGGCGCGCGATGAAGTCCAGCATGTGCGCCTTCGTCTGCGCCTGCTCTTCATCGCTGGGCAGGAAAGCGGTCAGGGTCAGGCAGGCCTGCGACAGATCGGGCCAGGGTGCCAGGTCGGCAGGGGCGGGATGCAGCTTGCCTGTGGTCATCAACTGCGGGAGAACTTGCGGTGGGGGCCCTTGCGGGCGTCCAGGTCCTCTCCCTTCGAGAGCTTCCAGGCCTTGTAGGAGTCGTAGTCCCCGTGGTGGAAGACCACGGCGCCGTCCCCCTCGAAGGCCAGGATGTGCGTCGCGACCCGGTTGAGGAAGTAGCGGTCGTGGGTGACGATCACCATGGAGCCGGGGTAGTGCTGGATGGCCTCCTCCAGCACGCGCAGGGTGTCGAGGTCGAGGTCGTTCGTCGGCTCGTCCATGATCACAAGGTTGGCCGGCTCGCGCAGCATCTTGGCCAGGAGCACGCGGTTGCGCATGCCGCCTGAGCACTCGGACAGGGGGCGCTGTTGATCCTCGCCCTTGAAGTTGAAGCGCGCCACATAGGCGCGGCTGTCAATCGTCTGCGTGCCGAAGGGGAGTTGCTCGTTGCCGTCGGTGATGTTCTGGAAGACCGACTGCGAGTCGTCGAGGACCGTGCGGCTCTGGTCGATGAAGCTCATTTTTACGGTGGATCCGATGATCACTTCGCCCTCGTCTGGGGTCTCGGTGCCCATGACGATCTTCACCAGCGTGGACTTGCCCAGGCCGTTGGCGCCGATGACACCCAGCTTGGCCTGGGGCGGAACGCTGAAGGTGATGCCCTCGAAGAGGTTCTTGTCCCCGTAACCCTTGGACAGCTCCCGGATCTCGAGGACCTGGTCTCCGAGCCTCGGCCCGGGGGGAATGCGTAGGTCAAGGGACTCGAGCTGGTCTTCGGCGCGCGCTTCGGCGGCCATGTCCTGGTAGCGCTTGAGGCGCGCCTTGGACTGGGTGGTGCGTGCGCTCGGCGTGCGCCGGATCCACTCAAGTTCACGTGCCAACACCTTGTTGCGCGCAACGTCCGTCTTGCGCTTCAGGTCGAGCATGCGCTGCTTCTGCTCAAGATAGGCCGAGTAGTTACCCGCATAGGGCTTGCCTTGACCGCGCTCGATCTCGAGCATCCAACCCACGACGTTGTCCAGGAAGTAGCGGTCGTGGGTGATGAGGATGACCGTGCCCTCGTAGTCCGCCAGGTGCTGCTCGAGCCAGGCGATGGACTCGGCGTCGAGGTGGTTGGTCGGTTCGTCAAGCAGCAGCATGTCCGGGTGGTCGAGCAATAACTGGCACAGGGCCACTCGCCGGGCTTCTCCACCCGAGAGGGTGTCCACGTCCCGATCCAGAGGCGGGACCTGCAGGGCGTGAGCGGCCTGCTCCACGCGGCTGTCCAGGTCCCAGATGCCCTTGATGTCCATCTCGTGCTGCAGATGGTCGTACTCGGCCGACAGCTTTGTGGCCGCTTCACCCTCAGCCTCTCCCATGAGGGTCATGACTTCGTAGTAGCGTGCCTCGATCTGCCTCAGGTGCTCGACGGCGATATCGATGTTGCCGCCGACCGTGCGTGAAGAGTCGAGCTTGGGCTCCTGGCGCAGATAGCCCACGCTGACATCGCCCACGGCCTTGGCTACGCCTTCAAAGTCCTTCTCCTCTCCCGCGATGATGCGTAGCAAGGTGGTCTTGCCCGCGCCATTCAGGCCAATCAGCCCGATTTTGGCGCCCTCGAAGAACGATAAGGTGATGCCCTTCAGGATCTCACGCTGATCGTAGAACTTGTGCAGGTCCTGCAGCTGGTAGATGATTTTGTCGTCGGCCATTTGGGCAGAGAGGATAGCGCCCCAGCCTCTGAAGGGAAGGGGCTGGGGCCGCAGAGTCCGCTGGGGGTGGTCGCGTGCGCCCGCCGCGGGCGCTATCCTGTCGGGCCCGTAGTCCACCTCCCCTCCGGCCCCCCGCCACAAGGCGGCATCTCCCATGGATTTTCTTCAGCAGCTTGGTATCCAGGACACCAACTCCGGCGCGTACAACGGCCAGTGGCTTGAGGCTTCCGGCCCGGTTCTGAAGTCCAAGAGCCCGGCGACCGGCCAGGTCATCGCCTCAATCCGTCAGGCCACCCAGGCCGAGTACGAGGTCTGCGCCCAGTCGGCCCACGATGCCTTCCTGCGCTGGCGCGAGGTGCCTGCGCCCCAGCGGGGCGAGATCGTGCGCCGCATGGGAAACGCGATGCGCGAGCACAAGGATGCTCTGGGGCGCCTGATCTCGCTGGAGATGGGCAAGATCCTGCAGGAGGGCTGGGGCGAGGTGCAGGAGGCGATCGACATCGCCGACTTCGCCGTGGGACAGTCCCGGATGCTGTACGGCCTATCCATGCACTCCGAGCGTCCCGGTCACGCCATGCGCGAGCAGTGGCATCCGCTGGGTGTCGTCGGGTGCGTCACGGCCTTCAACTTCCCCATGGCCGTGTGGGCGTGGAACTCGATGTTGGCCTTCGTGTGTGGGGACGCCATGCTCTGGAAGCCATCGAGCCAGACGCCCCTGTGCGCCATCGCGCTGACCAACGTGTGCCGTCCCGTGCTGGAGGCCGAGGGCTTCGGCGCATTGGCCTCCCTCGTTGTGGGGTCGGGCCGCGAAGTGGGGCAGCGCCTGCTCGAAGATGGTCGCGTTCCCCTGGTGTCGTTCACCGGCTCCACTTCCGTGGGGCGCGGTGTGGCCAGCACGGTTGCCGGCCGCTTCGGACGTACGATCCTGGAGCTCGGCGGCAACAACGCGGTCATCCTCATGCCCGATGCCGACCTGGACCTTGCCATTCCCGCCATCGTGTTTGGCGCTGTCGGGACGGCGGGTCAACGCTGCACCTCCACACGACGAGTGCTCGTGCACAGCTCTATCGCCGACGACGTTGAGACCCGTCTGGTCGCCGCCTACGGGCAGGTGCGCATCGGCGATCCATCGGATGAGTCCACCCTGTGCGGGCCCCTCATCGACGACTCGGCCGTGGAGGCCATGATGGGTGCCCTGGACAAGGTACGCTCCTCGGGGGGCGAGATCGTCTACGGCGGTGAGCGGGTGGCTCTTGAGGGCGGGCACTACGTCAAGCCGGCCATCGTCAAGGCCCAGAACTCATGGGACGTCGTCCAAGAGGAGACGTTCGCGCCCATTCTGTATCTGATCACCTGCGATGACGTGAACGATGCCCTCGCCAAGCACAACGGCGTGCCCCAGGGCCTGTCCTCGTCCATGTTCACCCTCAACATGCGTGACGCGGAGCGCTTCCTGTCCGCCGCAGGCTCGGACTGTGGCATCGCCAACGTCAACATCGGCACCTCCGGTGCGGAGATCGGCGGGGCCTTTGGAGGCGAGAAGGAGACCGGCGGAGGTCGGGAGTCCGGCTCGGACGCCTGGAAGGCGTACATGCGGCGTCAGACCAACACCATCAACTGGTCCGAAGACCTGCCCCTGGCGCAGGGCATCCAGTTCGGCTGATCTGCTTCGTCACATTCCAGCTTGGAGCATGGCAAGCATGCCTGCGCTGAGCTCCAGCTGATACTCGCCCTGCTCTTGAAGCAGGGTCAACAGGTCGCCACCGCCAAGCATCTGCGAGGCGCGGAACAGGAAGATCGAATCTCCGCTGTACTCGTAGGCGTAGGCCAACGAGGAGTAGTAGCTGGTCTTGGAGTAGGTTGACCTGGCCCAGTCGGGGATGTCGTTGCAGTAGTCGCGCGCCATGCCCACCGGTCCCACACCGACATAGCCATAGGGCTGGTCCGTCTCCGGGTCCCAGAATCCAGGCGAGATCTGGGCATAGGCGTTCTTGACGATCATGTTGGCCAGGCGCTCCGCCAGTTCTGGATCACGCCCTTGAAAGACGCTGTTGCGCATTCCCTGAAGGGCGTTGTCTGCATAGGAAGAGTGACCCACCATGCGGATATAGGCCTGACCGTCGAGCGTCTTGCCGATGTAGGTGGCCATGATATTGCCGGAACACGTGGATTGGCCCGCCTCGATGGTCTCGGCGATGATCTCAAACCAGGGGTAGAGGCGGGAGCGCGTCGAGGAATCTCCGAGTGCGTAGGCACACACGGCGGTATCCGTTCCCCAGCCTTCGCTGCGCTGGAAGTCGACTCCCTGTCCGGGGAAGTCCACAACGTAGTCCATCCGTGAGCGCAAGCCCGTTCCCTGGACATAGCCACTGGACGAGTTGGTGTGTTCGTGAAAGCCCAGACGGAAGATCTCCGCGGCGGCCAGTAGCTGATCCTTGGCCAAGGCATCGTTGCCCAACCAGGCCAAGATCTTCAGGTTGCGCGTGAAGCGGATGTAGTGCTGGATATCGATGGGCATCCAACTCGTCAGGGTCTCTTCATAGGCGGGGGTCAGACCCGCGGCTTGAACGGCTGTCGTCTGGAAGGTGGGGGCCTCATTGAATCCGAAAGGATCACTCGAGCTGGAGGGTTGGATGTAGAACGTCCCGTTGGCATAGCGCTCATCGGTGCCCGTGGGGAGCAGGATGTCCTCCACACTTGTCGGCTCCCCATTCGCGTCGAACAGCGAGGTCGGTTGGCGGTCGAAGTAGCAGCGTGCAGCCAGGAGGGCCAACGCGTAGCCTTTCTGGCTGGCCGTGGCCGCGGTGCGAAGCCCATCGAAGATGTTGATTTCGTCGCCACCGGACATGCCCCCGTAGGACACGCCCCAGGGTTGAGCCCAGCCGAGGGCGGGAGACTTGAGCGGGTAGTTGCCTGCGGATCCTGACGCGACCTGGGAGCTTCGTAGAGCGTATTCGGATTCCAGCTGGCCACGCAGGTTATTCAGACCCAAGAAGCTCAGGTCCGGCAGGGCCCGGGTCTGGCCGAGGTACCGTGCTGTGCCCCTGTTCCACCAGGACCAGCGCTGTTTACCAGTGGGTGTCAGGCCTGGAAGGCAGAAGGCGAGCGTCTCCTGGCCCAAGCTGGAGAGTGCTGCATCACGATCCTGGTCCCTATAGACCACCAGGCGCCGCACGAGACGCGACTGGGAGGGCATGACGTGCAATTTGCCGTCGCTCAGACTGTCGATCAGGGGTAGATGCGTGCCATCGGACTGGAGGTTGGGCAGTCCCTGAGAGGGTGAGTCCTGCAGTGTCGATGCGCTCCAACCGGAGGGCAGGACCAGGTCGAGTTGATCGAAGTAGATCTCCTGCAAGGCATCATCGTCGGTGGAGGACTTGTCCAGGCCGTCCATGCCATTGTGGATGTGAAGATCCAGCGAGAAGAACCCCTGCTTGTGGTAGACGGTGACGTAACTGTGCACGCCCATCATGTGTGGCATTGTGCCCTCGGCACCGGAGACTGCAGCCTTGGGCAGCAGGACCTCGTGGGTCCGATAGCCGTGCACCATCTGACCGGAGCGGGTCTTGGGCGCTTGCATTGCATTGGACACCACCTCTTCGAAGAGGTCGGCTTCGTAGGTGTGGCCGAACACATCGTGGGTCACGAGGCGCAGGCTGCCGGTCGTACCCAGCATGGCCCGCAAGTCTGCGTCGAAGGCCATCTCGCCTTCCTTGAAGGGCATCCAGGCCACCGGGAAGATCAGCGATGTTCCCGCAGGCGGTGGCAGAGGTTGCTGGACCATGGCGGAGATCTCAACAACTGCCACGCCGTCCGCGGGATTGGGGTAGAGGCTCACCACGTCGCATTGAGTGACGATGGTGCGATTGTCCGATCCCACCAAGGCGAAGGGGGAGCGATTGTCGGAGTCCGGGCGCCAGAGCCCCCGGGGCAAGGGCAGGGTTCCGTGTACGATGAAATTCGCTTCTGAAGGGGCGGCGCACTCCAGCGCGGCGATGATGTCCTCATCATCAACCTCCAGCCCTCCTCCAGTCTGGCCCTCCCCGGTCATATCTCCCGTGTCTCTCGCCCCGGGATCCCCCGATGATGTGCAGGCCGCCATTCCCAGCCAGAGCCCTGCGAGAAGGGCCCAGCCAAAGCCGGACATTCTTATGTGTGGATACGTTTTCCCTTGATAATCCATGGCGTTCTCTCCTCCAGAACTCCCCCGGTACGAACTTGCATTGCTGCCAATGACTATTCAATCGGTCAGCGTGGGGGCTGGCCGAAGGGGAATCGGAGCAAAAGAGAGGCCTTGCTCCCGGATTGGGGCTCGAGCGGCTCTTAGAGCTTCACATACTCGAAATCGACGCTCTGGCTGTTGATGCCGCGTGCGGGCGGGGCGATCCAGGCTGCGAACCTGCCCGGCTCGGTGACCTGCTGCATGAGCGACTTTACAAAGGCCTTATCGTCCTCGGAGGGTAGCCACTCCGTGTTCCGCTCGGCCCAGGTGGCCTCATCCAGGGGCGTGCCCTCAGGATCAAATCGGGACCCGGCAAACTCGCCCAGGCTGCGATTGAACCGTCGGTGGGGGTAGCGGAAGGTGAAGTCGATGCCCGCCTTGGCACACTCCCTGTTCCAGTACTCGATGCCCTTCACGTTGTCGGCGATATAAGCCTCACGTAGGACCTCGTTCATGGCGTTGCGCATCGGAATCTCCTCGCGCACCAGGCGGTCGTCCTTCCAGCGCTCCATTTCGAAGATCTGGTCGTTCGCGGTGTGCTCCTCGTACTTGGGCTCTTCAGCGCGGCCCTTGAGTCCCGCGGCAAAGAAGTTGGCGGAGTTGCTTGAGACCTCGGCGCCGAACAGGTCGAGGCTGGAGGCGGCCCAGAAGTACACGTAGCGCTGGATCAACTCGAGGGGGATTACTCCATGCTCGCTCGGGCAGGAGTCGGGGTGCTCGTTCATGATTTCGCAGGTGCGCCGGATCACCCGCGCGATGCCGGTCTGACCCACGAACATGTGGTGCGCCTCCTCGGTGAGTATGAAGCGGCAGGAGCGTGCCAGGGGATCGAAGCCCGACTCGGCCAAAGAGAGCAGCTGGTACTTGCCGTCCCGGTCGGTGAACATGGTGAAGCAGAAGAAGGACAGCCAATCTTCGCAGGGCTCGTTGAACGTGCTCAGGATGCGCGGGTGATCGGGATTGCCCGAGCGGCGATCGAGCAGCTCGTCCGCCTCCTCGCGGCCATCCTTGCCGAAGTAGCTGTGCAGGAGGTAGACCATGGCCCACAGGTGGCGTCCCTCTTCAGCGTTGACCTGGAACAGGTTGCGCATGTCGTACAGGGAGGGCGCTGTATGTCCCAAGAGGCGCTGCTGTTCCACCGAAGCCGGCTCCGTGTCGGCCTGGGTGACGATCAGGCGTCGTAGCCAGTTGCGGTACTCCCCCGGCACCTGCTGCCAGGCGGGCTCGCCCAGGTGGTCGCCGAAGCCGATCATGGCCTCCTTCTCGTGGGGTGTGAGGAAGATACCCCAGCGATAGTCGGGCATCTTGACGTGCTCGAAGTGGGCCCAGCCATCACGCTCAACCGACACCGCGGTGCGCAGGTAGATGTCGTTCTCGTTGAAGTCCGTGGGGCCCGCCTCCTTCCACCACTCGATGTAGCCGGGTTGCCAGCGCTCAAGGGCGCGCTGCAGGCGCTTGTCGGATTTGAGGTCGACGTTGTTGGGGATCTTCTGGGAGTAATCGATTTTGCTCATGGCGTGTTGGGAAGGAGGGATCAGGTACGTTCGATGTTGAATTTGGGGCGCTGCGGTGTCCCGTAGCAGGTCAGGGCGCCGAGCTCGCCCACCGCATTGGGGCGCTGGAAGATCCAGTTCTGCCATGCCGAGAGGCGTCCGAAGATCTTGGTCTCCATGGTCTCGGGGCCCGCGAAGCGCAGGTTGGATTCCATTCCGGTCAGGGCGTCGGGGGAGAAGCTGGCACGCTCTTCGGTTGCGAGACGCAGCTCGTCTTCCCAGTCGATCTCGTCGGGGGCAAAGGTGGCCAGGCCCAACTCGTCCGCCGTTTCCGCGTCGAAGGGGGACTCCTGGGTGAGGACTGCGGTGACCGCCTCCGGATGGCCCAGGAAGCGCGTCTGGAGGCGCGAGAGGTCGTTGGCCATGGGGTACAGGCCGCCGTTCACACAGGTGGCGCCCAGGCGGACCTCGATCTCCGGGTCGTTCAGGACGTAGGTCCGGTCGCAGGCCAGGGCCAGCTCCAGGAAGGTGCCCAGAAACGCCGTGCCCTCATCGAGCACAGCGAAGAAGCTCTTGGAGGAGACGTCCACGCGCTTGAGGGTGCGCCGCACGAAGCCGCGCACTTCCTGGGTGAACCAGTTGCCGTCCCCGGCCAGAAGCGGGTCTGTGGCGCTCAGGGTGCCGAGGTCGCCGACCGCTCGCAGCAGCACCAGGGCGATGTCGCGCTCGTTCATGCGCAGGTTCAAGAGCGCGTCGTCCAGCTCACGGAAGGCCTTGAGGATCCACCAATTTGCACCCTGGGCCAGGGCCTCTTCGGCCGTGGCGGGGCAGCTGTCTGGCGCTTGGATCGTCAACTCGGCCGTGCGGTCGCTGGCGTTCAGCTTGAGTGTGACGTACTCGTACTGCAGGCCCTCTTCAGTCTCCTGTGCCTCGATGGTCGTCCATTCGATGCCTTTCTCTGCGCGCTGGGGAACCGAGTCGGCCAGGTTGCGTGCTTCGCTCTGCACCTTTTCGTCCCATGCGGAGAGAGGGGCGATGGCGTCCACCAGATTCCACTGCACCGCACGCTTGCCCTTGATGCCCTCGGCCAGGGTGCTGAACACGTCCGTGTGGTCACGACGCAGCTTGCGCTTATCGGTGATGCGCGTCAGCCCGCCCGTTCCGGGCAGCACTCCGAGCAGAGGCACCTCGGGGAAGGAGACGGCGGAGTTCCGGTCATCCACCAGCAGGATGCGGTCGCAGGCCAGAGCCAGCTCGTAGCCGCCCCCCGATGCCGTGCCGTTCAGGGCGGCCAGGGTCTTGAGTCCGCTGTGCTCGCTGGCGTCCTCGATCCCGAGCCGCGTCTCGTTGGTGTACTTGCAGAAGTTGACCTTGAAGGCGTGGGCGCTCGAACGCAGCATCAGGATGTTGGCGCCGGCGCAGAAGACCCGGTCGAGGTTTCCCGTCAGCACGAGGCAACGCACTTCAGGGTGCTCGAAGCGCAAGCGCGTGATGGCGTCCGCCAACTCAATGTCCACACCCAGGTCATAGGAGTTGAGCTTGAGCTCGTAGCCGTCATGGAGTCCGGCATCACCATCCACGTCCATGCGCAGCGTGGCCAGATCGCCCTCGATGCTTAGGCCCCAGTGGCGGTACTGCGCCGGGGAGGTCTGAAAGCTCAGGCGTTCTGGGAGGGTGTCGGTGGTCACTGTTCGGTCCTTGGGGCTGCTGGTGGCGAAGAGAAGGGGAGCGGTGAATAGATTCCGGGAATTATACTTCCCATACGATCTTTGGCGGGGCAATATAACCACCATATGAGCAGGGATCAAGAGTTGCTCCTGGAACTTGGGAAGCGCCTGAGGACGGCCAGGGAGGGTGCCGGGCAGTCGGTGTCCCAGTTGGCCCGGGATGCGGGCCTGTCCCGCCGGCACGTGACCGAGGCCGAGGCCGGTCGCGCCAACCTCTCGATCCTCAAGCTCTCACGGCTGGCGGCCTGCCTGCGGACCCCGCTGGGTGAGTTGTGTGATCTGGGCGGCGTCTCCCGAGGGGAGAGGTTGGCCCTGGTGGGACTACGGGGTGCTGGGAAGACGACTGTGGGACGCGCTCTGGCCCAGCACCTTGAGGCCCCCTTCGTGGAGTTGGACCAACGGGTGGCGGAGCTGGCGGGCGTGCCCTTGGCCGAGCTCTTCGACCTGCAGGGGCAGGACGCCTACCACGCCTACGAGGCCGAAGCGCTGGAGGCTCTGCTTGCCGAGGGTCAGCGGGTCGTGATCGCCACGGGCGGTTCGATCGTCAGTGCCGAGGCGACCTACGATCGACTCCGCGAGACCTGTAGCACCCTCTGGCTGCGAGCCCTGCCCGAAGATCATCTGGAGCGCGTGATGAGCCAGGGCGACCAGCGACCCATGCGCGGGCATCCCCGCGCCTTGGAGGAGATGCGCGGCATCCTCGCGCACCGGGATCCGCTCTACCAGCTCTGCGATCACACCATCGACACGTCCGCCGCGGTCCTGGACGAGATCGTGGGACAGAGCCTTGCGTGGTTCCGGGCCCGAATGGGCATGGGGGAGAGCGCCCAACTGTCCGAGCCGGACGAGTGATTCGATTCCGCGAGTGCCTGGAGTCCACCGGACCGCTACCGTAGGCGTGTGCATCGCCGCGCCCACTGCCTCTTCGCCCTGTACGTCCTCTGCGCCTTGGCCGCCCTGGTCTGGCCGGTGCTGTCCTGGGTTGGGGCTGCTGAAGCGCCGTTGATCATTGGCCTGCCTCCGGTCGTGGCCTGGCACGTGCTGTGGATCTTCATTGGATTCGGGGCCCTGTTTCTCTACGACCGCGCCGTGCATCGTGGGGGCGACGACGCATGAGCTCCTTGCCCCTGGCGATCTGCGTCCTCTACCTGGTCGCTTGCCTGATCATCGGCATCCTGCCCGGTTCCAAGGCCTCCGATTCAGCGGAGGGTTACGTCGCCGGAGACCGCAATCTCGGTCCCCTGGTGATGTACTTCATCACGGGCGCGACTCTCTTCAGCGCCTTCGCCTTCCTGGGCATGCCCGGTTGGGCCTACAGCAAGGGGGTGGCGGCTTGCTATGTCCTGGGGTACGGCATCCTGGGCTTCCTGCCCTTCTACTTCCTGGGACCGCGTGCCGCGCGCGTCGGACGCACCTATGGCCTTGTGACCCAGGCCGAGATGGTGGCGCGCCGCTTTGACTCGCGCGCCCTGGCGGGCCTGATGGCCATCGTATCCGTCTACGCCCTCGTACCCTACGTGGCGATCCAGATGCAGGGCGCGGGCTACGTGCTCAACGTGGTGAGCGAGGGATACATCAGCAGGGACGTGGGAGCGGCCATCGTCTACGGCGTGGTTCTCGTCTACGTTCTGCGCAGCGGCGTACTCGGCGTGGGTTGGACGAACACCTTTCAGGGAATCCTGATGATGTCCATGGCCTGGGTCATCGGGTTGTACGTGCCCTGGAAACTCCATGGGGGAGTGAGCGAGATGTTCACGGCCATCGGCGAGAGTAAGCCCGAGCTCTTGCGTGCTCCGGGGTTGCTGTCCCCCTCGACGGACGAGGGGGGTGTGCTCGTGCGTGGTGGACCGGGCAGCTGGGTGACCTACACCAGTCAGGTCGTGGTCTCCATCATCGGCTTCACCTGCTGGCCGCAGCTCTTCATGCGCGCCTTCAACGCCAAGGACGAGCGCACCCTGCGGCGTACCGTGATCCTCTACCCGACCTTCCAGCTGTTTCTCCTGCCGCTGTTGTTCCTGGGTTTCTCGGCCGTGCTCTACGCCCTGCCCCCCGGTCAATCCGATCAGGTCGTTCCGCACATGCTGACCCAGATGGACCTGCCCGGGATCGTGGTGGGCCTGTTCATCGCCGGTGCCCTGGCCGCCTCCATGTCCTCCGGAGACGCCATCATCCACACGGCGGCGTCGGTCTTCGTGCGCGATGGAATGGTGGCCTGCATGGGTGCCAAGCCCGGCCCGCGTCAGGAGCGCACCTGGATCCGGCGCGTGATCCTGCTCGTCGTCGTGAGCGCCTACGGCCTGGCGGTGAGCTACAAGGGGTCCCTGGTGGGCCTGCTGCTCTACGCCTACGGTCCCATCGCCCAGTTCGGGCCGGTGCTGGTGGCGACCCTCTACTGGCGCGGGGCTACCCGGAGCGGAGTGCTGGCGGGCTTGCTGGCGGGCAGCGCCACCTCGCTGGCCTTTGTCACCGTCTGGACGACGCCCTTCGGGCTGCACGCCGGCCTGCTGGGCCTCGTCGTGAACGTTCCGGCCCTGTTGATCGTGTCCAGGTTGACGCGCCAGGCTGAGGAGACCGAGGGCGAGGCCTTCCTGGCCTGCGCCCAGACCCCGGGGGCATGAGTGCGCTCGCCCACGGGAATCTCCTCTCGGCGGTATCCTGCTCACTGAGACCCTCCGTGAAGCGCTTCCCCCTCATCCTCTGTCTGGTGCTGTCCGCCACTCCGCTGTTCTCGCAGGAGGAGGACACCGCGCTGGAGGGCGTGGGCCAGCGCGATCCCGTTAGCGCTGCCAAGGCCGCTGCCCGGTTGGCTCTGGACGGGGGGCGCCTGGAAGATGCGGGCCGCCACCTGGAGCGTGCCCTTCTGCACGCGCCGTTGGACGTGGACCTGGTGGGGGGCATCCTCGAGACCCTGCAGGGTGAAGGCGCCGCCGAACGCGACGCCCGTCTGCTCTGGACCTCCCTGTGGCATGAGTTGTCGTGCGGCCCGGATGGTCGCGCCAACCCACCCGCCTCCCTGCGCCGCTCCTTGTCCGATGATCCCTGGCCTGCTGCGCTCACCAAGGCACGCGCTGCGGCCGTGGCCGAGCTGCGGCGCTGGGTGGCCAGCCACGAGTCATCCGCATCCAAGAAACCGGCCGATCGCCTGCTGGCGGATTGGGGGCGGCGATTGGCCCTGGATCTCGCTCGACCCGTACCCCGACTGGATGACGCTGCGCGAGCCGACCTCCCGCCGCTGCTCCAGGTGGGCGGCCGCGAGCACAGCCCCGTTCTCGCCGCCCTGGACCGGCTCATGAAGAGCGCCCTGGCCAGTGGCGACACGGGACTCGCCATGCGCGCCGCCCGGGCCCTGCACGGGCTCGCCGTGCAGGCGGACTTCAAGGACCTGAAGGGTCCGCGGCCCTCGGGCATGGGCAGCGTGCGGTCCAAGGCCGGCGCCGGTCTGTCGCGCGCCCGCGCCAAGCTGCGGGAGAAGAGTCCCGACCCCTGGAGCGTGGAGGATCTGGAGTGGCTGACCAGCGAAGAGGGCGAGGCCTTCACCCGCTCCCACGACAGCTTCGCCTACCCGGGCACGGGGTACTCCACCCAGGAGTGGTACCGGGTCGAGACCGACTGCGGCTTTGAGACCCTGCTGGGGGTCGCCACCACCATCGAGCTGCACCACCAACGCCTGGCCGGCTGGTACGGCGTGGATCCCTTCATCGGTCGGCCGGGGATCGTGCGCATCGTGCCCGAGCCCAACGGTCTGGAGGCCGAGGGCACGCCCTTCTGGTGGGCGGGTGGTTTCCAGGGTGGGGACACCACGGTCATGCGCTTCGCCCAGGGCAACATCGAGGGCCTCGGCCACGGCCTGACCCACGAGCTCACCCACCGCTTCGACGGCGCCCTCTTCCCCGGCCAGCCCAGCTGGTTGACCGAAGGTAAGGCCGTCTGGACGGCGTCCGCCTACGGCCCTTCTACGGACGAGGTCTTCGTGGAGAACCACGCCAACTTCGGCACCTTCCAGGGGGTGTGGATCGACGGCTGGGGCCGCGCGGAGAAGTTGGAGACACTGATCTCGGGGACCATGGAGGACTACCGGGACAACTACGCGGCGGGCTACTGCCTGTACGTGTACCTGAACACCTGGGAGGAGGGGGGCGAGCGCCTGTTCCAGGAGGCGTTGCAGCGGTTCATGGAGGGGGGGCGTTCCCGTCGCGGCGAGCCCCTGGATTTCTTCGAGCGACACTTCTGCGACGGAAAAGAGGGGCGGCCGGAGGACTTCGAGAGCTTTGCCGAGCACTACGAGACCTTCCTGCGCGGGTTCTGGTGGAAGGAGCGGGCCGAGTGGACCGGGCGCTACACCGGGGCAACCCCGCGCACACCATCCCAGCCCTACGTGTACGACGAGCCCACCTGGACCTGGCAGCGGCATCGGTCCGAGCCCTACTTCGGCCAGGATCAGGCGCGGGTCGCGGCCCGTGTCCTGCTGGACGCGAAGAAGAACAAGGACGCGCTGAAGGCCCTCTTGTGGTCCCTGGGTGTGGACGGTCGTGAGCCGCGCTGTCTGCGCTGGCTGTCCGAGATCCTGCCGGGTCTGGGGGCCAAGGACGCGGTCTGGGTGGCGGAGCAGGCGCTGGTATTCCCCTCGTGGCCCATGGCGCAGCCGGCCCCGTTCCTCTCCCGGCTGCCGAAGACGCGCGCCCTGCTGAAGACCCAGGCCGAGGCCTCCACCGCCTGGGCCGAGCAGGGCCTGCCGCGTTCGGCTGCCGCCCTGGCAGCGGACCACGACCGGCTGGCCCTCTGGGTCGGAGCGCCGCGCCTGTCCCTGCCGGCACCGGACCTCGAGGGTCTGCGTCACCCCTTTGACCGGCCGACCCACCTGCTGGGCGCGCGCGGTTGGATAGAAGACGAGCTCGTGGGCTACGACAAGAAGCGCCGGGTCGGTCTCTGGCAGGCCCTCCCCGATGGGGACCTGCTGGTCGGTCGCCGCAAGGAGCGCTCGGGTACCGGCAAGGTGGACCGCGGGGGCGGGGGCATGGCCTTCACCCGCAGCGAGGACTACCTCCTGCCGGGCACCTATCGCATCGAGACGCGCGTGCGCTTCACCACGGCCTACGGCCGTGGGCAGGTCGTGTTCGGCTACCAACGCCGGGACCGTAGCCTGCGCCTGACCTTCAGCGGGGGGGCGTATATGTACGCGGTGGGGGAGAGCGAGGAGGAGCCCTCCTTCGAGGAGATCGACTGGAGCCTGTCCGGCATGTGGGAGCGTGATGGGGCTCTCTCTGGTTCGACGCGCAGTGGCAACATCGACTTCGGCAAGCAGCGCACGGCCTTCGACCTGGTCCTGCTCGTCGATGGCGCCTCCGTGCAGGCGATCGTCGATGGTCGGCTCGTGGCCACCTATCACACCGCCGATGGCCGTCCCATCGAGGGCCATGTGGGCTTCGCCACCAGCAGCGGCGCGTTCCAGTTCACGACGCCCCGTGTGCAGCGTCTCGACCGCTCCCGTCAGGCGGGGGTGGAGGGGCTGCTGGCGGCGGGCCTGCACCTGGACAAGCCCTCCTCACCCGCTTTCGAGGATATGGAGAACCGTCCGGTGTACGGGCTGGAGCCCTCCACCAACGGCAGCATGCTCCTGTGGATCCCGACCCCGTGGACGAAAGCCGGGGAGGAGGTGGATGTCGGGGCGATCACTCGCCGGGCACGGGACTCCACCGAGCGCCTGTCGAAGGCTCTGGCCCGCGAGCGCGCCACACAGCCGGTGGCCATCGCCCTGCCCGCGTCCCTGGGGGCCGAACAGGTCGAGGCTCTGGGGGCCGAGCTGGTGGCCCTCTTCGACCCACCCGCGCGTCTGATCGTACATCCCTACACCGCGGCCCCGCCCGTGGGCCTGACCGATGCGGTGGACCTGAACAAGCGCTGGATCTTCTTTGTGGACGCCGCCGGCGTGGCGCGGGTTGTGGCACCGCTCTTCAGCGTGGAGGGGGGCTTCGACCCCAGGCTCGATCACTGGCTGACAGTCTTCCGGGATCACGGACGCCCGGAGCGCGACCTGCCACCCGTGCAGCGCTTCTCCGAAGAGGAGGAGGCGGGTGAAGATCTGGATGGGGAAGACTGAGGAGCGGTGCCCGGCGATGACCAGCTCCGCCTAGAGATTGCCTCCAAGATGCTCGGCGAAGACGCTCATGAGTTGGGCGCGGTGATGCGCCGGTTGTCGATCCACTTCGCGGCAGGCCCGACCAATGCCAGTGCGAAAAGTGCTGGCCCCGGCCCCAGCGGTGCGAGCCAGGAGATCTCAAGGTCAAGCCCAACCCGGATTGCCGCTTCGACCAGCGCAATCAGGACAGCGATGCGGATTTGTCCCGTGCGGCCCCGGACGACGGTGGGGGGGTCGGTGATCATGAAGAATATGAAGAGCTGGTACATCGGCCCGGTCAGTGGCGCCAACTCTGTCAGGAAACGCGCGTCTGGCATCACCACGCTACGCAGTGCCGCGAACAGTGCGAAGGCGGCAACGTAGGACATCGTGATGTGCAACAGGCCGGCGCGGTGCACCACGAGGGCGCCGACTGACCAGATAACGATGTTCGCGTCCAGGCTATTGCCCCACTCGTGGGTCAGCTTTGTGAGTACCGGGGTCGCTGTCAGCAGCAGGAGGCTGATCGAGAAGTTGGTCGGGTTCCACAGATGCGAGTGCTTGTCGCGTAGCACGTACTTGGACGCCACAGAGAGAAACCCCCCAAGCGCAAAAGGCCAGAGGATGCCGTGCGCGGGTTTCAGGAGAAGCGAGAGGCTTACTCCCGAGATGTAGGGCGACACGTAGGAGCGCGGCAGGCGCCCGAGTATGAGCAGGCTGAGGCCGACCTCGGTGGCAATGCAGGCTCCCAGTGCCATGAGCAGTCTGTCGTAGCCACCGAGTCCTCCGAAGCGCCACTCCGCGACAACCAGGATCAGGGTGTTCAGGAACACGACCAGATGCTTTGCGTCCAGGCGCCGATAAAGGCCGCCCAGGCCGCTTGTGTTTCTCCTGGTCGTCATCGGGGGGGAGTTCATCGGATGGGCTCATCGATACGGTGATAGCGACCGGGCACGAGTGCCTCGCCGGCGAGTACCTGGACCTGGCCGGAGGGCCAGGTGATTTCGACCCGGTGCAGGGTGGTGTCGCCGAGACCCACGTGGACACGCGGGTCCGTCTGGCTACAGAAGCCGATGCCGGCAGTGACGACATGTATCTGGCGCCACTCTCCGTACTCCACGAGCACGTGCGCGCCAACCGCATCAGGGTTGCTCTCCCGTCCCACGAGGTGCAGGCCCAGCCAGTCGGCGGCTGGCCGGCGCTCGTTTCGGTAGATCAGCAGTGGCCCCGCCTGGTTGGCGACGACGACGTCCAGCGTTCCGTCATTGAAGAGATCCGCTGTGATTGCCGCTCTCCCGTCGTAGCGATCATCGATACCAACGGCCTCCGCGGCGTCCGTCATCTGGCGCCCGTCCCTGGCGTTGAGTAGCACGTGGGTCCGCTGGTAGCCCGAGAGGCTGCGTCCGTCGAATGCTGGCCAGTCATCGGCGTTCGCGAGCAGCGTTCCGGTCGCGCCGCCGATCTTGTCCATCGAGTACCAGTAGCTACGGTCGGGGTCGGCTGAGTGGAAGCCATTGACGACGATCAAGTCCTGGTCCCCGTCATTGTCAAGGTCCCCGAAATCCGCACCCCAAGCCCAGCCACAGTCTTGTGCTCCATGCCCACCCAAGCTCAGGTTGACCAGTCGCCGCCGCTCGGGGAGCAGGCTCATGCGCAGGTTGTTGCCCTGGAAGAGCCAGCCTTGCTCGGTGATATTCGTCACAAAGACACACAGCTGCCCCTTGCCCGTTACGTCGCCAAAGCTGACGCACATGCCACTCTTGGACTTCGCATCTAGACCAAGGTCCGTCACCGAGACGAATCGCTCGCCGCCTTGGTTGAGGAGAAGCTCCTCGACGCCGTAGTCGTTGGCGACGTAGAGGTCCACCCAGCCGTCCCGGTCGAAGTCGGCTGCACCCACCCCGTAGGTCCAGCGGTCGCCACCGATCCCGATGGCATCGCTCACATCCTCAAATCGTTGTCCTTGGACGTTGCGGAAGAGGAAATTACGTCCTCCATTGTGGGCAAACTCGCCGTCCTCGTGGAGAACGCGCGTGTGTTCGAGCGCCCAGAGGTTGGTGCTCTCGTGGTAGTAGCCGCCGAGGAACAGGTCCAACCATCCATCGCGGTCGTAGTCGAGCCAGGCGGCCGTCGCGCAGTTCATCCAATGGTCGAGTCCAGCCACCGCCGTGTGGTCCTCAAAGCGACCATCGGACCCTTGCAGCATCAGACGCGACCGGCCCCAGCCGTAGATGAATACGTCCTGGTCGCCATCCCGGTCAACGTCGCACCACACTGATCCGTGGGAGACGCCCTCACCCTCGACATTGAGATCGGCCAGGCCGAGGTCGGCGGCCACATCCTCGAACTTTCCCGCCCCGGTGTTGCGGAACAGGGCATTTGGCGCGCCGTCCCGCATGGTCGTTGTGTATAGGTCGAGCCAGCCATCACCATCGAAATCGCACGCGGCGATACTGGCCCCCGTGCCAACGATCTGGGGGTGGATGGGGGCGAGGCGGGGATCGACTTTGCAGGGCTCGTGAGTGAATGCGGCACCGAGGTCGACCGCCTGTTCACGGAAGACAAGAACCGTATCAGTCGCGTGGCGTGTAGGACGGTGGCTGAGGAACCACGATGCGATGATGCCCGCGCCGAACAGTGCCCGCGCAACATGGCCGCGCCAATTGCCGGAGGGGATTGGTGGAGGAGTAGGCATGCTGGAAGCTACGTGCCACCTTTGGTAGGTGTTTGCCTGACCCCAACAGGAAAAAGGATCAAAATGGCTCGGGTTTCCAGTCCATGCTGCACTCTGAACCGGAAATCAGTTGCTACCGATCGGCGTGGGTGTCTCAGGGGGAGGCAGCGTGGCCATCCACTCGCTCACCGGCTCTCTCCTCGCCCAGCCAAAGTGCGCCCGGGCCGCGTTGCGCCGCAGTGGCTGGAACTCCCGATGGGGAGGATGGGGAAGACTGAGGAGCACGGAGCCGCAGATCCTGGTCCTTCAATGTGCCCGTCCGGAATAGGATTCCCTAGGATTCCGCCATGGAAGTCCCACTCATCGCGCAGACCTTACAGAGGCTTCCCCACTTCGGATCCCTGAATGCAGACACGCTGGCAGAGATTGCCAAGTGCTGCCGGGTGCGCACGTTGCAGGCTGGGGAGACGATCTTCCGAGAAGGCCAGCGCGTCTCGGCGTTCTACATCGTGCGCTCAGGCGGCGTGCGTTTGTACCGCATCTCCTCTTCGGGTCGGGAACAAGCACTCCATCACAAGGGACCCAATCAGAGCTTTGCTGAGGCCGCCCTCTTCAGTTTTGGTTTCTATCCCGCCTATGCCTCGGCCACCGAATCCCCAACCGAGTTGATTGAGGTCCAGGGCAAGTCGTTCCTGGAGCTGTTTCGCAGCAGCGATACCCTCGCTGGGGCGATGGTGGGCTCCCTCTGTCAGCATCTGTCCTCGTTGGTCGAGAGAGTTGACGAACTCACTACCCTCCAGGCGGGGGCCCGCCTGGCTTCCCACCTCTTGAGAATCCCCATGGAAGCGACCGATGGCCACTTGAGGATCGAACTTCCCATGTCCAAGAAGGACCTGGCCGCCCACCTCTCCATGACTCCCGAGACCCTCTCCCGCCTGCTTCGGCAGTGGAGGGACAAGGGCATCCTCGAGTCGGCGGGCTCGACCTTGCGGCTACTTGAAGTGGGTGCCTTGGAAGCCCTCGCTGACCCTGACTGACACCCCGGCGGGCGTTTTCTCTGCAGGATTGACATCCGTCAAGGCAGGCCCGGGCCAAACCGACGATAAGAAGGCCAGCCCATCTTGCCCCCTGCGGCCCAGGCCCCACCCCAGCTGAATCCATGGACAAAGCCCAGAAACTCGCCTCGATCCTCGATCGCCTCCAACGGAACTCCTCCTGCGAGGACACCAAGCTAGAAGCCCGGGAGTTCCTACGGGAGACCCCGCCCGAAGAACTCATGCACCTCGAAGAGCGGCTCGCTCGGGACGGTGCTCCCTCGGAGGGCATGCGCCACCTGTGCTCCGCGCATTTGCAGGTGAGCAACGGTGAGAGGAAGGCCTTTCGCGACTCCCTCCCGGCGGGCCACATGATCGCTATCCTTATGGATGAACATGAGCTCATCCTTGCAAACCTCGATCGACTCGAGGGGCTGGTCGCCCCGGATGGACCCGGGGAGTGCGAAGCACGGCTGGGCACCTTGGAGTCCCTGATCCAGGTCGGTCAGGCCCTTGTGGATGCCGAGCCGCACCATGCCAGGGAGGAAGATGTGTTGTTTCCCGCGGTCGAAGAGCGGGGGATGGGGGGGCCTCCCGCCGTCATGCGTGCCGAGCACGTGGACCTGCGGCTCATGAAAAAGGGCGTGAAGAACATGGCTCAGGAGATGCTGGACTCGGGATCAGATGAGCCCTGGGCTGAGCTGGCCAAGACGGGGCGCACCCTCGTGGCTCAACTGCGTGACCACATCTTCAAGGAGGACAACATCCTGTACCCGATGTCGGTCCAGATCCTGACGGACCCGCTGCAATGGGAGGAGATGTCCACCCGGGCCGATGAGATAGGGTATCTGCCGGGGATCTCCCGCGAGCAGTGACGCCAGCCGATCCGGCAATACCGCACGCAGACGTAGTGGGGCCCGGATGGATACCTGCCCTCAACTCCTGGCACCAGGTTCCGCTCAGCACCTCTTCGCGGCCCTCATCCACCGAGGGCCCTCTGTGGCCCTGCTAGAACAAGCTCACAGAGTTGCAGAAATAGACTCAGATCGGACATCTCGCGGATTCCTCACTATGCTCTCGCACCATGGCTGAGCTGGAACTGAAAGGAGCGAGCATTTCGTTCGGAGCAGGCGCGCTCCTGGATGAAGCGGACCTCGTCATTGAGGCGGGCGAGCGCGTCGGTCTCTTGGGCCGGAACGGCGCAGGGAAGACTACCCTGATGAGGGTCCTGAGCGGCGCTCTCGAACTCGACTCGGGTGAACTGAAGCTCCGCCCTGGGCTGGTCGTCACACGGCTTGAGCAAGACGTACGAAGCGATGCTACCGGGACGGTCGAGGCCCTGATTCGGAGCAGTCTCACCGATGCTGAGCTCGAGGAATGGGAGATCGAGAAGCGCCTTGAGCGCGAATGTGATCGCTTCCAACTTGACCCCGGTGAGGATGTTTCAGAGCTCTCTGCTGGGATGAAGCGGCGCGCCTTGCTCGCCAGCGCCTTGGCGCATGACCCTGACCTTTTGATCTTGGACGAGCCGACAAACCACCTCGAGCTGGAGGCCATCCAGAAACTCGAAGAGGTCCTACTCAGTAGACGTGCGTCCCTTCTCTTCGTTACGCACGACCGTGCATTTCTCCGCAAGGTCTCGACGCGCATCTTGGATCTCGACCGCGGCAAGCTGAAGAGCTACGACTGCAACTATGGCACCTATCTGAAGCGCAAGGCAGCAGACCTCGCTGATGAAGAGAAGCGAAACGCCGAGTTTGACAAGCACCTGGCCAAGGAGGAGGTCTGGATCCGAAAGGGCATCCTCGCGCGCAGGACCCGAAACATGGGTCGAGTTCGGGCGCTGAAAGATCTCCGCGAAGAGCGTACTGCGAGGAGAGATCAAGTCGGCCAAGCGCGCGCCAAGGTGCAGGAGAACGAGCGCTCAGGGCACCTCGTTCTGCGCGCTCTTGGCCTGGATTTCGCCTACGGTGAGAACATCCTCTTCAAGGGGCTCGATTTCGAGCTGGTCCGCGGGAGCCGCGTTGGAATCGTCGGCCCCAACGGCGCAGGGAAGAGCACCCTGCTCTCTCTGCTCCTCGCTGAACTGAAACCTGATAGCGGTTCGGTCCGTCACGGGACGAAGCTCGAGGTCGCGCGCTTTGACCAGCTCCACGCGAGCCTGGATCCGAATCGCACTGTCGGAGAGAACGTCACAGGAGCTGGAGACAGCCTTACCATCAACGGCGCAGAGCGGCACGTTATCAGCTACCTCGCTGACTTTCTCTTCACGCCGGATCAAGTGCGTGGCGAGATCACGAAGCTCTCCGGAGGCGAACGCAATCGCCTCCAGCTCGCGCGCATCCTCGCGCGTCCTTGCAACCTCCTCGTTCTTGATGAGCCGACGAATGACCTGGACCTTGAGACGCTAGACCTGCTTGAGGAGCTGCTCTCTAGCTACAAGGGCACGCTGCTGCTCGTGAGCCATGACCGTGAGTTCCTTGAGAACGTCGTGACATCCATCTTGGCACCTGATGAAGACGCTGGTTCTGGAGTCTGGCGAGAGTACATGGGGGGCTACATGGATTGGCAGCGCGTGTTGATGCGACGCGCGGAAGAGCGCGCAAGCGCTCAAGCCAACCCAAGAGGCAGCGGCAAGCAGAAGCCGTCCCAAAGCCAGCAGAGCCCTCCTGAGGTGCGCAAGCTGACCTTCACCGAATCCCACGAGCTCGAGGCATTACCCGATGCTGTCGAGTCACTGGAATCAAGACGGAACGCCCTACTGGAGCTGACAGCAGCTGCCGACTACTACAAGCGCCCTCAATCAGAGCAAGGAGTTGATCGCGATAAGCTCAAGGAGCTGGAGCGGGAGCTGGAGCACAAGATGGAGCGTTGGGAAGAGCTCGAAGGCCTCAGCGACTGAGATCACACTCAGTCATCGGTGGCAGGCCCTGTGCGGTCGCATATGGGCCTAGCTCTCCCCATCCCCTCGCTTCACCAGAATCACTCGGTCCACTCCGTCCACTGCGAAGCTCTCTGTTGTCCCACCCGGCCAGCGCACGCTCAGGCTCCCGGCTTGCTCTTGGCCCAGGCCAAAGTGCGCCCGGGCCGCGCTCGCACTGCAGTAGCTGAAGCCGCTCTTCACTTCTCGCCGCTGCACGCGACCCGCCGCGTCGGTCCAGGTTACGAAGGCGCCGAGGACGTCCCGGCCTTGCTCATCCACGGCCCGTACAGCCAGCCAGTGTCCGCGGGCCGGTGCGCAGTTCATGAAGAGGTGCGCCGGGCCGTCGCGGTTGACCACCAGGACATCGACCCCGCCGTCACCATTCACATCGCCGAAGGCCGCCCCTCGGCTCGTGGCGTGCAGGGGCTGCTCACAGCCGCCGCGATGCAGGGGATCTTCAAACCGTCCCTCGGGCAGTCCGCGCAGCAGGGTGTTGGGTTCCGCATAGGGATCGCCCTCCACCAGGGGAGCCATCTGCAGGTTGACGCGACCATTGGCCACGTAGGCGTCCAGCAGGGCGTCGTTGTTGAAGTCCATGAAGCCCACTCCGAAGCGCGTGCGCTGGAGTGTTGCCAGACCCAGGCCCACCTCCACCGTGCGCTCGGTGAAGAAGCGACCCTTGTTGAAGAACAGGCCGTCGTGCTCGCGGGCCATGTGCACCACCAGGAGGTCCAGCGTGCCGTTGGCGTCCAGGTCCGCACTGTCCACGCCCATGCCCGCGCGCGACGTGCCGTTGCGGTCCCGGGCGCAGCCCGCGAGCTCGGCGCGGTCCACGAAGCGCCCCTCGCCCTGGTTGATCCACAGTTGGTCGGGGGTCTGGTCATTCGCCACGAACAGATCTGGCCTGTCGTCTCCGTTGAAGTCCCCGGCCACCACACCCAGGCCGTTGCCGAAGGTTGCCTGGATGCCGGAGGACTCCGAGACGTCTACGAACGTTCCGTCTCCTCGGTTCTCGTACAGCACGTCCGAGCGCGTGGCGGAGTAGCTTGTGGGGCCGCAGTAGTCGGGCTGACCCGTGGGGCCGAAGCAGGTCAACTCGCCGTCGACGGACCAGTTGACGTAGTTGGCCACGAAGAGATCCAGATCCCCATCGCCATCCTTGTCGAAGAAGCAGGCGCTCGTGCCCCAGCCATCATCTCCCACGCCCGCGGCGCTTGTGACCTCGGTAAACCGCCCATCACCCAGGTTCTGCAGGAGCGCGTTGGGCCCGACCTGGGTCACGTACAGGTCCGTGTCCCCGTCCCCGTCGTAGTCGCCGCTGGTCACGCCCATTCCATAGCCGCGGGTCGAGATGCCGCTGGCGGCCGTGACATCATCGAAGTGACCGTCCCCGCGGTTGGCGAAGAGGCGGTGTCCCGTGACGGCTTCGGGCGCGTCGAGCTCTCCGCTCTGTACGCAGAAGGCGTCCAGGTCCCCGTCCCCGTCCATGTCGAACAGCGCCGCGCCCCCGCCCATCAACTCGGGGAAGTAGAAGGCCTCGCCGTGGCCCGAGCGGTGCTCGAAGACCAGACCCCGGGCACTTCCCTCTTCCCGAAACCAGGGGTCGGCCGTGGGAGTCTCCTCGACCTGCTCTCCCTGACCACAGGCCGCTAGGGTCCACAGCAGGACGACCCAACAAGGTCGAGTGATTCTGTGGTGGGCGCGTGTCATGGGGGGCGTGCTAGCGCGGTGCGTCGTCTTCGAGAGCCTCGATCCTCTCCTGTAGATCTGCCCAGGCGGGATGATCGGGGTTGAGGGTACGCACACGCTCCAGGCACGTCTGCGCCGCAGTCCGGCTTCCAAGGCTATCCTGTGTGGCGCGGTAGGCCGCGATCATCTCCTCGATGCGCTCCAGCTTCAGCAGGGCCGTCAGACGCGCCTCGTGGGCCGCCGGGTCGGCCGCATTCTGATCCAGGGCTGCGAGGGTGGTGGACAGCGCGGCCTCGTTGTCACCTGCCATGATCTCGGCCCAGGCCAGGCTGACCTTCAGTTCCGCGTCACCGGGCTCGAGGCGGGAGGCCACGGACAGGGCCGCGACCGCCTGGGGCCACTGGGCCAGACCGGCATGGGCCACCCCCAGCTTGCGCGCCACCTTCGGGTTCTCTGCCTCGCGCGCGAACAGCTCCTCCAGGAGCTCCACGGCCTTGGCGGTCTTGCCCCGGTCCATCAAGCGCGTGGCGCGCAGGAGCAGGGCGCTCGTGCCTTTCTTGAAGACCTTCAGCTCCCTTGACCAGGGATCGTTCATGACCAGGCGCGCACCCTGACCCCGGGCAATCTCGCTCTGGGCCTGTTCTTCGCGACCCAGTTGGAAGAGGGCTTTTCCCTGGAGGCGGTGGGCGAGGGCTGCATTCGGACTCTCCATCAGTGTTGCCGACTGCAGGCGCTCCAGCGCTCGCTCCGGATCCCCTTCTTGCAAGGCCACCTGGGCCAGACCGATCGTGCACGCGCTGTTGTCCGGATCCATGGAGAGCGCGCGCTCAAATGCCAACCGGGCGTCCGCCACCTGTCCCAGGTCCAGCAAGCTCGCGCCCCGTCTGCACCAGGCGGGAGCGTAGTCCGGCTCCAGTTGATGCACCCGGTCGAGGCTCATGAGCCCACCGTGTAGGTCACCATTCTGCATGCGCGCCAGGGCCAGGCGGTATTGCACGCGAGCATCGCTCGCATCCAACTCCACGGCGGCCGTGTAGGCCGGCAAGGCCCACTCGAGCATCAGATGCGCTTCGTACAGCTGCCCCAGGTCGCGCCAGGCGTGGGCATCGTTGGGGGCCTGATTGACTGCGGCTACCGCTTCATCGATCAGGGCGATCAGCGTTGGGTCGAAGCCATCCATTGCGGCGGGCATGGGCACCTCTCGGGGCGTTGCCGGAGATCCCTGACCCGTGCAACCCGCGAGGAGGAGCAGGCCACAGGTGAGCATCAGCCTGGGGACCAGGGCAGCGTGGACGGGGAAGGTGGGGTCCGACATGGGCCCGGCCAGAGTACGCCGTTCCCCGGCCCGCATGCCAGGGAGCAACCTTAAGGGTGGGCCTGGACCGCCAGGCCCAGCTCGGCCTTGATGGCCTCCCCGCGGGCCAGCAGCTCTTCAGCGGGCAACTTTGAGAGGCGCTCCGCCCCCGGCTGGTGGACTTTGCGCTCCAAGCCGTAGAGCAGGACGTCATGCACCTTGGCTCCCGCCGCCTGGGCCGAGCGCACCAGAGCGGTCCAGCACCCGTCAGATTCTTCGTCCGGGGCCAGGCCGTCCACCGCCACGCGCATGACCTGCAATCGGGTTCGCACCAGGCTGCTGCACTGCACCAGATTGTCGATCACCTTCTGGTCCGGAATCTCCATGCCATTGAGCAGGCTGCGCTCGAGCGGCGTCCCCCCGTCCAGCTTGAACCAGACCTCACCGCCCCGCGCGGCCAGATGGGCCAGGCCCGCCTGCACCTGAGGCTTGTGCACCTGGGAGCCATTGCTGATCAGGATGGTCTGCAGGTTTCCGTCGGGGTCCAGGTCGTCGAGGACGCCAGCCACGAGCTCCATGCACGGGGCAAAATCCGGCGAGGTCGTGGGCTCACCGTTGCCGGAGAGGGCCACATCGTTCACGCGCCGGGAACCCTCGGGCACGTGGCGCTCCATCCAGTCTCCGTGTAGCAGCTCGCCAAGGAACCCTCGCAGCTCCTTCTCCAGGAGGTCGAGGTCCAGCGCGGGGCCCGGGCCCAGGGTCAGCTCCTCCACCTGACAGTAAGCGCAGCGCCAGTTGCAGGCGTTGTTGGGGTTCAGGTTGATACCCACCGAGACACCCCCGGCGCGCCGCGAGACCACGGGGTAGACGTACGTCAGCTGGGCAGAGTCCCGCTCGTGTGTCTGTGTGGTGAGGCGCATTTTCGGGTCAGTCTTCGAGGAGGCTCTGGACGTGGGCCGCGGTGGAGCTCGCGAGCCCCTCCAGGTCGTACCCGCCCTCGAGCAGGGACACCAGTCCGTGGCCTGTGAGTGTGCGAGCCACCTGCAGTAGGGCGCGGGTCATCTGGCCGTAGGCCTCGGTCGTCAGGAGCGTTGCCGACAGGGGATCCCGCGCGTGGGCGTCGAAGCCGGCGGAGACGAACACGAGCTCGGGGCGGAAGGACTCCAGGCTCGGAAGGAGCTCTCCCTCGAAGGCTCCCAACCACTCGGCGTCTCCGCTGCCCGGATCCTGGGGGCAGTTCAGCGTGGCGCCTTCGCCCTCTCCCAGGCCCCGCTCATCCCGCGCACCGGTTCCCGGGTAGTGGGGGAACTGGTGCAGGCTGGCATAGAAGACGTTCGGGTCGTCCTCGAAAAGGTGTTGGGTGCCATTTCCGTGGTGGACGTCCCAGTCCACGATGGCCACGCGCTTGAGGCCGTGCTCAGCCTGGGCATGGCGTGCGGCGAGGGCGACGTTGTTGAACAGGCAGAAGCCTCCGGCCAGGTTGACCTCCGCATGGTGGCCCGGTGGGCGAGTGGTCACGAAGGTGGAGTCACAGCCCGCTCGCAGGACCTGATCCACTCCCGCGACGGCAGCGCCCGCGGCCATCAACCCCGCGCCGTAGGAGCCCGCACTGATGGGCATGTCGACGCTGTCCACACAGGACTGGCCGGCCTCCGCGGCGGCGCGGATGCGCGCACCGTGCTCCGGGTCGTGCACGGCCTCAAGGGCGTCGACGGGCAGGGCCTCCGGCTCGCTGAGCTCCAGGCAGTCCACCAGCCCGCTTGAGGTCAGTCGATCTTCGATGGCTTGCACCCTCGACGCACACTCGGGGTGGCCGGTGCCGGTGTCGTGCTCCGCCTGGAGCGCGCTGTGGATCCAACCGACTCGATTCAACGCTGCGCCCTATTCCCTCAGGTGAAAGGCGCGCCGGTACTTGGTCTCCAGCATGACTTTGAAGGCGGGGTCATTGGCCAGCTCCCGCAGGGTCGTCATGCTGACGGGCGCCGCGGAGAGATACTCCTCCGCATCCGGGTAGCGCTTGAGGCGCGCGTAGCTGCGGGCGATGCCCAGGTGCGCTCCTCCCTTGCTGGCCAGACCCCTCTGGAGGCTGATGGCTGTCTTGTAGTCCTTGATGGCCTTCTGGTACTCGGCGATCAGGTAGTAGACATCGCCTCTCTGGGAGTAGACGGATGAAGAAGCCGGGCTGTACTTGACGCGCTCGTCGAAGGCCTGCATCAGGCTGCGACGGGCCCCCTTGTCCTTGGAGCGTGCCAGTAGAACCAGGGCACTCTCCCTCAGTTTGAGTTGGGAGGATTCCCGCAGGGCGTCCAAGGCCCGCTTGGTCGCGCCCTTCACGGTGACGTCGAATTCCGAGAGGGTGTCCAGGATCTTGACGGCGTCACTGCCGTCGGTGGCTGGCTGGCAGGCCAGCTGGATCAAGGCCAGAAGATGCTCCTCATCGTTGAAGAGTTTGCTGCTGGCGGAGTAGTAGTCCAGGAGAGGTGCCACCAGGGTTGTAGCGCGTTCTGTGGCCAGCAGCTGGGACACACAGGAGGGGACCTCCTTGCGTTCGACCTGGGCCAACCCCTTGAGCAGGGGGCCGACATGGACGACCTCGACCT
>PBIX01000096.1 GCA_002720975.1 Planctomycetota bacterium | reverse complement strand
CGGGGCCACAGCTCGAACCCCGACACCAACTACGACCCGGACCTCTATGCCGACCAGATCATCGATCTGCTCGACCACCTGGAGTACCAGCGGCCCGTGCACCTGGTCGGCCTGTCGATGGGGGGGGTGGTCGTCGCCCGCACCGCCGCTCGGCATCCCGCGCGCATCCAGACCCTGGTGATGGTGGACCCTTCCGGCTTCCGACCCGGCTTTGGGCAGGACCTCGACACCACGCCACTCGGCACCGAGGAGATAGCCGCCTTCATTGAGGCGGACTTTCCCACCCGGGCCGAGAGTCAGCTCGCGGACTTCCTCGATCCCGGCCCGTTCGCCTACTGGCCCGAGCTCTATCGGCCATTGCTCCAGCACCGGGGCTTCGCCCGCGCCCTGCTCTCGACGATCCGCTGCTCGCCCCCCATGGATGGGGATCACCGGCTCATCCAGCAGGCGAGCTTCCCCGTGCACCTCTTGTGGGGGAGGAAGGACGCTGTCATTCCTCTCGCCGAGTCCCTGCCCAACGTGCGAGAGCGCCTGCCTCGGGGCGAGGTACACGTGATCGAGGAGTGCGGGCATCTGCCTCACATGGAGCAGCGCGAGGCCTTCGAGACCCTACTCTTCGACGGGATTCTCGCTCGTAGCTAGCCCTCGTCACGAGGGCATCCTGCTCTACCCTCTGGCGGAGGATCAGTTGGAGGCCGAGATCAAACTCAAAGGGTTCCGGATCCGCGCATGGAGCATTGATCTCGCGCAATCCTGGGAGGAGATCCACGCTGATCTGCTTCGTTTGCTCGCTGCCTATTCGACGGGGCGGTGGCCTCGCTGGGGCCTACCCCATGGACTGGCGGCTACCCATCATCCGGGCGCTGCCCGAGCATGAGGCGGCCGACCGAGCTCCAGATCTTGAGGGGGTTGTCCGGGTCACCGGGGACATCACTCATCCGGCCGAGAAGTAGGGTGTCGATCAGGTAGAGAACCATCTGTGCGTCAAAGGCATCGTCGGTCTCGGTGTACTGCTCCGGATCCCGGTTGATGTCGGCCGCGACCAGAAGCGCGCCGTCATCCGTCGGGCGGAAGTGAGCTACGTACACGCAGTAGCCCGTCCAGCTGCGGAGAAAGAACAACTGGTCGTCCGCGAAATACAGGAACCACTTGTCCTCCATCTGCTGGGCGATGGAGCCCAGGCGGATGGAGGCCATCTCCTCTTCGTTGAATTCTCGATCAAAACCAACCGTTGTCCGCTCTTGAGGCAGGGGATGCTCTTTCCAGTCGGAAGGGCCTCCGGTCCACTCTGCGGGGTTGGCTGGTTGGCGTGGTTCCATGCTGAGGGGCATGTGCGATCACATGCAATCCACATTCTAGCATCTCAGGAGGCGCTCCCGCCGGTGCCAAGCCGGCGGTGGCCAGGATCTACTTGCGGCACGGGGCCGGCCGGGTTCTCCTCCTGTGCATGGGATCGCTCTACGCTTTTTGCTGTCCGGGCTGCGGCTACTCTGCCGAGGTCAGCGGTGGTGCGGACTGCGGATTCGTCGCCCAAACCGAGACCATGATCTGCACCACCTGCCGCGAGGTAGTGGACGTCACGGTCGGAACCCGCATTCCGGCTCTGATATCAACGGACGAGTTGAATCAATGCCCCGAATGCGAAGGCAACGACCTTACACCCTGGGATGAATCCCGCCCCTGCCCCCGCTGCAAGGGCACGATGGAAGTGAATCCGACAGGGCCGACGACCTTGTGGGACTGAGGAGCTAGCCGTGTACCTCCTCCTCATAAAGATCCTGCCGCTCCTGACCCTGTGCCAAATCGGGGGAGGTGGAGGGTTTGGAGGCGGCCGCGGAGGAGGCGGAGGAGGTTCCGGCGACGGCATCGGATATCTCGTCTACTACCTCATTCGACTTGTGATTGAGTTTCCGGTAGTCGGGGTGCCCGTCTCCATCGGGGTCGCGGTGGTTATGGTGTACAGCGCCAAGCAGGCCAAGGCGGTGCAGGAGCGCAGCGTGATCCGCAGGGCGCGACGTGTCTTGAAGCACTATGAACGTCACGTCAACTGGGATGAATTCGATGCTCGGGATCCGGGCTTTGTGCGCGACGCCTTCTTGTCGCGGGTCGAGGTGGCGTTCCACAAGGCTCAGGCTGGGTGGTGTGCGCAGGACCTGGGGGAACTGGCACCCTTCGTGTCAGACGGAGCGTTCGAGCGCTTCTCCGTTCAGATTGAGGAGCAGCTGCAGGAGGGTTGGCAGCAGACCATGGACTCGGTTCGGTTGGGGAGGCTGTCGTTCCTCCACGTCGAAGCGGGCTCGCCTTTCGACACGATCACGGTGCGTGTGCCATTTGAGGCGCAGATAGCGAGAAGATCCCTGGAGACACGGGAGCCTATTTCGGGATCTCTGATCAAGAAGAGCTACTTCGTGGAGTGCTGGACTTTTGTGCGCCGGCGGGGTGTCAAGACCCTGAACGGGCCAGGGTTGATGGAGGGCCAGTGTCCCAATTGCGGGGCACCTCTCAGCTTGAATCAATCGGCCCAGTGCGGCACCTGCGATTGCCGCGCGCGCAGTGGCGAATTCGACTGGGTGCTGACCGAGATCACTCAGGCGTCGGCCTGGAAACCGGAGTCGAGCGGAAACGTGCCCGGCCTCAAGGCCTTCTTGCTCAAGGACAAAGGGCTGAGTGTTCAATTGCTTGAGGATCGGGCCTCCTTGGCTTTCTGGCGCAAGGCGGCGGCGGACCGGCGGGCGGAGGTCGGCCCCTTGAAGTCCGTGGCGACTGCCCGCTTCTGTGACGAGTATGAACAAGGCCTGCAGAATCCAAATCGGTCCCCTGCGGTCGACCGTGCTGTGGGTTCAGTGCGCACCCGGGGTCTGCTGCGGGGGGAGGACCAGGACCACGCGCTTGTTGAGATCTGTTGGGATGGACTGTTTGGCAGAGGACGTAGGGCCTCACGGTCCGGAACGCGCAGGCAATTGCGTCACAACCTATTCGTCTTCGCACGCAAGGCGGGAGCGCAGACGCCCGTCGTCGATAGTCTGACGACGGCCCACTGTACCGGGTGCGGCGCCCACGATGAGGGCGGCACGGGCACGACTTGTCCCTTCTGTGAGGCTCCCCGCCGTGGTGGCGACTCGACCTGGCTCTTGGATGAGGTGGCCACGGTGAGGACGGCACGGGGCTGGCTGGACAGGCTGGCCGAAGAAGACCAGCAGCTCGAGGGCGAGACGGCTGGGGGGCTCTTCACGCATTCGCCGCGAGATCTCCTGGCCTGGGCCACGGCACTCGCCCAAGTAGATCATTCCGTCTCCTCCACCGAGCACCTTGCCTTGAAGGGGCTGGCGCGTCGGGCGGGGCTCGACGAAGAGGAGGTAGACGCCTTGCTGGCCCAAGACGGTGAGTTAGCGCAGCCTGCTGAGATTCCGGGGCCCGAGCGGGCTGAGGTTTGGCTCTCGGAATTGCTGCAGGTCGCCTGGGCTGATGGCACGGTGTCGAAGGCTGAACGCGTCCTGCTGGAGAGCATGACTGAGCAGTTGGGCATGAACCGCGCGCAATTCAGGCGTGCGCTGATTGCGGGTCGCAAGGCGCGTTATCAGAACTCCCGCCTCGCCTTGTCTGAACAGAAGCGGGCTTCAAACAAGTAGCTCCCACACCTACCGCAGGTTCATTCCCTGCCGGTTGTTCCATCTGTTCTCACACCAACCTAACCCCGCAGTTACTTGTCCCGCGAGTCGTACGACTTGCGCATGGCCTCGATGTTGATCGGCTTGTTGGCGCGGCGGCTCCACCACTCCATGGCTCGCTCCGGGTCGTACTTTGCATTGACGGTCGGCATGCGGGCTCCAGTTGCCTTGCGCCAGTCGGCTAGCTCTCTCTGCATTTGCTCGGCGCGCCCCGGTTGCGATTCGACCAGGTTCTGAGCCTCACCGAGGTCTTCTCCCAGGTGGAAGAGCTCAAGCTCGCCTGTGTCGAAGTACTCGACGAGCTTCCAGGGCCCAGTTCGGATGGCTCCCGCTGGGCGGGAATGATGATAGTGGGGGTAGTGAAAGTAGATGGAGCTTCGATCGATCTCTGCCAAAGGCTCGCGGAGCAAGGGCAGTAAGTTCGCACCGTCGACCGGCTGTTCGGGGAGGCCCGTTCCGGCTATCGCGCAGAAGGTTGGCAGCAGGTCCGCGGTAGTCGTCGGGGCTGCGCACAAGGATCCAGCCGGAATCACGCCGGGCCACCGGACGATCATCGGCACTCGAATCCCACCCTCATACAGCGTTCCCTTCTCGCCTCGAAGCGGTGCATTGGTCGAGACAATCTCCCCGAGCCCAGTGAAGATCTTCCGCAGCCCACCATTGTCGGACGTGAAGACGACGACCGTGTTGTCGGCGATCTTCAGCTCTTCGAGCTTGGCGAGCAGTCTCCCGATGCTCGTATCCAGGTCTTCCGTCATCGCCGCATAGATTGGGTGGTTGACACCGGTAGCTGGCTTCTGCTTGTCCCTGTATTTCTGGGTCGTAACAGGGTTGCCTTGGACGGGGATGTGCACCGCATAGTGTGACACCGTCAGGAAGAACGGCCTATCTTGGTGCTCATCGATGAACCAGAGTGCGGCGTCGGTCAGGAAGTCGATCGACTTCGGGCCGCGCGGCCTGTCAGCGCGCGACTCCTGAAACTCCGGTCCCAGTTGTCGTTCGGTGACCTGATACCCGTGTTGGTCCGGGGCATGCTCGGCGTTCCCTCCGAGGTGCCACTTCCCGAAGTACCCCGTCGTGTAACCGGCGGCCTGTAAGGCATCGCCTGGTGTCTGCAAGCCGGTCTGTAAGTGATGCTCGATCGGTGGGACGACCAGTCTCTCGAAGGGCCGCCAGTGTCCGGGAATGAAGTCGGTCACCCCGGTCCTGGCCGAATACTGACCCGACTGGATGGTCGAACGCGTCGAGGAGCAGACGGGAGTCGCTGCGTAGAAGTCACTGAGTCGCACTCCCTGCCGCGCCAGTGAATCGATGACCGGCGTCTCGTGAAACTCATGCCCGAAACACCCGACGTCGGGCCAGCCCAGGTCGTCGATCAACAGGAAGAGAACATTCGGCTGCGTCGGTTCCGGAGCTTCCCGCTGCCCGTGCAGGAGGGGTTGCAGCACAACAAGCAGGCTCACGGACAGCAGTCGGGTCGTAGGTCGCATGGGAATACCTGACATGGAGAGGAGCGTGGGAAGGAGGAGCCTGGATCGTAGCTTCATGAACGGTCGTGTCCGACGAAGTTCTCTGGGGTGCGAGGACCCTTGCAGCAAGCCCTGAAGTCACCACCCAGGAGGCGCTGTGCTAATCCAGCGCCTTGTGACATTGGTGTCTGTGAAGTCCCAGATCCTCGCTTCGTCGGTGGCCTTGTGGGCCTGAGGGGGCCATCTCTTTCGAAGCGCTTTCACGAGCCTGGGGCAATACTGGCAGAGCATGTTCGTCGCACGCTTTCGCATTGAGTGAACCTCTGTTGCTGGGGGATCTGCCGTGATCGGACCGGACTGGAGCAGCCCGTCGCGCAGAATGCGGCGATGAGCGCAAGGACCTTCACTCCGAGAGGGTGAACCCCTATTCAGGCAAGAAGCTCCGTCACAACGCGCGGATTCTCAACACCGGTCAGGCGCTGGTCCAAGCCCTGGTAGGGGTAGGTAAAGCGGTCGTGGTCGATGCCGAGCTGGTGCAGGATGGTTGCGTTGAGATCGTTGATGTGCACCGGGTCCCGCACGATGTTGTAGGAGAAGTCGTCAGTCTCGCCATGCTCATAGCCGGTGCGGATCCCCGCCCCGGCCATCCAGGTCGTGAAGCAGCGCGGGTGATGGTCCCTGCCGTGGTTGGTCTCGGTCAGTGCGCCTTGGGAGTAGATCGTGCGCCCGAACTCGCCACCCCAGATGACAAGGGTGTCCTCCAGGAGACCGCGTCGCTCAAGATCGAGAACCAGGGCTGCACTGGCCTGGTCGGTATCCTTGCATTGGCCGCGCAGGTCCTTCGGCAGGTTGTTGTGCTGATCCCAGCCGCGGTGGAAGAGCTGAACGAAGCGCACATCGCGTTCCGCCATTCGGCGAGCAATCACACAGTTGGCGGCGTAGGTGCCGGGCTTGCGGGCGTCCTCTCCATAGAGCTCGAAGGTGGAATCAGGCTCGCTCGAGAGGTCCATCAGATCCGGCACGGAGGTCTGCATGCGGAAGGCCATCTCGTACTGAGAGATGCGCGCTTGGATCTCCGCGTCATGGGTCTCCTCGTACTTGGCCTCGTTGATCTTGGCGATTCCATCCAGCATCCGACGCCGGGTCGCGGCGTCGATCCCGTCTGGGTTTGAGAGGTACAGAACGGGATCCTTGCCACTGCGGAACTTCACCCCCTGGTGCTCGGAAGGTAGGAATCCCGAACCCCACAGCCGCGAGTAGAGCGCCTGGAAGTTGCCCTTCCCGCGAGAGATCATCACCACGTAGTTGGGGAGATCGCGATTCATGGACCCGAGGCCGTAGGAGAGCCAGGCGCCCATGCTGGGCTTGCCTTGCTGCTGGCTTCCGGTGTTGATGTAGGTGACCGCCGGGTCGTGGTTGATGGCCTCCGTATTCATCGACTTGATGATGGAGATCTTGTCGACGATGCCAGCGGTGTGCGGAAGGAGCTCACTGACCCACGTCTGGTGCTGGCCGTGCTTCTTGAACTTGAACATCGGCGCGACGCAGGGAAACGAGTTCTGGCCACTCGTCATGGTTGTCAGCCGCTGACCCTGTCGAATGGACTCCGGCAACTCGATGCCATGGATCTCCCGCATCTTCGGGTGGTAGTCAAAGAGGTCCACCTGCGAGGGCGCCCCGTTCATGAACAGGTAGATGACACGCTTGGCCTTGGGCGCAAAATGCGGCAGACCCTTGTCGCGCACGTCTCCGAATGCAGTCTTGCCGAGCATCGACCCTAGGGCCATCGCGCCGAGGCCGTGCGCACCATTGCGCAGGAGTGTGCGCCGGGTCACCTGTCGGCTGCGTTCTTGGATGGGATCCATCGTCATTCCCTGGTCAATGTCTCGTCGAGGTTGAGGATCATGGAGGCGAGGACCGTCCACGTCGCGTGTTCTGCCGCGTCAAGGCTCTCGTCGCGAGCGCTCTCACCCATGCCCAAGAGTGCGAGCGCCGCATCCTTGTCAGCCTTGAAGACGACAAGCTGAGCATTGAAGGTCTCCAGCATCACCTCGCGAGCGAGGGGTGTCGCGGGATGGGCGGTGCAGAGCATGAAGGCCAAGTCGAGTCGGGAGTTGAAGTCCGTTTCGGAGAGGATCAGGCGCTGGGCCATGTGGCGCGCCGCCTCCACGAATTGCACGTCGTTCAGGGTGACCAGTGCCTGCATGGGCGTGTTGGTGCACTGGCGCTGGACGACGCAGGTGTCGCGGATGGGGGTGTCGAAGGTTGCCATGGCGGGCTGTGGAGCCGACCGCTTCCAATAGATGTACATGGACTTGCGGTAGAGCTTCTCTCCGTGGTCCTGCGTGAAGCGCTTGTTGCGGTCAAGGGAAACTGCGTTCCACAGGCCTTCAGGCTGGTAGACCTTCACGCCCGGGCCACCCATCTTGTCCACCAGCGTGCCGCTCACCGCGAGAGCCTGATCCCGCAGGAACTCGCCGTGTAAGCGGAAGCGCGGCGCGCGGGTGAGGAGTGCGTTCTCGGGGTCCATTGCCAGACGCGCTTTGTCTGCGCGAGAGTCTTGGCGGTAGGTTGCGCTCATGACGATCTGCTTGAGCACTCGCTTCACATTCCAGCCATTCTCTATAAAGTCGCGCGCAAGCCAGTCGAGCAGGGCCGGATGGCTCGGGCGGGCTCCTTGCGTGCCAAAATCCATGACCGTGGAGACCAGGCCGCGCCCGAAGAGCATGGCCCAGTAGCGGTTCACAGTGACCCGGGCTGTCATCGGATGATCGGGGTGGACGAGCCACTGAGCGAGACCGAGGCGATTCAGAGGTGCACCCTCGGGGAATGGCAAGAGATCCTCAAGAACGCCAGGTTCCACGGGCTGGTCCTTGCGCGGCGCGTCGTACTCGCCACGGTCAAGGATGTACGTCACCCGGCGCTCGGGCACATCCCTCATGATCATGACCGTGCCGAGCGATTTGGTGATCTCCACCTTGCGTGCGAGCGCCGAGGCCTTGATAGCGGCTTGCTCAATGCCCTCGGGCCACCCGGACTGAATGAAATGGTCGTGAAGAACCGAGCGGGCCTCGTCGGTGAGCCTCTCAGGCTCAGACTTGAGGGCCGCGAGGATAGGCCCGGGCAGGTTTTCGGCGCCCAGCCTGAAGTAGTAGCCGGTGGGTCCTCCCCCGTTCACTATCTTCAAGAGCAGACGGCTTTCTCCCGCCGGTAGCTCAAGGCTGGTCTGGTCTTGGTCTGCTGCCGCAGCCCGCCCGGCGTCTTTCTCGAAGACCATCTTGCCGTTCAGCCAGATGCGAATGCTGTCGTCACTGCCCAGTGACACGGACGCTGCTTGCGCACGCTCGCAATCGATTGTGCGGGTCAGGTAGATTGCCGCGTTTTGTTTGCTGCCCAGGTTGTGGACGACTCCGTCCTGGTCGGGGCGTTCCTTCCATGCCTGCCCATCGACCTTGGCTGTGACGTCGATCTCAATCGCCTCCGGGCCGTGATCGACGCTGTAGGCTTCTGCCTTTGTGTCCTTCTGGAAGGGCCCAACGGAGTACCAGCTGCCCAGCACGGGTGCATCCCGCTCAAGCAGCCCCTTGCGTTCGTCGGCGTGCCACTCCTCGAAAGCCCCGGGCTGGGGCGCGGTCGTCCTGAAGAACGCCTCAACGGTCTGGACGGACTCGTCGAGAGCGGCGAGGTCTGTCTTCTGCGTCTCGGTGGGAAGATCGATCTTGGGGTCGGCATTGCCGCTCCGCGTTTGGAACCCTCTCTCCTCGCTCTGGTTGAAGAACGCAAAGAAGCGATAGTAGTCCTTCTGGCTGATGGGATCGTACTTGTGGCCGTGACACTGCCCGCATTCCATGCTCAGCCCCAGCCAGACATTGCCGGTCGTCTTGACTCGATCGACCATGTACTTGACGCGGAGCTCCTCATCGATAGCGCCCCCTTCATCCGAGGTGGGAGTGTTGCGGTGGAAGCCGGAGGCAACGAGTTGCTCGGTCGAGGGCTCAGGCAGGAGGTCGCCAGCGAGTTGCTCCACCGTGAACTGATCAAAGGGCATGTTTGCGCCGTAGGCACGAAGAACCCAATCGCGCCAGGGCCACATATCTCGGGGACCATCGGCGTGGTGGACTGATGTGTCGCCATAGCGCGCTGCGTCCATCCACGCGAGGGTCATGCGTTCGGCGTAGGCATCGGCCGCCAGCAAGCGGTCGACCAACTTCTCATATGCACCCGGGCTCTCGTCCTCGACAAACGCAGTGACCTCATCGGGAGTGGGGGGCATTCCACACAGATCAAAAGAAAGCCGGCGAATCAGCGTCGCACGATCGGCTTCGGGCGATGGCTTGAGGTCCCCATCTGCAAACCCGGAGAGGACGAAGCGGTCAATCTCGTTGCGACCCCAGTTGCCTCCGCCGGGCAAAGCGGGAGCCGTGATCTGGTCGAACGCCCAGTGCCTCTGGTATTCAGCACCCTCTGTCACCCAGCGGGTGAGGAGCTCTATCTCTCCGGGAGTGAGAGCGCTCTCCTCCGCAGGCGGCATTCGCTCGTCGGCGGAGGTGTGGGTTATGCGGCTGATGAGGTCGCTGCTCAGGGGTTGCCCGGGCACGAGAATGCCCTGTTCTTCCCCCACGATGCTCGGGAGGTCGAGTCGCAGCTTCGCCTTGCGAGTCCCCTGGTCCGGGCCATGACAGAGGAAGCAGTGCTTCGCGAGGATGGGCTGAACATCCCGACTGAACTCGAGCTTGGCCGGATCTTCCGTGCTCCAGGCGAGCAAGATGAGTGCGAGGGTCGGGGACATGGGCATCTACAGGATACCCAAAGTTATCGATTTCGAGGCCCGCGCTCGACCAGGTATGCCCGGTGATTGTGAGCCGCAGCGCGTACCCGGGCCAGTTCTGCCCCGGGCTCTCATCTGGGGCCATGCAGGGCACGGAAGTGAGGGCTGGCGTGGGCAACCCGGCCAGCGGCAAGGCGTGGACTACAGGAATGTGATCGAGATCGCGTCCGTGAAATTAGACGTGGGGTCTGGATTCTTGTCTCGGTACCACGCGCTGAAGTGCCAGGTTTCGCCCGGCAGGATGGCCTGGTTCGGCCAGATTGGAATGGCGGACAGGTTCACGGGTATGCGGAAGCTCCCCGTTGCGCCGCTATTCTTGATCTGCTGAACATAGCGGCCGACCGTCCCGGTCAGGCAGAGGTTGCCCTGGCTGCCACCGGCTCCGGGAATCAAGCCCTTGGTCTCGGAGACCAGGAAGTAGCCGAAGACCTGGGTTGGCATGAGAGAGGCGGTCAGGCGAAGGTCGCCCTCGATCAGACTGGAGCTTCCACTGGCCGTGATGACGCTCCCTGCGCCGGTCGAGTTGGGCTCAGCCTTGCAGTAGCGTTCGTAGAGTGGATCCAGTGATTGACGGGCGTTCAAGCGCCCCCATCCGTAGTGATTGTCGCGGCCGACCCTGTCCTGGGCATTGCCCACCTTGTCTTCCGCGCCCACCCGCAGCAGTTCAAAGGCTCCATCGTGGTTGAGGGTGGGATCCTGGGCCTTGAGGAGGCAGGCAATGCCCGCGGCCACAGGTGTGGCCGCCGAACACCCGCTGAAATACGCCATCTGGTCCGCACCCGAGTAGCTGATTGTGACCGTGTTCTCCCCTGGAGCTACGAAGTCCAGCGCCGATCCGGTTCCGGAGAACCAGGCACGCACGTCGCTTGAGTTTGTTGCTCCTATGGAGATAGACCAAGGGCTCGCTCCCGGATAGGAGAGGTCTGCGTTACCAATTCCTCCATTGCCGGCACAAGCCATCACGATGCAGCCAGCGGTCTGACACTGCTGCAGAGCCGTGTCTATGAGGCTTGACGCGGGGTAGTTGATCAGCGACATGCATATCACGTCGGCTCCCTGCTGCGCCACGAAGTCCAGTGATGACAAGAGCCAACTAACCGCGCCGCTTCCTGCAGCATTGAGCGCCTTGATGGGAAGAATCGTGCATTGGCTATCCACACCAGCGACGCCGAAGGCATTGTTGGCGCTGGCTGCGGCCAGACCAGCTACCAGTGTTCCATGCGAATGATCGTCGAAGGGGTCGTTGTCGTCGTTCACGAAATCCCAACCCTGCAGGGTGCGCCCAACGAATTCTGGATTGGCATAGCGGATGCCGGTGTCGATGATGGCGAGCACAACAGAGGGGTCTCCGTCTTCGATATCCCAAGCAGGACGAGCTTCGATATCGGCCCCGGGCGTGCCCATGTTCGCCGCCGTGTTGTCCAGCTGCCACTGGTCTGCAAAGTACGTATCAACTGTGGGCATCGTGGCACACAGGCCAATTCCCCCTATCGCATTCAGCTCAACATGCGCGACCCCGGGCAGTGCTCTGTAACGATCAATGGCCACGTGAGCAGAGTGCCCCTCTGGGAGCCGAACGAGCAGCGTACGCAAGGAAGGAAGCTCCCGGTGCACCTTGGCGCCCATGGCTTCGATACGGGCGCGCATCACGGTCGCAGGCTCGGCTGGCGCGAACTGCAGGAGCAGCTCCCCTCGAACGTGGGGGGTTCCATCGGGAGCGATCACGGCTTGAGGAAAGGCCGCGAGATCTTGTCGATGCAGATCCTGGGGCTCCTGGGCTATGGCGGGGAGGAGCGGGAAGGGCAGTGCGAGAAGGCAGGTCAGCAAAGACATGGATACCTCTTTTCTTGGAGGGAAGGCCCAGAGGGGAAGAACCCAAGGCACGAAATCGAGGAGGGGGCAAGGCAGGCCGGAAAGGCCCAGAGTGCTGCTATAGACCCTGAAGCAGCACATGCACCCCCCTAAGCCTGATTCTGGAGGTTGGGGAGTACGCCACCCCGGGATAACGCCGGGTCGCTGCGTCCTGCTGGCTCCCGCCATGCTCTCTTGTTACCAGGGAGACCGGATCGAACGCCGCCCGGAATGGGCTCGCTATCTCCCGCATTCCAGACAACGAGAGAACCTCCGCCGGGTGCCCGAGGATTGTGAACTCGAGAGGATTCGCGCTGTCCGTACGAATCGTGGCAGAGTCCTAGCCGATTCTGCCGGAGGGGTGATCAGCCACTGGTCTTCCCGGAGCGACCCTCGGCACAGCGCTTGCGCCAGTCTTCGGAAAAGGAATCGATCTCGCCAAAGCGATCAGGACGGCAGTGTTTGAGTTCGAAGTGGCTATCCTGACCGGTCGCAAGCTCAGCGATGGCGCGGCCAATGCCGCCGGAGCAGGCGATACCCGCACCACAGCAGCCACTCGCCACGAGCATGCCCGTGACACCAGGCAGGGCTCCGAGAACGAACTGCCCGTCAGGAGTGTAGGCGGAAGGTGCAGCCACGTAGTGGGCGAGCTCCGTTTCGGCCAAGGCCGGAAAAAACTCCTGCAAGCCGGGGCCGGACTCGATCAGCACATCCCAACCCTCGGGGTCCTCGGGGAAAACCGGCGCGGCCAGATCGGCTGGCAGTTCACGTGGGTCGCAGGTCAGGGATGCCTTGTCGCGCAGCCCAAAAAGCAGGCCTCCCACTTCGGGTCGCGTGTAGGCACGAGCATCCGGCAGGATGACGTAGGGGTTGTCCTTGGGAAAGAGCGGGCCAGGGGCTGTGATCCAGTAGTGACTGCGCACCGGTGCCAGGGGAAGGTGCCAGCCCGCCTCAGCGGCGAGCAGCCCGGCCCATGGGCCGGCGGCATCGATGACGCAGCCCGCTTCAATATTCGCATTCTCGGTACGTACGCCCGTGATGCGATCACCACTGCGCATGAGGCCCGTTACCTCGGTTTCGAGCAGGAACTCCACGCCACGCGCTTTGGCGGCGTCCGCGTAGGCCATGGTCAACCGGTAGGGGTCCAGATAGGAATCCCGGGGCATGAAGCCCACCCGCAACTCGCGCTCGGTTTGGAGCCATGGGATTCGCTTGAAGGCATCTTCGGGGTCGATCCACTCAAAAGGTTCCGAGTGCTCGGCCGCTGCCGCTGCGAGCTTTTCCAATTCGCCCCGGGTCTGGGGGGAGGCTGCTATGTGCAGGCTGCCGACCCGGTGCTGTTCCAAACTGAATCCCAACTCCTCCTCAATCTCATCTATTGTCCTGCGCGTTTCGGTGCCGAGTGCCGTCTGGCCCGGCTTGAGTCTCATGCGCGTGAGCAGCGCCGCCGCTCGGCTCGTCGTGGCTGCAGCCAGCCCCTGCCGTTCGACAACCGTCACCTTTCCAGCACCCGTACGGGCGAGGTGCCAGGCAATGGAGCAGCCGAATACGCCGCCACCAATCACGAGAAAGTCGGGGTGATGGGCCATAGCTTGAGATTTGGAGGGGGGGGCGGTTTCGATCCGCTCTGGAACGCAGGGGATCCTACAGGAGTATCGCTTGAGTGTGACGGTGGTCTACCGCAGAGAGGGAGGGTGCCTTATCCTCAGGCCGATGAACGACTCGTCTCAATTCGCCAGTGGTCCCTTCAATCTCAACGGCCGGGACTATCAACTACCCCCCTGTCCTGTCGTGGCCATTTGCATTGACGGTTGCGCGGACGAGTACCTGTCCAGCGCCATCGCGCAGGGTCACATGCCGCGTCTGCGGCAGATGGCGGCCGGTGGATTCCGTGGGTTGGCGCGTGGGGCCATGCCTTCATTCACCAACGTGAACAATGCTGCTATCGCCTGCGGCGGGCCGCCCTCCCTGACGGGCATCCCGGGCAACTTCTTCCTCGATCCGGACAGCGGAGAAGAGGTGATGATGAACTCGCCCGAATATCTACGGGCGCCGACCGTGTTTGCGGCCGTCGCGCGTGCGGGCCGCAAGGTGGCCGTCGTGACCGCGAAAGACAAGCTGCGGAAGTTCCTGTCCAAGGGATTGGAGGCGGGGATCTGTTTCTCCTCTGAGAAAGCGAACGAAACAAGCATGGAGGAGAACGGCATAGAGGGTGCCGAGGCACTCGTGGGTCGCTCCACCCCTGAGGTCTACAGCGGAGATCTGAGCCTCTTTGCACTGGAGGCCGGTGCTGCCTTGTTGGAGCGAGGGGATGCGGACTTTCTCTACCTCACTCTGAGCGACTACGTGCAGCACAAGCACACACCCGACGAGCCCGAGGCGTTGGAGTTCTATGCAGGGATTGACGCGGTCATCGGTCGCTGCCTGGACGCAGGAGCCCACGTGGGAGTGACTGCAGATCACGGCATGAATGGAAAGACCACAAACGGGAAGCCCAACGTGCTCTTCGTGGAAGATGAGCTGCGCTCTGTGTTCGGGTCCGGCATTCGGGTGATCTGCACGATCACCGACCCCTACGTTGTCCACCATGGAGCCCTCGGCGGGTTCGTTGTGGTCCACCTCGAAGAACCTTCCCGTGCAGACGCCATCTGCCGTCATTGCATGACCCTACCCGGCGTGGCTGAAGCCCTGCCCCGCGAGATCGCCGCCACCAAGCTGGAGTTGCCCGCGGATCGCCTCGGCGACCTCGTGGTTCTCTCAACCCGCGACTGGGTCTTGGGCCGCACTGCTGAGCACCACGATCTGGACATGCTCGGCGGCGTCCTTAGATCGCACGGCAGCCGTTACGAGGAGATGGTGCCCCTGATTCTCTCCGAGCCTCTACCGCAGTCGCTGCAAGAGCACGCCTGGTCGGACCTTCGCAGCTTCGACCTCTTCCCTCTTCTTTGCCCCGCCTCCTAGTGACCACCTTGACCGACATCCTGAATTTTCCCTGCTACTTGGCTGGCGAAACCGTTCACACGGACTCCAGCCTGGAGGTTCACAACCCCTACACGGACGAGCTTGTGGGTACGGTGCCCATGCTTGATCGGTCCGGGTTGGACCGGGCCATCGAGGCACACCTCGCCGCTGGTTTTCCGCCCGGTGGCGAGCAGGCTCTAACGCGCTTTCAACGCAGTGAGATCTTGCTGGAGGCGCGCCGTCTGGTGGGTGAACGCGCGGAGGAATTCGCGCACCTGATCCGCCGGGAGGCCGGCCTCTGCATGCGGGAGACTCGCTACGAGGTGGGGCGCACCCAGGACGTTCTGCAGTTCGCCGCCGCAGAGGCCTTGAAGGACGACGGACAGATCTTCTCCTGCGACATCTCTCCTCAAGGGAAGGCGCGCAAGATATTCACAACCCGGGAGCCCCTGCGCCTGGGTGCAGCCATCACGCCCTTCAACCATCCGCTCAACCAGGTGGCGCACAAGCTTGCACCAGCGGTAGCCGCCGGGTTGCCCATGATCCTGAAACCCTCGGAGAAGACTCCGCTCACGGCGATCCGCTTCACCGAGCTTCTCTATGACGCCGGCCTCCCCGGCTGGATGTTGAGTGCGGTCATGGGCTCCATCGATGAGTTGGTGTCACCACTCATCGAAGACAGTCGCGTCGAGTTTGTCAGCTTCACGGGCAGCGCGGGCGTTGGAAAGCAGATCTCCAAGCGCGCGGGATACAAGAAACTGTGCCTTGAACTTGGCGGCAACTCACCCCTGATCGTCATGGATGACGCGGACATGGATCTGGCGGTCACCCTTGCGGCAGAGGGGTGCTATCGGAACTCGGGCCAACGCTGCACAGCCGTCAAGCGTTTGCTCGTTCATGAGAGCGTCTTGGAAGAGTTCACCGACCGCTTTGTGGCCAAGACTGCGGAATACCCCTGCGGCGACCCAGCCGATGAAGCGACCGGCGTGGGAACGGTCATCGATGAGGAGGCTGCCAAGCGACTGGAGAAACGCATCGAGGATGCGGTGGCCCGCGGTGCGAAGGTTCTTTGCGGTGGCGGAAGAAACGGTGCGCAGATCGAACCCACGGTGATCGCCGACGTACCCCGCGATGCGGAGATGGTGGTGGAGGAATCATTCGGGCCGCTTGCACCGATCATGAGCGTGAAAGACATCGATGACGCGATCGCCTTGGCCAACGACAGCGCCTTTGGACTCTCAAGCGGCATCGTCACCAACAACATGGAGGCCGCCCTCAAGGCCGTGCGAGGGATTCGAACGGGCACCGTCAACGTGAACCAGGTGCCGGGCTATCGCATCGAGAGCTCGCCCTTTGGTGGTGTGAAAGACTCGGGCCTGGGAGTCAAAGAGGGCGTCATCGAGGCCATCAAGTACATGACCAACGTGAAAACCTTCTCCCTGCCTTGGTGATCCCATGACCTCCTCACGAACACCTGGAGACAAGCTGCTCTTCACCCCCGGACCGCTGACGACCAGTGCAACCGTGAAGCAGGCGATGTTGTGCGATCTGGGCTCTCGCGACGGTGAGTTTTTGGCGGCCATCCGGGACGTTCGCCATGGCCTTCTTCAGCTTGCCGGAGTCTCGCAGGAGCTGGGCTACGAAACCGTGCCCCTGCAAGGCAGCGGCACCTATGCCATCGAGGCCGTGATCAGCTCAGCCATTCCCACGACGGGCAAATTGCTCGTTGCCGCCAACGGGGCCTACGGTGAGCGCATGGCGAAGATCGCAGAGGTGCATGGCATTGCGGTAGAGGTCCTGCGGTTTCCCGAGGCCTCCCCTGTCGAAACGTGCGCCATCGATGAGTGCCTCCGGGGCGATGCCGCAATCACCCACGTGGCAATTGTGCATTGTGAGACCACCTCGGGAGTGATGAACCCCATCGCCCAGGTTGGCGAAGTCGTTGCAGCTGCTGGTCGCGGCTACATCGTGGATTCCATGAGCGCGTTTGGTGCGGTTCCGCTGGACGTTCGAGAATGCCGTGCGGACTTTCTGGTTTCCTCGGCCAACAAGTGCATCGAAGGTGTACCCGGATTCGCCTTTGCGATATGTCGGCGCGAGGCGTTGGCGTCGTGTCGCGGTCAGGCTCGGAGCCTCACGCTTGATCTCGAAGCCCAGTGGCGCGGCTTAGAAACAAACGGTCAGTTCAGGTTTACCCCTCCCACTCATGCGTTGCTTGCATTCAGGCAGGCGCTGATCGAGTTGGAGGAGGAGGGTGGAGTGGAGGGCCGAGCGGAGCGTTATGGACAGAATCACGCATGCTTGCGAGAGGGCATGGCTCGGCTCGGATTTCAGGAGTTTGTGCCCGCCGAACACCAGGGCCCCATCATCACTTCGTTCCTCTATCCCCAAGATACCGGCTTTGAGTTCGAGCGCTTCTATGATGGACTCAACCGTCGCGGGTTTGTGATCTACCCGGGCAAGGTGACAGATGCGGATTGCTTCCGCATCGGGAACATCGGCCGACTGTTTCTTTCGGACATGGAGGCGCTCCTCACTGCAATCGCAGAGACGATGGAGGAGATGGGCCTGAAAGCCGGGTCCTCGGCAGTCTCAGAGTAGATCCGAGTCGGCGCTAGACCGGCCCATCCGTCACAT
>PBIX01000095.1 GCA_002720975.1 Planctomycetota bacterium | reverse complement strand
TGGGTGAGGGGCACGCCATCAAGATCCTTGAGGTGTATCGTGACGTGTGCACGCGAGCGGCCATCGGCCACGATGCTCTGGCGATCGACCGTCACCTCGGATTTGTAGTGGTCAGGTACCCCCGCCATGGACGCGCGCCAGAGCGCGTACTGGTCACGGAGTTCAATGACCGGATCGACGTTGCTCCAGTTACCGCCCACTTTCAGGGCCAGGTAGTAGTCACCGTTCGCACAGCCTACCGCTCCCTTGCAAGTCCCATTCTTGTCGCCCGGTCGCGCCAGGAACATCACGGCCTGATGGGCACTCTTGTCGAAGGATGGAGGCGGCGATCCGCAACTGTCGGCGGCGCCTGGATTACATGAGCAGCGACCATCGCCCCCCATGGCGCGCGCGGCCTCCATGGCCATCATGACCTTCAGGGAGAGATCTCCAGGCGTATTCAGGAGGGCTTGCTCTGCGGCCAGGACCACATTGGCACCGGTCAGACTGTTGCCCTGGATGGCATACATCAACTCGGCGGTCTCCCCACTCAAACCGCCGGCCCATGAAGCTCCTTGGCTGTTCAGGTCAGCACCCGTAAACGAGACAGGCGGACCGTCAAAGGAGACGATCCCGAATTGGCGGGACCCAATGCCTGAGTCCGATTGGATGATGATGTCGAGGATCCGACCCGGGAGCAGACCGTTCTTGAAGCCCGAGAACATGATCTTGCGGTTCTGGGCATTGCTCAGCACGAACGCCTGGCTGGCGCCCGCTCCCCGACCTACCACGATTACGGGTACGGCATTCTCCAAGCCCGTGCCCTGAATGCAGGTTGCCGTGGCGCTGCACACTTCGCCGGTGAGCTTGTTGATCACCACCACGGACCAGGTGGCCCTGGCCTGGGGCACCAGCAGTCCCACAGCCAGACACAAGGCCATGAGGCGGCGGCCCACCAAGCGCTGGAGAGGGGCAAGAACCGTTGGGGCAAGGAGCATGGTTCCAGACTACCCCACCTGGGCAGTTTCCGTGGTCCACTGCGCTCCCCCCCCCATCAAGGAAGTATCGGGGCACGAGAGCCTCCCCCACGGCCCCTTGTGCGGATGGTCTGGGAGGCTGGAGACCGGGTATAGTGAAGGTCTCCACGCCCTCGGTCAGAGCCCCTCTCACCATGTCCCTATCCACTGCCACCCTCCCCGTCCTCGGTCTCGGCGTGTTTTCGTTTCTGATCCCAGCGAGCCCGTCGGTTGATCCTGTTGCGCCAGCCAACCAGGTTTGTGGCCGAAGGCTGTACCTGCGCCACTGCTCGCCCTGCCACGGAGACTTCGGTTTGGGAGATGGGCCGGGCGCCGAGACTCTCGACCCCAAGCCCAGGGACTTCAGCCGGGAACGATTTCGGCTGGTCTCCACGGTGGACGGAATCCCCACTCAGGAAGACCTGATCGAGGTCATTTCCCGGGGCATTGTAGGGTCGGCCATGCCACCCCATGACCACTTCTCCCAGGACGAATTGGCGGCGGTCGCCAATTTCATCCTGGTACTGACCATGAACCGGCGAGCGGAGATCTTTCAGGAGCTGGCCGCGGAAGAGGGAGAGGAGTTGGAGTGGGAAGAGGCCATCGCCAAGGTGCCCCTAGAGCCCGGCCCCCCGGTCTCCCTCCCCCCCGCTCACGCCCCAACCCTCGACCTGCTCGCTGAAGGAGAGGCCTACTTCCAGCAGAACTGCGCCTCATGCCACGACGCCGATGGCCGGGGACGCCTGCGGACGGATCTGCTCGACGAACAAGACAGGCCGGTTCTTGCCCGGGACTTCCAAGCAGGCATCTTCAAGGGCGGGAGCCGCCCGGTGGATATCTTCCGGCGCATTCGCTGCGGGATGCCTGGCACTCCCATGCCGGCCTATGAGCTGTCTCCGAGGGAGGCCTGGGGGCTGGTGCATTTTGTGGAATCGCTCATCGATCCGAGAGCCCAGGAACAGGCACGCCAACGGCACCAACTCTTCCGCCCCGAGACCGTCCAAGAGCCCCTCGACGCTCATCCGAATGCTGAGATCTGGAACTCTGTTTCCACGCAGTGGATCGCGCTGGCTCCTCTTCAGTGGACCGAGACGCGCGTCCCGGGCTTCGAGCTCCAATTGGCCCAAGACGACACGACCCTGGGTCTGCGCCTGTCATGGTCCGACTCCACCCCCGGCCTGGCCGCTGAAGGGGCCACGCCCGACTCACTCACCGTGCGCTTCTCCCAGGAGCCCACGCCGCAGTTCTTCTGCCCCGGCCGGGAGGATGAGACCAGCGAGTATTGGGAGTGGGATGCCAACAGCGGAGACTTCGACTACGAGCCACTGGGCGTCTCCGTAAGGAGCATCCATGAGAACGGCAAGTACGAGGTCGTCATCCTCCGGAAGCTCGAGGCCTCCCCCGATCGGGTCGGGGTTGGAACCGAGCCCGTAAGCATCGGCTTTGAAATCCGGAATGGTGCTGGAGGAGACCCCGATCGCTCCCAAAACCTCACGGTGTGGCACAAGCTGGCTGCCCACCCCGCAGGGGACGCGCGCTAGGCGCACGTTTCCTGTCCCTAGGCTCCTTCAAGCACGACGAGTTTCTCCCCGGCAGCCACAGCCTGCCCGGGCTCAACGTGAAACCGGGCGACGATTCCAGGGCCGGGAGCGAGGATCTCGTTCTGCATCTTCATGGCCTCGAGTATCAGCAGAGGCTGGCCCTCGACAACCTCATCACCGACCGCGACCAGGGTCTCGACAACCACGCCGGGCATAACCGCTTTGAGGGTACCTCCACCCTTGGAGGCCGCGCGCTCGGCCACGTGGGCCGCGTGCTCGCGCTCGTCCTCGATCTGCATCTGGTAGCTGTGGCCGGCGAGCGTGATGGCGACGTCCGAACCCGTACCTTCGATGGAGGCCCCGAAGCTCCGGCCATCGTGCTGCAACATCACCTGCCCGTGCCGATCCGCTTCGCTGTAGGTCAGGTCCATGGCTTCACCATTCACCGTAACGAGCAGCTCGCCAAGGCGACGTACGAGGTCCACCTCGTGAACCCGCTCACCGATCGTGATGAAGTACTTCACGCCTGATCTCCCTTCTCGCTCGCGCGGCGGGAGAATGAGCTGACCGCGCGTCTGCCGCGGTCTCGCCAGGCAGTGCGAGAGGCATGCTGGGGTGCCAGTGCACGCCGCCGAGACTGGGTGTGGCGGAAGATTGCGGAGGCGGCGGCCACGAGGGGCTCGAATTCGGGAGGCGGCGCCAATTGGAGGGATTCAAGGAAGTGGGTGTCAAACTCACCGGCCCCGAACTCCGAGGTCTCGAGGACCTGAAGGACGGCGGGTAAGCTGGTGCGCACCCCGCCCACGTTCATCTCCGCGATGGCCCGTCGCATGCGCCGGATAGCCTGGTCGCGATCTGCACCCCAGACGATCAGCTTGCCGAGCATGGGATCGTAGCTGAGCCCCACCTCAAGGCCGCGGTACATGGCACCATCGAGTCGCACCCAGGGCCCCCCGGGAGCGCGCAAGTTGTGAAGAGTGCCTGTTGACGGCAAGAAGCCACTGTAGGGATCCTCGGCATTGATGCGCACCTCGATGGCATGGCCCGTCAGCCGCAGCCCAGCGGGATCGAAACCGAGCGCTTCGCCCGCCGCGATACGCAACTGTTCGGCGACGAGATCAACCCCGGTCACCATCTCGGTGACCGGATGCTCCACCTGCAGGCGGGTGTTCATTTCAAGGAAGTAAAACTCCCCGCCCGACCAGAGGAACTCCACCGTGCCCGCACCGCGGTAGTTCACGTAGGCTCCTGCGCGCAGGGCGATCTCCCCCATCGCCGCCCTCTGCTCTGCATCGATCACGACCGAGGGGCTCTCCTCGATCAGTTTTTGGTGCCTGCGCTGAATCGAACACTCGCGCTCGAAGAGGCTCACGCCCTGCCCTCCCGCGTCAAACAAGACCTGGATCTCGATGTGACGGGGACTATCGAGGTAGCGCTCGAGGTACAGGCGCCCGTCCCCGAAGGAGGACTCAGCTTCCCCGGAAGCGGCTCGAAAGGCGCTCTCCATCTCGTCCCGCTCGCCCACGATCCGAATGCCCTTGCCACCGCCGCCAGCGGCGGCCTTGATGGCCACCGGATAACCAATGGCCTCGGCGGCTTCGATCGCAGCTGCAGGATCATCCACCGGATCGGTCAAGCCTGGAACGCAGGGGACACCGGCCGCCTGCATCGCCCGACGACTCTCGATCTTGTCGCCCATGACCTCGATGGCCTCTGGCGGAGGGCCGATCCAGGCCAGGCCGGCCTCGGTCACAGCCCGCGCAAAGCCGGCGTTCTCGGACAGGAAGCCATAGCCCGGATGGATGGCCTCAGCCCCTGTCTCCTTGGCCGCGGCGAGGATCTTGTCGACGTTGAGGTAGGTCTCGGCCGGCGTCGAACCGCCCAGGGCCACCGCCCTGTGGGCCATGCGCGCGTGCAACGCCTGGGCGTCCAGGTCGGAATACACCGCCACACACTCAATGCCCATCTCGCGGGCGGTGCGTATCACGCGTAGGGCTATCTCCCCACGGTTGGCAATCAGGATGCGCTTGAACATGATCCGTTGGGCGAAGGCCTAGAGGGGAATATTGCCGTGCTTGCGCAGCGGCCCGGGTTCGTGCTTGCTGGCCAACAACTCCAGAGCGCGGATGAGGTAGGGCCGGGTAGCCGAGGCCTCGATCACGTCGTCCACGAAGCCCCGGGCCGCGGCGCGGTAGGGATTGTTGAAGGTCTCCTCGTATTCGGTCGTGCGCTCGGCTTCCACCGTGCCCGGATCTTCAGCCGCCGCGATCTCGCGTCGGTGGATGATCTTGGCCGCCCCGGCCGCCCCCATGACCGCGATCATGGCGCCGGGCCAGGCCACGTTCACGTCGGCACGGATGTGCTTGGATGCCATCACGTCATAGGCCCCGCCATAGGCCTTGCGGGTGATGACGGTCATCTTCGGAACGGTGGCTTCGCAATAGGCATAGAGCAGCTTGGCCCCGTGACGGATGATGCCGTGGTGCTCCTGGTCTGTGCCAGGCAGGAAGCCGGGCACATCTTCAAAGGTCACGATCGGAATGTTGAACGCGTCACAGAAACGGATGAAACGTGCACCCTTCTCACTGGCTTCGATGTCGAGGCAGCCAGCCAGAACCGCGGGCTGGTTGGCCACGATGCCCACCACGCGCCCGCCCAGACGACCAAAGCCGACCACCAGGTTGCGAGCAAACGCCGCTTGCACCTCCAGCCAGGACCCCTGGTCCAGGACCAGATCCATCACACGTGTGATGTCGTAGGGCTTCTGCGCATCGTCGGGAACGAGGCTGTCGAGAGCCGACTCGCGCCGATCCGACGGATCGTCGGTGGGGACAAACGGCGGATCCTCCGCGTTATTCAAGGGCAGATACCCCAAGAGGCGCCGCATGAGGTTCATGCATGACTTGTCGTCGGGCGTGGAGAAGTGCGCCACGCCACTCTTGGAGCAGTGCACCTCGGCCCCACCGAGATCCTCGCTGGTGACGTCCTCGTGGGTCACCGTCTTGACCACGTCAGGCCCGGTGATGTGCATGTAGGAGTTGCCTTCCACCATCAGGATGAAGTCCGTGATGGCCGGGCTGTAGACCGCCCCGCCCGCGCAAGGGCCAAGCACGGCGGAGAGCTGGGGAATCACGCCCGAGGCACGCGTGTTACGCCAGAAGATCTCGGCATAGCCACCCAGGCTCTGCACGCCCTCCTGGATGCGCGCGCCACCCGAGTCGTTGAGGCCGAGAACCGGCACGCCGACCTTGGATGCCATGTCCATGACCTTGCAGATCTTCTCGGACTGGGTCTCTGACAGGGAGCCACCGAAGACCGTGAAGTCCTGGCTGAACAGATAGACGGGCCGACCGTTGATCTGAGCGTGACCGGTAACAACGCCATCCCCCAGGATCTTCTGCTTCTCCATCCCAAAGTCCGTGCAGCGGTGGGTGACAAATCGATCGAGCTCCACGAAAGACCCCTCGTCCACGAGAAAGTCGATGCGCTCGCGTGCCGTCAGCTTGCCCTTGGCATGCTGGGCGGCGATGCGCTCCTCGCCGCCGCCGAGCAGGGTTTCTTCACGCAGACGCAGGAGGCGTTCTTTTGGGGATTCGTCGGCCATGTGAGAGGGGAAGGGCGCTCCTCGCGCCTCAATCAGGTTCCTGAACCAACTCCATCAGCACACCGCCGGTGGCGCTGGGATGGACGAAGGCTATGGTCGTGTTGTGCGATCCGGGACGCGGGGCCTTATCGATCAAGCGTACGTTGCGTGCGGCCAGTTGCTGCAAGGCCTCCTCAACGGAGTGAACCTTCCACGCCAGGTGATGCAGACCGGGCCCACGGTTGTCCAAGAAGCGCGCCACGGGGGATTCCCCGTCCACGGGCTCCACGAATTCGATGCGCGTCCCACCCGCCTGCGCGACGACCACGTTGACACCCTGCTCGGCAACGTACTCGGGCTCACCCATGTCCAAGCCCAGGGCTTCAGCGTAAAACTCCTGTGCATCTGCGAGGCTGCGCACGGCAATGGCCACGTGATGCAAGCCCTGGACCACTCCCCTGAGAGCCTCGGGGGCCGCTACGGATTGAGGTTTGGGGTGAGGTTCGGGAGCAGCCATTGGAAGCGCAGGAGGACCCTGCAGAGGGTACGAGGCCAAGGGGGCCGCGCAAAGGGCCCGCCCACCGGGATTGAACGGAGCGGGTGAATGGAGAGGCGGCACGGGGCGTAGGTACCGGGACAAGGGAGAATCGGTCCCCAACCAGGGACACGCCCCCACCCCTGTAGGTCTCGCGGGGCACAGCCTATTCTGGTGCAGTGGCGCGAAGCCGACGGCATCTCAAACGTCAGCAACATCCCATCCCCATGAAACGAATCTTGCCCATCCTTGCCATGGTGGCACTCGGAACCCTGATTTGGATGGGCGTGGACTCGGACCTCACGGATGAGCCCGTGGCCCCCGATCCCTTGGGGGCCGTTGGAACCCAGAATGCAGAAGGGGGAGCCGAGCCCGAACCCGGCCCTGTCGAAGCACTAGCCACCCCGAGCCTGGCCCCGGATGGCGAGCGCCAGGCCATGACCGAGGACGGCACCTGGCTTACGGGAAGGATCGAGTGGCCCGAGGGCGTTCACGAATCCGCGGGGGAGCTCGCTGTGTTCGCCATTCCGCGAGAGATGAACTATCCCCGCTTCCTGCTCTGGCTCGCACGCTCAGGGTCCTCCCCTGACTCGTTCCCCGTGAAGGAGGACGGCAGCTTCCGCGTGCCCAGCGATCCCGAGGACGAATCCGCCTGGGTCATCGTCCGCGGCAAGTTCTCCTACAGCCCCCAAGCCACGGACCTGGGCGCCGCCGACAAGGCCATCACACTGGTTCTGGGTGCACACCTGCGAGGGCACGTGCAGACAGATGTTGAGGGGGCCCTTGATGCATCGTTCATGCTCGAGGTCAATCCGGAGAACGCTCAACTCGATCCCATGGCTTTGGTGGCCTCGACCCCCATGCTCCCCATCCAGTTCAGCATGGAACCGGGAGGCAAGTTCTCTTTCGACGCGTTGCCTCTCGGACACGACTACAACGTGCGCGCCATGCATCCTTCCCTGCGGAGCGACAGGGTCGCCATCGTCGGCGCAACGGGCGGGGAAGAGATAGAGCTCCTCCTGACCCTTGTGGAGGGAGCCAGCATAGCCGGCGTGGTCGTGGACGAGAGCGGCCAGCCCGTAGCCGGAGCCAGCGTCGAGGTCGCTTCCACCGGTCTGCTCGGAAGCCTGGGGGCTGCCTCCGAACGTCAAACTCAGTGCGATTCACAGGGCCGCTTCCAGGTGCGCGGCCTCGGCAGCGGTGAAAACGCCCTGCGCGCACGAGCCAATGGCTTTCTTGAAAGTGACTCGGTGACCGTTGATCTCCTGGAGGAGGAGAGCAAGGAGAACGTCACAGTGACCTTGGGCCGAGGAGAGAGCATCACCGGCAGCCTGCACTGGAACGATGGGCGCCCTGCGGTGGAGGTGACGGTCAGCGCCCAGTTTGACGTGGCCCACGGAGTGGGGCTGGGAGGACTGAATGCGCTGCGGGGTGCCTACGCAGAGACCGTCACCGATTCAAATGGAGACTTCACTCTGTTCGGTCTCGGCAAGGGGCCGTTCGTGGTGAGCGCAAGCTCCAAGGCCCCACTGGTCTCCACAACATCCGATGGGTCAGAACCCATCCAGGTGCGGTGGCAGGCTCAAGTCGGCAGTGTGCAACCCGGGACACAGGGTCTCCAACTGACCTTGGTCCCTCCCCTTTCCATCGCCGGCCGTGTGGTGGATGAGGGCGACGCCCCGGTAGAGGAATTCCGCATCCACTACGCTCGCAGCAGTGATGGCCCAGCAGGTGGCCTGGCATCCAAGACGTCCCAGCGCTCCAAGACCTTCAAGTCTGATGAGGGGCAATTCGTCCTCGAGGATTTCACACCGGGGTCGTATATGGCTTGGGTACAGGACGATGCGCACGCATCCGAAGCGCCGCTCTCTTTCGAAGCGCCACTGACCGAGGAGCTCGTGCTGCGGGTCCGATCAACGGCCACCGTGTCAGGCGATGTCGTCGGCACGGACGGCACGCCGACTCCCGGAGCCGCAGTCCGTTCCGGGCACGGGAGCTCCCTGGAGGACCTGATGGCTGTGGGCCTCGAAGCGGTTCAGACCACTGCGGACGAGGCTGGCCACTTCACTCTGGCGGGGATCCCGGCTGGGGGTACGCAGCTGATCGCCGAAGCCGAGGGCTGGGCACGGAGTCCAGGAGTGACAATCGAGCTGGCCCCGGGCGAAGTACGCGAAGGGGTGCGCATCGAGCTCCCCAAGGGGGGCACCCTGACTGGCGAGGTCTACGACTCTGCCGGGAAGCGGGCCTCGGGATTCATGGTCACCACCGTGGCCCTTGAGTCCATCACGGGAGGGGCGGGCATCTCCCAGAAGCTCAGCAATACGGACGCCAGCGGCGAATTCCGCTTCGAGCACCTGCAGGCCGGCACGTGGCAGGTTACAGCCATGGACATGGCCAAAGGACTGGGTGGAGAGGCCGACATGGGAACGCTCATGTCCAGCCTCGAGATCGGGCAGGCGACGATCATCGAGGGTGAGACGACCCACGTAGTCTTGGGAGCCCCCCCCGAGGATCCGGTGCGCCTGTTCGGAACAGTCACTTTGGGCGGCAGACCCTTCGCTGGCGCGAACCTGAGCCTGTTCCCCGAAGGCGGCCAGCTGTACGCCAACCTGGCCATGACAGCTGTTGGAGAGGACGGACGTTACGAGGTCACCCTCGACGGACCCGGTGGATACACGACCAACCTGCAAACACTTGGCACAGGGCCCGGTCAGCAGAACACGATCGAGTTCCGTCTTGAGGTACCCAGCGCCGCGGAACATCGTCACGACTTTGAACTCCCCCTCGGCCGCATCTCGGGCCATGTCGTGGGCCCCGACGGCCGTGGTATCTCCGGCGAGCGGGTCACCGTAACCCTCGACAGCGACGCCCGCAGCGATCGCATGTTCGGAGGCCAGTACAGCGAGTTGGTCAGTGGCGAAGACGGCGCGTTCGAGGTGCTGCCTCTGCGTCCGGGCACCTACCGGGTCAGTGCGGGAGGAGCACCCATGATGGGCCTGGGAGAAGGCCACCTGGGCCGCGTCACCCTGGGCGGCCTGGTGCTGGTGGAGGATCAGGCATTGGATGGACTCGTACTGGAGCTCCCCGAACCGGGTGCGTTGAAACTCACCGTCATGGCCCCCGACGGAAGTCCCGCCAGTGGAGCCGCCGTCTTTGTGCGCGACGCTTCAGGCCGCACCCTTGAGCCATTCTCCATGCAGACTACCGGCCCGGATGGAGAGCTCCTGGTCAAGTCCCTGGCTCCTGGAGACTACACGGTGCTGACGCGCACCAAGGATCTGTGCAGCCCTGAGAGCGCCGCCGTGCGTGTGCGCGCGAACGAGGTCACCGAGCTCCGTCTCGACCTGGGCGTCGGCACGATCGTCAAGGTGCAACTGCAGAGCAAGGAATCCCGTGAGCCGGTGCGCGGCAGCGTGCGGGTCCTCGACGCGGCGGATCGCGACTACGCGAATCTGTTCGGCTACCAGGACCTGCAGTACCTCTACATCGAGGGCGGCTTCTCCCCCACCGAGCATCGATTCGGGCCCCTCCCCCCGGGCCGGTACACGGTGCACGGTCAGGCGGGAGACCAGAGCGCCAAGAAACCCGTCACGCTCAAGGGTGGCGAGCGCCGGGTGGTCATGCGGCTGAAGTGAGGGGCAGGCCCGGTACCCGGGTCATCCTGCTTGCCTCGCCCCCCAAGGGCGGGAACAATACTCCCCATGCGCACCCTGCACCTCCTGGTCAACGGCGACCGACTGACCGTCGCCGCGCCGGACCACTGGACCCTCGTCGAGGTCCTGCGCTATCGGCTCGGGCTGACCGGCACCAAGCAGGGCTGTGACAAGGGCGACTGCGGCGCCTGCACCGTGCTGCTGGATGGCAAGCCCACCCTGGCCTGCATCCTGCCCGCCGCGCGAGCCGAGGGGCACGAGGTGGTCACCATCGAAGGTCTGCGGCCCGCCCACTGCGCCGAGGGTGGTGAAGGGACCGATCCCGTGCAGGACGCCTTTGATCGTTGCGATGCACTGCAGTGCGGGTTCTGCCAGCCGGGCATGATGCTCTCCGCGCGCGCGCTCCTGAACGAGAATGCCCAACCCGATCGCGAGACCATCCAGGAGGCGCTATCAGGAAATCTGTGTCGCTGCACGGGCTACACCCAGATCATCGAGGCCGTTGAGTTGACTGTCGCGGAGGCAGCGGGTGCGGATCCCGTCCCACCCGCCTGGCAGGTGGACCGTGACGGAGAGGACCTGCCCCTTGCCCCTACCGGGGAGACAGCTACCGGGGAGGGCGAAGACTGATGGCCGCCCGGGACATTCACGGACCCAAGCCGCCCTGGGGTGAGCACTTCCAGGTCATCGGTCAAGGGCACCGCAAGGTGGATGGACCAGCCAAGGCCACGGGAGATGCGATCTACGCGGACGACATCGTTCTACCGGGCATGCTGCACGCCAAGACCCTTCGCAGCCCCCATGCCCATGCGAAGATCAAGGCCATCCGCACGGACAAGGCTCTTGCTCTGGAGGGCGTGCATGCGGTGATCACCGGGAGCGACCTGCCGGAGTACTACGGGATCATCCCCTGGACGCCCGACGAGAACGCTCTGGCCGTGGACAAGGTGCGCTTCATCGGTGACGAGGTGGCGGCGGTGGCCGCCGTGGATGAAGACACGGCCAATAGAGCCCTGGAGTTGATCGAGGTGGACTACGAACCCCTGCACGCCTTTCTCGATCCCAATGAGGCGCTTGGGCGTGGCGAACCACAGATCCACGAGGGCCGCAAGGGCGGCAACGTCTCCAAGCATGTGGAGTTGGACTTCGGAGACGTTGATGGTGGCTTTGAAGAGGCTGAGGTCGTCGTGGAGGGCGACTACTCCTTCCATGGCACGACCCATGGCGCCATAGAGCCGCACTGCGCCGTGGCCCAGTTCGGAGCGGACGGAAACCTGACCCTCTGGTCATCGACCCAGATCACCCACTACGTCCAACGGGAGATCTCCAAGGTCCTGGGCATCGGACCCCAACACGTGCGCGTCATTCAGCCCTGCCTCGGCGGCGCCTTCGGAGGCAAGTCGGATCCCTTCAGCCTCGAGTTCTGTGTCTCCAAGCTGGCCATGCTCACGGGTCGGCCGGTCAAGATGCTCTGGACGCGCGAAGAGGTCTTCTACGCCCATCGTGGACGACACCCTGCACAGATGCACTACCGCACCGGCGCGACGCGCGATGGACGCCTGACGGCGGTCGACGCCAAGATCCTGTTGGACGGCGGCGCCTACAGTTCCTATGGGCTGGTCACGACCTACTACTCGGGTCAGCTCCTCACAGGCCCTTACCACTTTCCCGCCTATCGCTTCGACTCCACCCGGGTCTTCACCAACTCGCCGCCCTGCGGCCCCAAGCGCGGGCATGGCAGCGTGCAGCCGCGCTTCGCGTTCGAAGTCCAGCTGGACAGGCTGGCCGAGAAGCTCGAACTCGACCCCATTGAACTGCGCCGGCGCAACTTCCAGGGCGACTCCACAGAGACGATCAACGGTCAGCGCGTCACATCCAATGGCTTCCTTGAGTGCCTGGACAAGGTTGAGGCGGCAAGTGATTGGAAGGAGCGTCGTGGCAAGCTGCCCTTCGGGCGCGGACTCGGCGTCGCGGGTTCCATGTACATCACCGGGACCAACTATCCCATCTATCCCAATGACATGCCGCAGGCAGGCATCCAGCTGAAAGTCGATCGCTCCGGTTTGGTGACGGTCTTCACGGGCGGCAACGACATCGGCCAAGGGTCGAACTCGGTTGCCGCGTACCTGGTGGCCGAGGAACTCGGGGTGGAGGTCTCGGACGTGAGGGTGGTGGCCGCGGATACGGACCTGTGTCCCGTGGACCTCGGAGCCTACTCCTCACGTGTGACGTTCATGGTGGGCAACGCGGTCATCGACGCCTGCCGCAAGCTGCGGGCCCAGATCGTGGACACCCTGGCCACGACGTGGGAGTGCGACAAGAAACGTGTGCGCCTGATGCGCGGCATGGCCCTCGATCTCGAAGACTCTGAGCGCGCCATCACCATGCGTGAAGCATTCCAGCTGACCGAAGCTGCCTGCGACACCCTGGGTGCCACGGGCTCCTACAACACGCCCAAACTTGGAGGGGACTACCGGGGGGGCGCCATCGGTGCCTCGCCCGCCTATTCGTTCACAGCCCACGTGGTCGAGGTCGACGTGGACTGCGAGACGGGCTTCATCGGTGTGAAGAAGGTGTGGTGCGCCCACGACTGCGGTCGCGCCCTCAACCCGCGCCTTGTCGCAGGTCAGATTGAGGGCTCGGTCTACATGGGTATTGCCGAGGCCCTGCTGGAAGAACACAAGATCAATCGCTTCGGGCTGCACGAGGGACCGTCTCTGCTCGACTATCCCATGCCCACGACCCTCGACACACCCGAGATAGAGGCCCTGATCGTGGAGAGCGTGGACCCCGAAGGACCCTACGGCGCCAAGGAAGCCGGGGAGGGTCCGCTGCACTCATCAATCCCCGCCCTCGCCAATGCCGTCCACGACGCCGTGGGCCTGCGCCTCACCGACCTGCCCTTCACACCCGCCAAGGTATTGCGCGCCCTGCGTGAGATGGAAAGCGCGGCAGGAGCCTGACCCGATGCTACGCCTCCCCCCCTACCGCCTGCTCGAACCCTCCAGCGCCGAGGAGGCCGTCAAGCTCCTGACCGACGAGCCGGGCGAGGCCATGCTCATCGCGGGGGGAACAGATCTTGTTCCGAACATGAAGCACGGCTTGTTCGAACCCAAGACGGTCATCTCCCTGGCCAAGGTCGAGGGCCTTGAGGGAGTGAGCGATTCGGATGCGGGCCTGCGCCTGGGTCCCATGACCACCCTGGCCGATGCCAGCCAGAATGAGCTGATCATCGAGCGAGCACCCGCTCTGGCCCAGGCCGCCGGAGTGGTGGCCGGACCTCAGCTGCGTAACGTCGGCACCCTGGGCGGCAACCTGATGCTCGACACCCGCTGCCGCTGGTACAACCAGACCTACTTCTGGCGCAAGGGGCTGGGCTACTGCCTCAAGAAAGACGGCACCCTTTGCCACGTCGTGGAGGGCGGCGCGCGCTGTGTGGCGGCCGCCTCAAACGACACGGTCCCCGCCCTGATGACCCTCAATGCCAGTGCGGTGTTCCTGGGGCCGGATGGCGAGCGCGAGGTCGCCATCGCCGACCTCTGGACCAACGATGGCATCGTCAACAAGAAGGTCAGCGCGGACGAGCTGCTCATCGCGATCAAGGTTCCACCCCAGGCTCCGGGACACCACGGTACCTACGCCAAGTTGCGCCGGAGGGACTCCATCGACTTCCCCCTGTTCGGGTGCGCCGTCCGGCTGGACCTGGACGAAAAGGGTACGGTGAGCGGTGCAGACCTGGCAGCCGTCGCGCTCGTCGCCCGCCCGATGCGCGTCAAGGGAGTCGAAGAGCTCCTGCTGGGCACAAAGCCAGGCAGCGAGGCATTCGATCAGGCCGTAGAAGAGGTGGCGCAGCTGGCCTACAAGCGCTGCCGTCCCCTGGACAACGTCCCCGGCGACGCAGAATGGCGACGCGAGATGGTGCCGGTCTACGTGCGGCGGGCCCTCCGTTCGGCCACGGCCAGCAGCGGCGCGTAGGCACGCACTCACGAGCTTCCCGACCGTCCAGAGAGACCACGGACCTAGTCGGCACCGAGCAGCTTGGACAGTTCGACCAGCGCCCGTCCGAGCAGGCTTCGGGTCGCATCTTTGGAGCGCCCCATCTGGTCAGCCACCTCGTCCATGGACATGCCGACCAATCGCGACAGGGTGATCACCTCCCGCCACTCCGGTCGCATCTGATCGAACGCGGCCTCGAGGCGCTCGACCTGCTCGGAGTGTATGGCGGCACCACTGGGGCTCGCGACCTTGCCATACACGTCCGCCAGACGGGAAAGATCCGCTCCACCCTCCTCCATGTCGGGACGGCGCATCTCCGCAAAATGATGGCGCCCCTTCTGCCGGATCTTGTTCAGGGTGATCGTGTAGAGCCACGAACGAAACTTCGCCTGACCGCGGAATTCACATCGATCCAGGTGACTCAACACCTCACGGCAAGTGGACTGCAGGATGTCCGTCGTGGACTCCCTGGCGCGCAAGGCGCGGTTGGTATGCAAGCGAACGTAGCCCTGCAGCTCGGGCAGGTACATCTTGAGCAGTGCATCCTGGGCTGAGGTATCCCCAGTCTGCGCCGCCTCGAATAGGGCCATGAATGGCCCCTCGTCGGGGTCTTTGGAGTCGATCACTTCGGGTCCTGTCCACCTATCCTATCATTCACCCCACAGAGGGCTCCCGCCCCAGTGTCCAACGACTGCCCATTCCCCGGCCCCATGCCCGACGACGAAGAGAATACCGCTGCCGATGAGCTCCTGGGCGCCTGTCTGGAGGGCCCTTCGAGCACGTGGGCCCCGGCCGTCGAGAAGGCGTGTCAAGAGAAGCCCGAGTGGGCCGCCGAGCTGCGCGCACGTTTCGGGAGACTCTCGGACCTGGGCCTGACTTCAAGCGGTGACGGACCGCCGGACCGCAGCGAGGACTTCGGGGACTTCAGGTTGCTGGCTCCACTGGGTGGCGGGGCCATGGGGATTGTCTACCTGGCCTGGTGGACGGAGCGCGGGATGCCCGTGGCTCTCAAGCTGATGAGGCCCGGACGTCTCTTCCACAGCGATACGCGGCGCAGGTTTGATCGTGAAATGCAACTGGCTGCCCTCATCGAACACCCCGCCATCTGCGAGGTGTACGAGGTCGGCGAACACGACGGCACCCCCTACATCGCCATGCGTCTGGTGGAGGGCCAGACCCTGGAGGAGCGCATCGAAGGCGGCCTTGTTCCTGATGATGCCGCGATCACGAAGTTGCTGCGGGAGGTCGAGCAGATTGCTCTGGCGTTGCACGCTGCCCACCAGAAAGGCCTCGTGCATCGTGACCTCAAGCCGGCCAACATCATGGTGACCCCTGAGGGGGAGCCGGTGCTGTTGGATTTCGGACTGGCGCGACGGTTCGATTCCGATTCCGACGTCTTGACCGATGAGGCAGGACGCGTTGGCACACCGGCCTACATGTCCCCCGAAGCCCTGACCGGTGGAAGCCCGGATCCGCGCACAGACATCTACTCCCTGGGCGCCACACTGTTCGAGTGCCTGAGCGGGACACGTCCCTATCACGGGCCAACGGCGCAGGCCATGATGCACGAGATCATCAGCGCCCCCGTCCCGGACCCACGGATCCAGAATCCCACCGTGAGTCCTGCGCTGGCACTGGTGGTGCGCACGGCCCTGGCCAAGCGACCCGGGAATCGGTACCAAGACGCCGCGGAGTTGGCCGCTGATCTGGCTGCAGCCCGCCTGGGGCTAAAGCTGAGAGCCCAGAAGCCAAGCGTTCTCTCGCGAACCTGGCGCCTCATCCAGCGGCGCCCGAAGGCAGCCGCCTATGGAGCAAGCACCGGCTTGGCCCTGGTGTTGTTGGCTTGGTTCGGGCTCGATTACCGGGCCAAGGCAAGAGCCTCCTCGGCCCGGAAAGTTGTTATCGAGGCCTTTGCGGGGGGCAATGAGTTGGAGGTCCTGCGAGAGGTGAGCAGGGCGGTGCGAGCACTTGGGGGAGCAGGAAACAGCTCTACCGTGCAGGACGTGCTACGCAACCGAGTGGTGGGCTTTCGCGACTTCAAACTCCTGCGGCGTGCGGAGGAGATGTCCGGGTCCGTCTGGGGATGCGAGTTTGAGGCTTCCGGCAACCGGCTGTTGGTGGGTATCGGCAACCAGATATTCGCTCAGGAAGACGGTAGCCCACCGCTCCACGAGAGGTGGACATTTGAGTCCCAGCTCGGATTCAATCTCCTCACGGCCAAATTGTTCCCCACAGACGCTGGTGCGCTCGTGACCTGGGCTGGCGAGGGCGAGGTTCCGTTCAACCTCCACATGCTCCTGTTCGATGGCCAGGACACCGAGCCGGTGTTCGAGCGCAGTGGGCTCCTGTGCGCCCAAAACGATCGGCATGGTGTGCTCTGGGTGGAGCTGGATGGTGAGGGACGCCTACAGGTCGGTCGGCGGACTCCGCAGGGCGTCGAGTCGATGCACGTTCTCGAGGAGACGGATGACGTGACTTGGGAAACAGCACTGGCGGCCCCCGGAACCGGACGCCTGTTCGCCGTGGGTCGGGTAGATCAGGATCAGGCAAGACTCAGGGCGTGGAACTGGTCCGCAGCCGGCTACATTCCCCTCCCGACCCACGTGGATGTGAAGGCAGAGAGCCCGGCGGGTGTGGTCTGCTCTGAAGATGGCGAGCTCGTGGTCACCGCCAGCAAGAATGGAAGACTTCGCGTCGAGCCCGCCCAGGTCTGGGCCGTGGAGGACGGAGGAATCCATCAGCGTGGCGCCCTGCAGTCTGGCGCAGTGAACCACCCGGCAACCCAGCTCGTGGTCTCTGAAGCACTCGGGGAAGAGCAGGAACACCTCATCGCCTGCGTGCATGACGACCGCGTCCTGCGGGTCTGGGATGAGCAGTGCAGCTTGCAGCACACCATGGCCGACCTCCCCACACCGCGCGCACCCCGTTTTCGACCCGGCACCCACTGGTTTGAGGTGTGGTGCAGAGATTCCACGGTGCGCGTGTTCGATGAACAGGGCCGATCCCGGGCCACCCTTGCCGCCGGAACGCTCGCCAGCGGCCAGCTTCACACGGCCTGCTTCCTGCCCGGCAGTTCCCCGGTCCTGGTGACCGGCTCCGTCGGGAACGGCGTGCGAGAGTGGACCCTGCTGCCCGCTGGGCAGGTTCTCCTGGCCGGAATCCGAGGAGGGGTGAGTTCGACCTTACCCCTGGGAGATGCTGGGTATGTGATCACGACCTCAGGCGGTGAGATCTACCGGACTCAGCCGTCCCACCCCCACCCAACAGAGGTGCAGGACCTGCGCTTGAAAGGGGAGGGCATCATCGATGCCGCCTCGGTCGGCCAACGGGGAGAGCGGGCGGTCTTCCTCACGCAGGTTGAGCCTGCAGGGAGTGAGTTCAGGGTGCACATCTGGCAACTCGGCGACCTGGGCGAGAGTGCGATGTGTTCCCTACCGGCGGCATGGGGTCCTGCTCGACAGATCGCCTGCGGATCAAGAGAGGACGTGGTCTGGGTCCTGTGTGAAAAGGGCTTGTACGAACTCGACCTTGGCAAGAATGGGCTCCGCCTGCCCGACACGCCCCTGACGACCATGGGCGGTTGGGTCCTTGCTGCGGGGGCACAGAGCGAGATGCCATTCGCGGTCTTTAGTGACTCGAACGGGGTTCGGTTGTGGTGGCAGGATGGAGAAAGCCCACTCCCCCACCCCGTCTCAGCCATGCGTGTCTCTCCAGACGGGCAGTACCTGGTCATGGCAGGCGGCACGGAGCGTGCGGAGTTGGGTCAGTGCACGATCTACACCCTTGAGGCCAACCCCACGAAACCGATCAGGCAGGGGTCATTCACCGAGCATACGGGTCCGGTGACCTGCATCGCTTTCTCCAAAGACAGTCGGTGGCTGGCGACTGGCGGGGCGGATGGCCTGATCTGCTTGAGATCGACGGAACCGGGTTCATCCCCGGCCCACGTGCGCAAGCTGCGTGGTCACGCCGGAACGGTGCGCTCGCTGGCTTTCAGCATGGACGGTCAAGAACTACTCAGCGGAGACGACCAGGAAGTGGCCCTGCGCTGGCCCCTGACGGACGAAGCCCTGCTGGAGAGGGTCGAAGGGCTCCTCGAGGCCAAGTAGCGCTTCGCCGCTGGGATGCCCGGCCGGGCCTCGAGCGAAAAAAGGGGGAATGTCCGACCTGGGAAGGCCCAACCCGCACTCCCTCCCGTGTTCCCCAGTCGAAGCGCAGGGTGCGGGGTCTCCAATTGAAGACCGCAGCCCCGCTCACCACCAAGACCTCAATGGTGGCGATGCCGGACACCACCCCTGTCTTCCACCTCCTGCCCCTCCCAGTGAATGTCATGAATTCCAAATCCAACGACCAAACGCCCGATCTGCCTGAAGGGACGACCCAAGAGAGAGCCCCCAGACCCAAGCCCGAAGACTATCCCCCCGCCAAGGGAAAGCCCATGTTCCTGCCGGCGGTAATCACGATCGCGAGTCTTTGGGCAGGGTGCGCGCTGCTCTATCAACTCCTGAGTGAACGGCCGCAATTCGTGGGAATGGGCTTGCAGCCTGCAGAGTCGTGGCTGGTACAGGATTGTCCCTCGTTCGTGGCACGCAAGGCGGGCGACCCCAGCTACGCCTACACACAGCACTCCCCACTCACCTATGACGTCCAATTCGACCTCAATACCAACGAAGATACGCGCGGGCTCAAGGTGATCCGCAGCCTGGGTGGAGAATGCGTTAGCGGCTTTGTCATCGAGAACCCCTACGCAGAGCCCGCCCACATTCTCCTCCAAGTTCCTCGACCGACGGAGTTGAGGGGCGGGTCCATTGACGTGTCCTCGTTTGCACTGGGAACTCCCGAAGGACTGGAAGGAGAGATCAAGGAGTTGCCCCATGCAACACTCTGGTCCGGCCAGCTCGCGGCCGGCCAACGTGTGAGTGTGGATGTGGGCTACAAAATCCCTGCCGTCACATCGGTCTCGGTCGCGGTTGATCCGCAGACACCAAAGGGAATCGAGGAAGTCTCGGTTGGGGTCCGGCTTGATCAAGACGTCCCGCTGGTCCTTCAGGGGGGGAACGACACGGGAAAGAGGGTCAGCGTGAGTTCGAAGGCGTGGAAGCGGGAGAACATGCTGTCCAGCGCCAGATTTGGCATTCGACTGCAGGAGGGCCACAGCGTGTATGAAGCTCTCCAGAGACTGCTGGAGATCGCTCCCCTGGTGGGCTGCATGTTCGTCGTGACCCTGCTCGCTCTTCTCAAACGTGGCCGTCAGGCTCAGCCCTCTGAGCTGATACTCCTGACAGGCGTCTACGGCTACTACTTCCCCCTGCTCTTGTACCTGAACGCGAACTACGCCTTCCATTGGGCGTTCATCATTGCGTTCGTTGCGTCCTCGGCCATCCTCCTCAACTACGCCCGCTTCCTATTGGGCTTCAAGAAGGGTGTGCTGGGCGGCCTCTGCCTGCTTGGGCTGTTTCAGGTCGTCCCGACGTTGATGGCATTCGCCAAGTGGGATCGGGGGATGTGTCTCCTGAGCCTTAGCGCGATCACCCTGTTTGTCCTTGTGGATCTACAGACCCAGAAGCTCAAGAAGCGACTCACCAGCGGCGCTCTTGCGGCCTGCGCCATGTTCCCACCGCTCGCCCCCCTACAGGATATCCGGGTCAGCCTGCCCGCTGAACTTCTCGTCGTTGAGACCCCGGTGGAAGCTCCTGCACCAGAACCCGTGGAAGGGACGTTCGTTCGTGGGGTCGCCCGCTACGAGGCCAAGGTCCGCGCTGGCATCGTGGAAGTAAAGGCCCACCTGCCGGTGGAGGTGACCGCAGCCCGGTCCACTCCAGAGTCACTCCTGCCCGCCGCAACCTACCTGAGGAGTGTCACGCTGCCGGAGAAGCTCCAATTGAAGGTGGCCCCCTCAGGCATCAGCGTATCAGCCTCCGAGAAATGCCAAGGGGAGATTGAGTGCATCTATGGAGCTGTAAGCAAGACCTCTGCGAAGAGCACAACGTGCAAGATCCCCCTGTTTGAGAACTCCGTTGGGTGGGTGCAGCTCGAGTCCCCCATACCCAACATGAGATTCACGAACGCCATCGTCTGGTCCAAGAGACTCGTGGATGGCAAGACGGTCTATGAACTGGCGGTCTCAGGGAAAAATACTTTCGAGGCCACCTGGAACCTGAAACCCGAACCCAAACCCGACAAGGAAGCCGTGATCGAGAAGCCAGAGGTGCACACCGAGGGCACTGGAGTCTACGGACTCGACGTTACCGATACCCGTCACCTGACCATCATCGAAGCCGATGGAGAGGTGCTGCACTTTTCGCAGTTTACGATCACGAAGGACTCCACTCTAAAGGAGCTTGCCATGACCATCCCGTCCGGGAGCACGGTCACGTCAGTGAGTGTCGATGGAGTCGAGAGTGTGTCCCCATCCATCGTCGATGCGGTCTGCTCGGTCCCCCTTGGTGACGCACCCAAGTTAGGGAGAGATCGCCTCGTGGAATTGCGCATCCGCTCCAATCCGGTGTCCCTGGCCTTCATGGGTCGGTGCAAACTGAATCTACCCAGGGCGAAAGGAACCGAAAGGCACATCGAATGGGCGGTTGCCACACCCGAGGATTTTGAAGTCAGGGTCCTCTCCGGTGGGTTCAGGCCCATGCGGGAATGGAACTCGCGCACACGATTCGGGAGCTATGGTTCGGTGCTGGAGGACAAGAGGCTGGTAAGCGTGGATGCCGTCTTGGTTCCCTTCCGTCCCATGGGGCTTGAGCTCAGCTACAGCCAGACCATCCCCGGCTTCACCCGCTAATCAGCGGAGCCAAGGAGCTGGGATGAGGATCGAAACGTCAGTCCTCGCGCACTGGGGGAGGGCTGCCGATCGAACCTGCCGGTACCCGGCTCAGAGCAGCAGCAGGCCCAGGCCTCCGGCAGCGGGGATAACCATGACAACGGGCAATTTGAAGCGCACCAGGGCCAGTAAGGACAGGATCAGAATCCCAAACGACTGCGCCGCTCGCATGGGATCCACGCCGCCAACAGGGTCTCCACCACCCACCTCTGAAAGGAGGATCGTCACTCCCGCAGCGGCGATCATGCCCACGATCGCGGCTCGTGCTCCCTTGAGGGCTCCCTGAACACGCCCGCTTCCCTTGACACGCTCAAGCATCTGGGACGCGGCCACCATGAGCAGGGCTGGAGGACCAAAAATTGCAAGGGTCGCCACGAGTCCTCCGACGATGCCCCAGAGTGCCCCTTGCTCCATCAATACCTTCTGACCAATGAAGGCCGCGCTGATGACGATGGGCCCAGGTGTCACCTGGCTCATGGCAATCCCGTCATTGAACTGGCCGAGGGTCAGCCAACCCTCCTGCTCCACAACAACGTGCATGATCATGGGGATGAAGACGTAGCCACCACCGAAGAGGAGGACGCTCAGGCCGGCAAATGTGATCGCGACGTGAATCAGCCCGTCCTTGGGAATAGGAAGATCCAACAGGTAGAGACCGCTGAGCAGCAGGGGCAGGGCAACTAGGGGCAAAACGCTGCCGCCCTTGTCGCCCGCTACCGCAGGAACCGGATCGGGAGTGGTCCGGAAGACCCTCGAGCCGAGGAGCGCGGCCAACGCCAGAACACCCAGGGTGGCCCGGAGCTTCCAGTCTGTGGGGATGGTCAAGACTGAGGCGGCTGCCATGAGGGCCAGGCCCCATGTAAGCGGCCCCTGAAGGCACTTGCCCTGCATGCGCCAGACCACGTTGAAGATCACTGCCACGACGGCCAGGACAAGCCCCGTGAAGAACGACTCGATGGAGGGCACGCCCTGGGCGTACTCGAAGTACAGAAAGGTGAGCCCCGTGACGAGGATGTAGGTTGGGGTGAGGATCCCGACGAAAGAAGCCAGTGCTCCCTTCCTCCCCCCGCAGGTATAGCCCACGTAGGTAACCGTATTGACGGCCTGCGGGCCGGGGAGGACGTTGGCGAGCGAGACGCCGTCCAACATCTCCTCCTGTTTGATCCAGCCGAGCTTGCGGACGAATACGTCCTCGATAACCGAGATGACGGCCATGAAGCCCCCGAAGGCAACACAGCCGATCTTGAAGAACTCCCACCCAAGAGTCAGCGGACTGCGAGTGGAGTCTGTCTCCGACTTCATCGGGTGGGTCCGGCAAGCCGAATGGAGAGGTGCTCGGCAATAAGGTGCAGAACCCTGACGGCAAGCCTGGGATTGTTCGTTTCGAGTTCAGCAAAGGCATCGCGGGTGAGCCGGAACAGTCGCGCCTTCTCCTGGCAGATCACCGCAGCGTTGCCCGCCTTACCCGTGATGAAGGAAAACTCCCCGAGAGGCTCCCCCGCCTCGATCCGGCGTTTACGTTGAGAGTCCGGAATTATCTCGAGCACACCTGAGATCACGAAGAACATGTCCGTGGATGACTCTGATTCGGAAATCACCACGTCCCCATCCAGGTAATGTTCTTCCTCCACGAAAGAGAGGAACCGCAGGCGATCATCTCGCTCGATGTCCTTCAAGAAGTAGACCCGATCTGTCAGGAGCGTGAGCTGCTGGCGACGCCGATCAGCGTCCTCGGGATCCATGGCCGCACGCCGCTCAGCTTTCATGGCCTCGTTCTCCTGCGTGAAGCGGCGCACCTGCTCCTCTGAGAAGGTCACGCTCTCGCCCTCCGACCCGCAGACCCGGTCGTAGCCGAGCTGGTCGAGGACGTCTCCGGCCAAGGACTCCACAATCAGAATAGATTCCCTGTCGAGGCCACTGAGAAATTTGCGAGAGTTGGTCTTGAGAACGGGTTGATCGAGGTTCTCCCAGAGTTGCTTTTCTTGACGGCACTCACCGCATCCTTTGATTCGTGCCCCCGGAGCATCTCGTCGGTGAACGGTATCTCCAGGAATTCACAGAGATCCTTGAGGACCCAGCTGGGGTTCGCAGTCAACTCCTCGTAGCTGACGCTATGCACCCGATCGGCCCCGAGCCGTTCACGCTCCGCGATACATGAGCGCTGACGCGCCGCCCAACGCCGAGCAATGTGATAGGGGTGCTTCTCACCCACAACCGCCTTGGTGAAAGAGAGAGTCACGTCCCGGGCATCACGGTAGAGGTAGATGTACTTGGGATTATCGAAGTAGGCGTCCAGTTCATCGACGAAGTTGACCGCCCCCATGCTCTTGCAGACCCAAGCCGTCGCGTCATTGGCCTCTGCATAGGTGTCCATCAGAGCCCCGAAGATGGCCACAAGCGACCTCTCCCTGCAGCGGTTGGCAATATCGCCCCGGTCGAACTCCTTCAGGGGGCTCCAGGGAATCGGATTCCGCTCCACCAACTGACAACAATCCTCCACCAGCTGGAGCCAATTGGGCACTCTGGAGAGATCCCCATACGATTGCAGGATGGGAGACAGCCGACTCAGTACGTGAGCGGGATGGGGTGCAGCCAGGCCGCCTCCAGCGAGCATGATCCGCAGCAGGTTTGAGCCTGAACGCTGCTCCCCGATGATGAAGACTCCCTGCAAGTAGCTAGCTCCCTGGCACTGGACCGCACCGGAGCTGAGAGCCTAGCAAGCCATTCCGGCTTGACCTGCGTGGGAAACGCAATGCGCTCGCGTCCAGGCGCATCCTAGCCGGGTGTCTTCACTTCGGGAACCCGAAGGCCCTCTTCCGCCGACCTATAACCCCTCGAGGTTACGGGTCAACAACTCCAGCTCCACACCCAGTTCGTTGAGACGCTCGCGCTCGCCCTCCACGATGGCGGGATCAGCACGGGAAACAAAATTCTCGTTGGCAAGCTTGGCTTCGGTGGCCGAACGTGCCGAGCGCACCTTGTTTGCCCGGTTCTCCAGGACTTCCTTGAGCTTGCCGAGATCGGTTTCCTCCCCCAAGGGGACGAAGACCTCGAGTCCACCGAAGACCGAGACCGCGGACCCCGCCGGCCGCTCCAGGGCCTCGCCGACCTGCATCTCGCCCAGGAAAGCCAGGGTGCGAATGGTGCTCGCGTGGCGCTCGATTACGTCTCGCTCCTCTGCCCGTGGGGCCGAGATCAGCGCCACCAGGGGCTTACGCTCACCGACGGTGGTCAAGGTGCGTACACGCCGCACGGCCCCCACGATCCCCTGCAAGACGGCCATCTCGGACACGGAAGCCTCGTCGACCTCCAAGCCCGAGCCGTCCGGGAACGGGGCGCGGATCAGATCGGACTCGGGCGTCTGACCCAGGGTCTCATGCAGGCCGGTCCAGAGCTCTTCTGTCAAGAAGGGCGTGAACGGATGAAGGAGACCCAGGATGTCGGTCAGGACGCGGGTCAGGACACCGCGCGCCGCCGCTGAACTGGCTGCACTGGCGTCCGATTCGCCGAAGCGACCCTTGGCCAACTCCAGATACCAGTCGCAGAAGTCGTTCCAGACAAAGCGGTAGAGGGTCGAAGCCGCATCGTTGAAACGGTAGCTCTCCAGAGCCTGCCCGACCTCCTCACTGACACCCTTGAGACGACTGAGGATCCAGCGGTCCTCCAGCTCCACGGGCTCCGGGCTGCGCTCGCCTTCCAGGTTCATCATCACGAATCGGGCCGCATTCCAGACCTTGTTGCAGAAGCGGCTGCCCTGCTCGAAACGGTCCGGAGACAGACGTACGTCCTGGCCTTCCTTGGTGAGCAGGACCAGGCTGTAGCGCACGGCGTCGGCGCCGTACTGCTCGATCATGTCCAGAGGGTCGATACCGTTTCCAGCCGACTTGGACATGCGCTTGCCCTTGCCGTCGAGAACCGTGGCGTGGATGTAGCAGGTCTTGAAGGGGTTGCGCTCTTCCTCGGAGCGCTCGGGCATGAAGGCGTAGCCCGCCATGACCATGCGCGCCACCCACAGGTAGATGATCTCGGATGCGGTGGAGAGGAACTGTGTCGGGTAGAAGCGTGCCAGATCCGCTGATGTGGCGTCGGGCCAACCAAAATTGGCGATGGGCCACAGCCAGGAAGAGGCCCAGGTATCGAGCACATCCGGATCCTGGCGCACGATGGGCTTGCCCGTCTCGGGATGGGCGGCACCGATCTCAAGCTCATCCACCGAGGCCACGGGAACGTCGTCCTCGTCGTACCAGACCGGAATGCGGTGGCCCCACCACAGCTGACGACTGATGCACCAGTCGTGCACGTTCTCAAGCCAGTGACGGTAGACCTTACCCCAACGCTCGGGGCGGAACTCGAGCCAGCCCTTGTCGAGAGCTTTCAGGGCAGGCTCGGCCAGGGGTTGCATGGAGACGAACCACTGCTCACTGACCAGCGGCTCGACGATCGACTTGGAGCGGTCCGAGAGGGGCACGTTGTGACGGATCTCCTCGATCTCGCCGAGCAGGTCCTTCTCCTCCAGTGCCGCCAGGACGTTCTTGCGCGCCAGCTCACGGGCCTGGCCGGCAAACTCGCCGCCTGCCTCGTTGATGCGGCCGTCCTTCTCAAGGATGTTGATGATGGGCAGGTTGTGCCGCTCACCGCGCTCGTGGTCGGCGGGGTCATGACCGGGAGTGACCTTGACTGCGCCCGAGCCGAAGTCCGGGTCCACGGACTCGTCGGCCACGATCGGAATGTCACGCTCCACCAGGGGCAAGCGGCAGGTGGTGCCCACCAGGTCCTTGTACCGTTCGTCGTCGGGATGCACGGCCACGCCTGTATCCCCCAGCATGGTCTCGGGCCGGGTGGTGGCGACGGAGATGAACTCGCCGGGCCGCGCGTTGAGGGGATAACGCAGGGTCCATAGCTTGCCCTTACGCTCCACGTTCTCGATCTCGTCGTCGCTGATGGCGGTCTCGAGGACACAGTCCCAGTTCACGAGACGCGACCCCCGATAGATCAGCCCCTTGCTCCACAGGTCCACGAAGGCCGTGCGCACCGCATGGCTCAGATCCTCGTCCATGGTGAAGGCTGTGCGCGACCAGTCGCAGGAACATCCCAGGCGACGGAACTGCTCAAGGATGATGTTGCCGTGCTCCTCCTTCCACTCCCAGACCTTGGCCAGGAACGCCTCGCGGCCCAGGTCCTCACGGGTCTTGTTCTCTTCGGCGAAGAGCTTCTTCTCCACGACCGCCTGGGTCGCGATGCCCGCGTGATCCGTTCCCGGAACCCAGACCGTGTCAAAGCCCGCCTTGCGACGATGGCGGATGACGATGTCCTGCAGGGTGCCGTTCAAGGCGTGGCCCATGTGCAGAACACCGGTCACGTTGGGCGGCGGGATGACGATCGAGAAGGGCTTGCCGCTACCCTCGCCCTCGGCGGGCGCCTGGAAGGCGCCACCGGATTCCCAGGCCGAGTAGATGGGGCCCTCGAGGTCAGCTGGCTGGTATCGCTTGGAGAGGTCCATGGGGCGCAGAGTCTAGGGCACAAGAGCCTCTAACGCATCGCCTGCGCAAGTCCGGTGGCCACGTCCATCAAGGGCACCTCCAGGATGGCCCGAGCCGCCGAGCCATCCAGACACACGTTGGCCGGGCGCTGCTCATGGCCGGGGTGGTCCATACGGCTGCGGGACTGGATGGAGCCCTGTACCTCCGCAGGCTCAAGCCCCATGGCGCTGAGTACCGCGAGCCCCAACTCGTAGCGGGAGACCTTCTCGGGACCGGCGAGGTGCAGGAGGCCCCTGGCATCGGTTCCTTCCAGCTCGATCAGCGCATCGGCGACGTTGCTCACCTCCAGAGGCGTGCGGAACTCGTCGTGGAACAGACCGGGCTGCTCCCCGCGATCGATCGCCTCGAGCAGGCTGTCCGATGCACCGATCCCTCGACCTCCGGAATTTCCGTAGAGCAGGGGGAGGCGTACAACCAGGGCCTCGGGGTGAGCATCGAGGACGGCCTCTTCGCCGCCGAGCTTCGAGCGTCCGTACTCTGACAGCGGTCCCTCCTCGCAGGCCTCGGTGAAGCCTTCCGCCGGTGGCTGGGTGGAGCCGAACACCAGATCCGTAGAGATGTGCACCAGACGAGCATCGTGGGCCGCACACCAGCGGGCCACCTCCCGGGGAACCTCCACATTCAGGCGCGAGGCCTGATCGGGATGCTCGGCACAGTCGGCAATGCGAGCGAGGGCGGCACAGGAGAAAACGGTCTCGGGTTGGAATTCGTCGAGCAGGGCTTCGGGCGCACCGGGGGGAGCGAGGTCACGGAGCACGTACTGGACTCCATCCCGGGGCGTGCAGAAGCGGGGTGCAGACTGAGGGTGTCGACCCACGGAGATCACCGGTGGTCCGTGGGGGTCGGCAAGAGTGGCCAGGGCGAGGGACTGGTGGAAGGCGGCGGCCGAGACGTGGGCTCCAAGAAAGCCTGTGCCGCCGAGGACGAGGGTCGTGGACATGCTGGGAGGGTACGGGGTCGGGAGGGGCCGGCCCATCGTCCTCTCCCCAGATCCGGGCATCGGCTCCCCCGGGACCCATCCCGCCTCCGACTCCGTACACTCCTCCCATGCCCCTGACGTCCCAGAAGAGATGGACCACCCTCTCTCCCGATCCAGACCTGGTCGCCACGCTCGCCCGGGATCACCACCCCATCCTGGCCACGTTGCTGGTCAATCGGGACATCCGGACGACAGATCAGAGTATCGAGTTCCTCACCCCACGCCTCACGAACCTGCACGACCCCTCGCTGCTGCCCTCAATGGCCGCGGCCACGGATCGCATCATGCAGGCCATTGATCAGAGCCAGACCATCCTGGTGCACGGCGACTACGACGTGGACGGCGTGACGGGCACCGCCCTCCTTGTTCGCCTGTTTGAGCACCTCGGAGCCTCCGTCGCATGGCACGTTCCCAACCGATTCACCGATGGGTACGCCTTCGGTGACCACTCCGTGGAGAAGGCCAAGGCCACCGGCGCCAAGCTCGTCATCAGCGTGGACAATGGCACGTCCTCCACCGAGACCATCGCCAAGCTCGCAGAAGCGGGTATCGACACCATCGTCACGGACCACCACGAGCCACCGCAAGGTGAGCTCCCGGCAGCCGTCGCCATCGTGAATCCGAAGCTGCCGAACTCCGAGTATCCGTTCAGGGAACTATGCGGGGCCGCCGTGGCATTCAAGCTCGCCTGGGGCCTGGCGACCAGGATCAGCAGTGGTGCAAAGGTCAGGGACGACCTGCGTGATCTCCTGGTCGACCTGACGGCCTACGTTGCCATCGCCACGGTGTGCGACGTCGTCCCCATGGTGGGAGAGAATCGGATCCTCGCTTTCTTCGGCCTGAAGGCGCTGGAGACGACCCAATCAGCGGGCTTGCGCGCGCTCCTCAACGCTGCAGATCTTGGTGGTCGCCGGCTGGGTGCCGACGACATCGGGTTCCAGATCGGCCCGCGAATCAATGCCTCTGGCCGCCTGGGAACGGCGGGCACTGCGCTGGAAGCCCTGATGACCACCGACCCCGAAAAGGGCAAACAGCTCGCAACCGAACTCAATGCTCTGAACATGGAGCGCCGCAAGATTGTGGCGGACCTCTTGGCCGAAGCACTTCCCGCGGCCCGGGTATTTGAGGATCCAGAGCGCTACCCCGTCACGGTGGTCGCCGGGCAGGGCTGGCATCAGGGGGTCATCGGTATCATCGCCGCGCGCCTGGTGGAGGAGCTCGGCAAGCCGGCGATCGTGATGGGGCTCGATGGTGAGTCCGGAAGAGGATCCGCCCGCTCGGTGCCAGGATTCTCCATCCTTGAGGCCATGCGCGGTGCCTCCCACCTGCTGGGAAAACACGGGGGGCACGAACAAGCCGCTGGGTGCGACGTCGACGCAGACAAGGTCGAGGCCGTGCGTGAAGCCGTCTGCCAACGCGCCAGCGAAATGCTGGCCGACGGGGGGCTACCTCAACCCGAGTTGCGGATCGACGCAGTCATCCCATTCGAGCACATGACGGCGGACCTCCAGCGTCAACTCGATCGGCTTGAGCCTTTCGGAGCCAAGAACCCGGCTCCCATCCTGGCTTCGGGCGACGTCCGCCTCGCCGAGCCGCCACGTATCGTGGGCAAGGACAAGAGCCACATGATGCTCAAGCTGCGCCACGGGGAGCACGTGCTCAAGGCCATGGCCTTTGGTATGGCGGCCCGCGAGCCCGAACTGAGGAGTGGCACCCCGCTCAAGGTGGCCTACACCCCGCGCTGGAATACCTTCCGCGGCACGACCTCCCTCGAACTCACGCTGCACGACTTCGAGGCCTAGGCCAGGACCGGCCAGGCTTCAGAGTGTGAAGGTCACAGCCAAGCCGTTTGAGAGGTTGGAGCCAGACCCGCAGGGACTCTGCTTGATGTCGCGGCCCCAGGACTGGAAGTACATCGTCGTCCCTGGTGCGATCAAGCCCGGACCCCATTGAGTCTCGATAGTGTTGATCATCCCCGGGCCCATACTGAAAGACCCCGTAGACCCGGTCGACATTGCAGGGAAGCGACGGATCCAGGAGCCACCAACACAGCGAACGCCATCTGCAACGAAGGCGTTGGCAGACCCATTCCCCAAGAAGTACATGCCGAACTTGTTCAGCGGCATGTCCGTTGTCTTCAGGACCATGTTGTCCATGTAGATGCTGCTTGAGCCTGTGGAATCCAATCGGGCTCCGGCTCCCGTGGAGTTGGCGCAGCCCGCATCCACATCCGGGTTGCTGCAAGGTGCCGTTGTGCTGTCGCAGAAGCAGAACCGAGCCCCCGGAGGCTCACACTCATCGGGGATACCGTTGGCGTTTGTATCGGGGCTGCCCCCGCTGCCAATGTCGATGGCGTCTTCGATGCCGTTGGGTTGGCAGTCGAGGAACCCGTCCAGTGGGTCGACGTCGGCCCCGCTGGTATCGTCATCCCCAGCCCCACCACTACGACTGGTTGACAGTCCCATGGATTCAGCCGAGATGTAGATGCCGGGGTTCTGGTGGGTCAGGCCCGGGGGAGCGGGGCCAAGCAGGTCACCTTCGCAAATGGGAAGCCCCTGAATGGAGTCCGGCTTGCCGATGATGGCAGAGCCGCGGCGTACCGAGAAGAGCAGCATGTCCGTACCACCAGCGGCGGGCAGCCAGTCGTACAACTTCACGGATGGCTGGTACCCATCCGTTCCGTTTTCAAAGAGGATCAGGGCGTCGAGATCGTCGGTGTCCGGGCCCAACTCGTCGAGGCCGAGGTCCGCAGCCTTGGCATAGATTCGCACCACCCCCGAGGCTTGGCGCTCGAGCACGTCCGCACCGCTGACCCCTTGGGCTCCGCTGGTATCTGAGTTCGGCACGCCAGCCCGCGGATCAAAGAAGCCCGAATCCACGGAGAACCAGATCGAGTCCACATCGGGGTTGCTCACCCGGCCCAAGTCCAATGCATCGACGTGGGAGCCCTTGTCGAATGGTCCATTGGGGAATCCCGAATCGGGGATATTGGGTTCCACGATCCCCAGACCCGGAGCCGCAAATCCCCCCGCGGCACCCTGCGAAAACAAGCCGTTGCCGTCGACCATGGACAGGTGGAAGCCCGCCTGAGCGGGAGTAACCGGCAAGACAGGCAAGCCAAACGTCGTGATTATGTCGCCGCAGATATCCCCCACTGGAGCCTCGCTGAAGATCGAGGGGCCCGGCATTTGGCGCCCGAAGGCGTACTCGTCCACACTGAAGAGAATTCTATAGGGCGAATTGGGGTCCTTGGGAATCGGAAGGTCCGTTCCGTAACTCATCGCATCGACCTCAACGCCGCATCGCGTCCCAGGCGTTGAACCCACGCATTGATTGTAGTTCACCAGGCCGAGCACCCCTCCGGTGAAGAGAATGTCAGGGGTGGCCGCGCCAAACCCGACCATGCCCCCTGTGGGCCGAAGGATGTCGCCGGGAGTAATGGGCGTATTCGTTGCAGAGTCTTTCACTCCCTGCATCGGGCCATGCCAATCCACTGAGAAGGACATGGACTTTTGCTGGGTCCACGATACAGGTGTCAAGCACGCACCAAGGAGCGTGGTGAGGAGCACGGAACGTAGATGCAACATGGAGAAGGCCTTCAGAGACAGCGAGAAATGCGGCAGATGAGGGGATTGATGCATTCTATCTTGAGATCAGATTCCGTGGCCTCCTACCCCTCAACGCCAGTCACATTCGTCCGGACAACCGTCGCAATCTGTGTCCAACGACACTCCTGAAGCGATATCGAGGGCATCCTCAATCCCATTCTGATTGTGGTCAGGTCCGCCCTGGTTAGCAGGCCTGACCCCGGGGTTTGAGCCACAGAGCAGCCCACTCCCGAAATCGACGGATAGGAGCAGCAAAATAACCAGCAGTAATGTACGGAGGTGGGATCGCGAGTTCGTTTTCATGTCGTGGCTTTGAGCAGACCTGTGGATTACCGGGCACTCTCCAAGTGAATCGACACAGGTGCGGAGGACATTTTTCCGAGAAAACACTGAGCGTGCAGACCTCCAGCGGGCCACCCCGCGCTCAGCGCCCACTGCCCAAGGACCACTCCTGCTGTGTCTCAAGAAAGCTAAGCTCTCTCGGACGCCTCGCCATGGCAGCTGGCACCGGGTCCACGGGCCAGACTCGGACGCTTCCGTCTTCACCTGCGCTGATCACACGGCAGAT
>PBIX01000094.1 GCA_002720975.1 Planctomycetota bacterium | reverse complement strand
TGATCATGTGCGCGCCGCTGCTGTCGATGATGCCGTCCGGGCCGGGCGCCCCGGTGGACTCGTTCATCAGATCGAGCCCAAAGGTCCGCTCCCTCGTCGTGCCATCCTTGTAACCCGAGAAGAACGGGTCCGTAAGGGCGAGTCCGTGCAGGGGAAGATCGATTCCGATGACGACCCGCTGGATGCCAGCCTGACTGTCGGCAATTCCGGCCATGCTCAGACGGTTGGCCGTGATGCCGTGAGAAAAAATCGTCACGGGCCAGCCAGTGGCAGGCTTGGCCGGGATGTTCGGAACACTGATGAGGACCGGCACCTGCTCGTTTCCCGTCGGGTGGGGTAGCAGGTTATAGGCGGTCAGATTCTTCTCGTTGCCCCCAAAGGCGGTCAAGGGGTACCGAGCGGCCCATGGGTTCAGCAAGGGCGCCGGATCGAATGAAGGGCCAGAGGCCGTGGTATTGGAGGCCGCCGTCAGAAAATAGGGTAGGGACAAGCCGGCCGTGTACCAGTCCGCGATCCCCATACCACCAGTGGCAGCCGTGGTGAGAGTCGTATCCACAGCCGTGCCGATGGACGCAGAACCGATCTCCGGCGCCGTACCGGAGGAGCAGTCCACGAGACCGAGCGCGCAGAGCCCATCAATGACCGCCTGTTCCCCGGCCGCGCCCATCGCGGCCACCGTGCTGATCGTCATCAGGGTCTTAGCCACCGACTGGGTCGTGAAGTGATAGGCCATGGCGATGGACTCCCGGTCCACACCGGCGGCCTCAGCCGCGCCCTCCATGGAGAGCACCAGAATCTGCAGCGGGTACATGGGGTGGTCCGGCGGAAGCAGGGTCGTCGAGCTCGCGATGGTGTACTCGGCATCGGTGGTAATCGGATTGCCAGCGGCGTCCGTGATCCCATCCGTCAACACGACCATGTAGGTGGTCTGCGGAGCGAGGGGCTGTGTGGGACGAATCTCCAGCGTGGAGCCCGTCGTGTCCCAAGCGGCCAGGGCTGTCATGAAGTCTGCTGCGGTCAGTTCACCTGTCACCCCAGTGATGGGTCCGCCCACGGGCCCCATGGTCGTATCCGTTGTAACCGTGAATATCCTGACGCTGCCTCCCGGGATGGCACTGGCCAGGTCGATCGGGCCACTGAAGGCCACGGGAAAGGGGGCCCCCAAGGACCAGCCGTCCTGAGTGTTCATGGCGACGGGCGGGTCGGAGGTGTCCGCCGGATTTGCGACGGGAATGTTCAGTGTCAGATCAGTGGTGTCCGCGAAGAGCAGATCGTTGGGCACCGGAATATCACTCTCCGACGGCGCGTAGACAGGAACCACCAGGGGCACGATCGTGTCTGTGTTGGACACGCCGTCCGCACAAGCTGAGAGGCCTGCGAGCAGAGCGAGGGAGGAGAGGCAGACGCGGGTTGAGACGAAAAGACGCATGGATAGGATCGAAAGAGGGGAAAGCAGAGTCGGGGTCTCTTGCGGTAACCAGGGAGCAAGTGTCCCCGAAAGAGATCGGGTTGCCAAGAGAGGAAATAGTAAGGAGCGGGCTACACGTGCTGGGCCCGGCAATGATCTCCGCAAGCGGGACCCCGCTCCGAAGAAACCCTATCCGGACGGCTCAACATGAAGTAAACCCAACTCCCCCCCCCCGCTTGTTTCCCAGCACACAGGACATTCCCATGACACTGGCCCTTCTACTGGTTGCCCCGCTCGGTTTCCCGCCCCAACCCATCACTCCGGAATCCCAGGACGCCCCGGACAAGAAAGAGGTCATCGAAGAACGCACCGAGATCGCCTTTCCCGTCCTCAGGACGATCCCCGCAGACAAGGATACCAAGGGCAGCAAGGCCACCGTCGTCGAACTTGCAGGCCTGGGCGTGCGCGACAAGTACTTCATCAACGCCAAGGTCTACGCCTTTGGCTGGTACGTGGAGCCGAAGGCAGCTCGCAAAGCCCTCACACCCTGGATCGGCAAGACCCCCAAGGAAATGTCACGCGACGAGAAGTTCTCCAAGGCGGCCTGCTCGGATGGGTTCGCGAAGAGTCTGCGCCTTGTGTTCTACCGCGACGTGGATGGAGAGGACGTTGCCGAGGCCTTTGATGACTCACTTGAACCGCGCATCAAGACGGCCGCTAAGACCATGAAGATGAAGGACGCCACCAAGGAGCTGGCAACCTTCCGCGCCATCTTCGATGCGGGTGAGGTCAAGGACGGGGACGAGATCATCTTCGACCTCGGATCCGGCGGCCGCATCGACACCTACCTGCGCGGCAAGTCCGCCGGCCGCATCGTATCCCCGGCCCTGTCCTGGGCGCTGCAGGACGTCTACCTGGGCATGGACCCCATCGAGGACAACGAAGAGAAGGCCCGGATGATCAAGCGCCTGCCCGAGACCGTCTTGAAGCCCGAGACCAAGAAAGGCAAGTAGGTTCCGGCCCGGGCTCAGCCGGCCCCGCCCGCCTTCTCCTCCATGTCCCGCAGCTCGCGGCGCAGGATCTTCATCACCGAGCTCTTGGGTAGCTCGTCGAGAAATGCCACCTCGCGCGGCACCTTGTAGCGCGCCAGGCCCTCTGCACACCATGCCGTGACGGCGTCCGCGTCCAGGCTCGCGCCGGGCTGCAGGACCACGTAGGACTTCACGCGCTCGCCCCGCTCGGAGTCGGGCAACCCGATGGTAGCGGCCTCCAGAATGCCCTCGTGGGACATGAGCACCTCGTCCACCTCATCGGGGAAGACCTTCATGCCGTTGACGTTGATCATGTCCTTCATGCGACCAACGATGCGCAGGTAGCCCTCCTCATCCGCAACAGCCAGATCGCCGGTGTGCATCCAGCCCCCGGCGAGGGCTTCCTCGCTGGCATCTTCGCGGCCCCAGTAGCCCACCATGACCTGCGGCCCGCGAATGAGGAGCTGACCTTCTTGGCCCTGTTCCACTTCCTGCGTCTCGTCTTCTGCAAGAACGATTTTGACCTCAGTATCGGACACGGGGATCCCCACGGATCCCACCTTGCGCTTCCCAAAGAGGGGATTGCATGTAGCCACAGGCGAGGTCTCGCTCATACCAAAACCCTCGACGATCTTGGAGCCTGTCAATTCCTCGAAGCGCTTCAAGACCTCATCCGCCAATGGTGCGGATCCCGAGAAGCAGCACTTCACGCTGCTCACGTCCTGCTTCTCGATCCCCGGGAAGTTGTTCAGACCATTGAACAAGGCGGGCACTGCGGGGAAGAGCGTCACGCGATGCTTGGTGATGTTCTTGACCAGGCTCTTGAAGTCACGCGGGTTGGGAACGAGCACCAGCTTGGCACCGGCCCACAGCCCCCAGCTCATGCAGACGGTCAGACCGAACACGTGGAACAGGGGCAGGCAGGTCAGGAGAACCTCCTTGCCGTACTCGACACCCGTGAACCAGGCATCGATCTGCTGCACATTGGAGGAGAGGTTGCGGTGCGTGAGCATGGCACCCTTGGACGGTCCTGTCGTGCCGCCGGTGTACTGCAAGAGCGCAACGTCATCCATGCCAATGCTCGGGCGAGGCGGATTGGGCTCCGTGGAACTCACCAGCTTCTTGAACAGATGGACGCCGGGCTCGGGCGCGACCTTGGCGATCTTGGGCGGGTCCTCCTTCTTGAGCTTGAGGGGTGCCAGCAGGTTGAGGGGGAATCGCAGGTACTCGGGGATGGACGCGATCACGTACTGCTTGGGGGTCAACTGTTCACGTGCAGGCCGCACGGTCTGATCCCAGATGAAGTCCGCCACCACGGCCAAGACGCAGTCCGCGTCCGACCACTGGTGCTGGATCTCGCGCAGGGTGTAGAGCGGGTTGGTCATCACGACCCGCGCACCGCAGCTGAGCGCCGCGAGGAATGCAATGACCGCTTGAGGGCAGTTTGGCAGTTGGATGGCAACACTGTTTCCAGGCCCAACCCCCAAGCCCGCGAAAGCCGTCGCCGCCCGATCGACTTCGGCTGACAACTGCGAGTAGGACATCTCGCAGTTCAGGAATGCCAGAGCCGGCCGGTCCCCAAAACGCTCAGCCGTGCGACGGAAAATGGCGTCGAGGGTGAGGTCGTCGTAGTCGATTTGGGCAGGAACGCCCGCGTCGTAGTTTTGAAGCCACAGGGGATCGGCCATGGGAATGCGTTCTTTTGGGGGAGAGCAGTAGGAGAGTGCGCGTCAACCCTCACATATTGACCGCCCACCCCCCACGATCCAAGCACAAGGTGGTTCGCCTTGTTCCACGCCCCCACCGAGGTGACTACACTGCCGGTAGTCCCGCTCATCCCTCGGCCCCCTCCCAACCTCCCGCCCCAATGCCCTCCCGCCCACCCGTCCGCATCGCCAACGGTCAAGGCTTCTGGGGAGACTCCATCCTGGGTCCCATCCGCCTCTTGCGTGAGGGGCCCTTGGACTACCTGACCCTTGACTACCTGGCCGAGGTGACCATGAGCATCATGCAGAAGCTCAAGTCCAGGGATCCCGACAAGGGCTACGCCACAGACTTCGTGCGCCTCATCGACCGCGTACTGCCCGAGCTCGTGGAGAAGAACGTGCGGGTGGTCGCCAACGCCGGCGGCGTAAACCCGCACGCATGTAAAGACGCCCTCATGGAGGTCATCGCCAAGCACGGCCTGCAGGGCGTCAAGGTCGCCGTCGTGGAAGGCGACGATATCTTTGGGGATCTCGATAGCTTGATGGACGAAGGAGAGGCCTTCACCAATATGGACACGGGTCAGCCACTGGCAGATGTGCGCGACAAGGTCACGAGCGCAAACGTGTACCTCGGTGCCTTCCCCATCGCTGAAGCCCTGGACCAGGGTGCCCAGATCGTCGTCACGGGACGCGGCACGGATCCGGGCCTGGTGATCGGCCCCATGATCCACGAGTTCGGTTGGGGGCCCGACGACCTGGACAAGCTCGCTGCAGGAACGGTGGCGGGACACATCGTTGAGTGCGGCGCCCAGTGCACCGGCGGCAACTTCACCGATTGGGAACAGGTCCCGGACATGGCCATGATCGGGTACCCCATCATCGAAGCCCAGGCCGACGGCACCTTCCACGTCACCAAACACGCCGGCACCGGCGGGATGGTGACCCGCTCGACAGTCGTTCACCAGCTGGCGTACGAGATGGGCAACCCCGCGGCCTACCTGACCCCCGACGTGGTGGCGGACTTCACCAGTTTTGAGATCACGGATGAAGGCCAGGACCGGGTGCGCATCGACGGTGTGCGTGGATCGGTCGCCACCCCCACCTACAAGGTCTCCATGAGCTACCAGGATGGTTGGAAGTCCGTCGGGCAGTTGACCGTCAGTGGCCCCGATGCCCTGGCCAAGGCCCAGCGGTGCGCCGAGGTCGTCTGGGAGCGTCTGGCCTATGACGGCTTCACCTACTCCGAGGACCAACGCATGGTGGAGTTCGTCGGGGCCAATGTCTGCCACGAGGGCATCCCTATCCCCGAAGCGGGCGAGCCGAGCGAAGTCGTCTTGCGTATGGGCGTCAAGGGTCCTGACCGCGCCGTGATCGACCGCTTTGGATCGGAGCTGGTCCCCCTGGTGACCAGCGGCCCTCCGGGAGTCACCGGCTTCGCCGGTGGCCGGCCCAAGGCCACCGAGATCATCGGCTATTGGCCCGCGCTGGTGAACAAGGACCGCATCCAACCACGTGTCAGCGTGTTCACCTCACCCTCTGCTTGACCTGAACCACCATGGCCAACGTCCCTCTCTCCCGCATTGCCCAGGCGCGCTCCGGCGACAAGGGCGAGGGTTCCAATGCAGGCATCCTGGCCCGCTCCCAAGAGGCCTATGACTTCCTCAAGGAAGCGCTCACCGAGGACGTTGCTCGCGAGCACCTGCTGGCCATCAACCCGGGCGAGGTGACACGTTACGCCGCCGACAACATGTGGGTCCTGAACTTCCTTCTCAGCGACAGCCTGGGAGGCGGGGGGTCGGCCTCGTTGAAGACCGATGCCCAGGGCAAGACCCATGGGCTGGCTCTATTGCGCATGAACATGGACGTCCCCGATTCCGTTCTGGACGCGACCCCTGCTCCCCGGGAGGATGGGACGTCGTGAACCTGATCCTGGAACTGCACGAGAAGGCACGGCATAAGCAATGCCGCGTGGTCCTGCCCGAGTCCGGGGACCCGCGCGTGGTCCAGGCGGCCGCCCAGCTGGCTTCGGAAGGACTCTGCCAGCCCGTCCTTGTGGAATGTCGCGGAATGGGCAGCGTTCCACCCGGAGTCGAGAGCCTAAGGCCGGCGAATGACCCACGTCTGGATTCGTTCGCCGAGCGCCTCTTCGAGCGGCGACAGGCCAAAGGCCTGACGCTGGAGGCTGCCCGGGAGCAGATGCTGGACCCGATCTATTTCGCCGCAGCCCTCGTAGCCAGTGGCGACTGCCACGGTGGCGTGGCGGGTAGTGACGCACCCACGGCCGACATCCTTCGAGCGGGCCTGCAGGTCATCGGGCTTGAGGAAGGCATCGCCACCTTGAGTTCGTGCTTCTTGATGTTGCTGGGTGAGGACGTCTACACCTTTGCGGACTGTGGTGTCGTACCTGACCCCGATGCCTCTCAACTCGTGGACATCGCCCTGGCCTCTGCCGAGAGCCATAGGCGACTCGCAGGGCAGGCGGCGCGCGTTGCCCTGCTGTCGTTCTCGACCCATGGCTCGGCCTCTCACGCGCGGGTGGACAAGATGCGAGAGGCCACCGAAATGCTACGCAAGCGGGCCCCGAGCTTGACCGTTGACGGAGAGCTGCAGGTGGACGCCGCGATCGTGCCCGAGGTTGCCGAGTCGAAAGCCCCACGCTCGCCCCTGGGCGGACGTGCCAACGTTCTCGTCTTCCCCGACCTTGATTCGGGGAACATCGGCTACAAGCTCACCCAGAGACTCGCGGGAGCCACAGCTCTCGGCCCCTTGGTCCAAGGGCTGGCTCGTCCGTTCATGGACCTCTCCCGTGGCTGCCGAAGCGAAGACATCGTGAACGTGGCATGCATTGCCACGCTACTCGCACCGTGATTCACCTCCGTGCGCTACTGGGTGCATGCATCGCGCTGGCCGGCTTGAGCTCCTGCGCCCTCCTGCAGGGGAACCCCATTGAGATTCAATACGACAGCGGTATCACCGCCGGGGGCGTCCAGTGGGAAGACACCTCTACCGGCAGCGGGGAACCGGTGACCGAAGAAGACACGGTAACCATCCACTACGTCGCCCAATTGCAGGATGGAACACCGGTAGACTCAACCTTGGATCGTGGAGTGCCCATGACCTTTCTACTGAGCACCCCACCCGTGTCAGGCCTGCGCGAGGGCATCACCGGCATGAGGCCTGGCGGGAAGCGCTCCATGCTCCTGCCCCCTGACCAGGCCTTCGGTGCACAGGGCATCCCGGGCAGGGTGCCCCCTGAGGCCGCGATCCACTTCGCTATCGAATTGGTCTCCGTCGCGAACTAGGCTTGGCCTGTGGCCCCTCCCGAGCAACCCTCGTACGAAATCGACCTGCACGGAATGACCGGGGATCAGGCGGTTCGTGAAACCCACCAACGCCTGCTGCAGATCCGTGCAGGACGCATGAGTTGCAAGGTGAGAATCATCACAGGCCGGGGTGGGCATACACACGATGGAGTCTCGGTCCTGGGACCTGCGGTGGAGAGCTGGCTCCAGACCGAGGGGCGGCGTGTGGCGAGTGTGTCCGACGTTCAATGGGCCCGCGATCACGGCTCGCTACTGGTACAGATCACCATTCGGGAAGAAGCTGACTGACGGCCTGAGCGCCAAGCAACCTGGTTTGGTCCCTCCGGGGTTGACGCCCGTTGACCGGAGCCCAACATGGCTGAGACCTCTTCACCCCACACTCTCCCACCATGCGCGCTCATCTCCCCATTCAAGTCGTAGCCGCTTCGGTCTGCCTACTGACGCTCGTGTGTTCTGGCTGCCAGATTCCGCCTGAAACGCCTCAGGAACTGCACGCCGAAGTCCTGGACGACTTCCGCTCGGGCGGCGGCATGAACCGCGAAGCCCTCGCCCGGCAGACCGAACGCTATCAGCTCGTGCATGAGTGGCATGCGAACGGAACCCTGGTCAGCGCCGACGATTTCCTCTGGGCCTCAGCCGCCCTGGTGACTTCAGACGCCCCCAAGGATCTTGATCTAGCCAGCGAGCTAGCCCTGATGGCTGCGGAACTCGGGGAAGAGCGCGGGTTCACCGTACAAGCCGAGGCCGCTGACAAGTTGCTCGTCGCCCAAGCCCGTCCACAGCGGTACGGGACCCAGTACATATTCGAGCCGGTCCATCAGCGCTGGAAACTCTACCCGGTGGATCCCCTGACATCCGACGTCGAGCGTCGGTCCATGGGCATCCCGCCTCTGGCCGAGTTACTGCAGAACGTAGAGGAGCTCAACGATGCCCTCCGGAAAGACAAGGACGAGTAACCTCCGCGGGCTCCCTCAGAACCCCCAGCTCGCACCCATCTGAATGCCGAAGTCCGGGCCCTGCCTGGCCTCGAGATCTTCCAGTATGGCGAAGTGCAGGATCGTCGACTTCCGCTGCCAGGCGCATCCCAGGGCAAAGTCAATCATCTCGCTGCTGAATTCCTCCATCGGATAGTCCTGCGTGTAGGGCGAGACATAAGCCAGCTGGGTAAGCAGAGACAGGCTATCGGACCAACGGAACTCAAGGCCCGCCTGAACCGAATAGACGGAGTCAAGTGAGAGCCCGGCGTGCTCAAAAGCCTCAGGTCTACCGGGGGCAATGAAGTCCAACGCCCCTGTGACCGTCCAACGCCCAGCACTACTCTCAAAGAGGGTACCCAGACCGAAGTCTAATTCGCCGTTTCCGAACCCGCGCTCCGCGGAACCGGTTGGGAACTCCAACCCGAACCGCAAGGCCACGCCGGGCCCCTGATCGCTCTCTGCCTGCAGCTGTTTGGTGAAGATGACCGGTACATCCCCGAAGCCGTACTCATCTTCCACCAGATCGTAGACGCGCTGGCCATGGTAACGCAGACGCATCCGATACTGATTGCGCTCCAGCAGTGGCCGGCCGGCGTCTGGAAACCCGAAGAACTCGTGAAAGCCCTCGATGAAGGCGTCCAAAAAACCGCTACTTCCAAAGAGGACCGAAGCCTCGCTCTCCACGTCCCAGCCGTTCCCGATTCCACGCCTCAGGCGAACACTCGAGCGTGCTGTCTCTCCATCGAAGTGCACACTCTGAGGCCCCAGTGTCATGACTTCGTGGATGGAGCTGTAGGCGAGATCGAGTGACGTCCCCAACGATCCCTCCTCTTGGATCACAGCCCGGCGAGGGCGCATGGAGAGCAACGTCAGGGAGAGAGGATGCTGCACGCGGGTGGCCAGAGGCCCGCGCACGATCTGTGCGGGATCCGCTTGGGGTGCACTGATACACGCGCTCAGAAGAGCAAGGGCAAGCACTGCATGAACGCCAGCGTGGGTGGGACGACTCAAGCGGGCTCCTCTATCCCTACCAGTGAACTCCGATCACCGTCGGCCGGCACGGGCACGGGACCGGAGTGCATGCGAACATCGAAAGGCAGAACACGGATGACCTGCGCCTCGGCCGCGCGGAGCTCCTGCTCTCTGGTCTCAATCTCTGCACGCGAATAGTAATTCCCGGCCACCTGAGCGAAGAGGCGGCGATGACGAGCCTCGGAGACCATCAAGCCCCGGTAGAGATCCTCCAACTCCCCATCCGTGGTGTGCTCTGCCAACAGCTCGAAGCGCTCAAAACTTCGCTCTTCAATCAAACCCGCCACAAGCAGTCGATCGAGCATGAGATCCTTGCGACCCTGTCGCGCCGCCTTCCCGAGACCTTCCGCATAGGGGCTGGGCCGTGCTGCCCGCAAGGTGTGCCCTCTACCGACGAGCACACCAACGACCTGGTTGAAGTGTTGCATCTCCTCCACCGCCACGGGCCCCAACTCCTGAACCAAAGCCAGCCGATCAGGATACGTCACGATCAGTGACTGGATCGCGCTGGCAGCCTTCAACTCGCAGTGGGCATGGTCGCTCAGCAGTGCGAGCGGGTCGCTCAGTACAGCATCAGCCCACGATGCAGGTGTCTTCCAATCCAGACGCAACACGGCTCAGCTAGGCTTCCCGGAACCAGGTTGCCAGAGTACGTCATCGGCACCACCGGAGTTGGCGGCACGCGCCATGACGAACAGGAGGTCGGAGAGTCGGTTGAGGTAGCGCACGACCTCTGGGTTTACCGCACCCTCGTCCTCCATTCCCACAAGTGCAGTCACACAGCGTTCGGCGCGCCGGCAGATGGTGCGGGCCAGATGTAGGTTTGCGGCGCTGGTGGTCCCGCCGGGCAGGACAAAGGTCTCAAGAGGCTCGAGACCGGCATTGACCCCGTCGATCCAGCCCTCAAGACGGGCGGTATAGGAGGCATCGAGTCGACCGTCTTCTTCGGAACTACCCGGCCGGCACAGATCGGAACCCACGTCGAAGAGATCGTTCTGGATGGCGCGCAACCACTCGGCTGAAGCATGGGCATCTGCGTCAGCGAGCACCACCCCGATGGCGCTCGAGGTCTCCTCGACCGTCCCGTAGGCCTCCACACGCAAGTGGTGCTTGGGGACACGTTCTCCCCCACCCAGGCCGGTGCTGCCATCATCTCCAGAACGGGTGTAGATGCGATTGAGGTGGACCATTCCGGCGTCAGTCTACTCCTTCTCCTGATCTGGCGAAGTCCCCTCTGGCCCTTCTGCGTCAGCCGCTCCCCCTCGGCCTCGCCGCGCCATGGCCTCGCGTCGCCGGCCACCCTTCTCGTGCAGGGTCAGGTCCAGATCCCGGGGGCTCATGTCTGACCCGAGGGTCTTGAGAATCAGGTGCCAGGCACGGGCGTCCTTGTTGAGCAGGGCCGCGCGGGAGAACACACGCTCAATCATCTCCTCCACGTCCTGCTGTGCGGTTCCCGGACGGACCACGCCCTCGGCAAAAACCTCCCGCAGGCGCGCCTTCAGGAACTCGCGCCCCTCCCCATCGAGCATGGACCCGCCGGGTTCGCGAACGTGCACCTTGGTCCCGGTAAAAAGATCTGCCAGGGCAATGCCGACACACATCCCCAGGTTCAAGGAGGTGTGCTCGGCACTCGTCCTCATGTGGGCCAGCTCATTGCATAGATCGGTCTCGGCCGAGGTAAGGCCCGTGACCTCGTTGCCGAAGACCAGGGCCAGGCGCTGGTCGGCGCTGGATCCAATGGGAAGACAGGCGGGGACGAGTCGGCGCCAATCCTCTCGCTTGCGCCGCCCCCGGACACGACCTGTGAAGCCGATGGAGTGGTGCACGCCAGCCAGGGCTTCGCGCAGGTCATCCACAACGACGATGGCATCGCGGGCCACCTCGGCACCATGCGACATCTGCTCGAAGTCCGGGTGCACCAGGAGACTCGGGCGCGCAGGGGAGACGATCCACAGCTCTGCAGGTCCGAAGTTCTCTGCCGCACGCAGGATTGTTCCCACGTTTCGCGGCCCTTCCGGGCGGCACAGAATCACACGTTTCATTCTGCACCCCCGAGGTGCCGCACAAACGTGCGTTGCTCTGCACTCAAGGGTCGCCGATCCGCAGCCGGGATGTTGGGCCCGCGTCGGGTCAGGCGCAGTGTGTTTCGCGGTAGTGGTAGGTCCTGGACCGGGTCCAGCAGGGCATCGGTCTCTCCAGCCACCCAATCGGGAAGGTACAGGTCGATCCCATGAGAGCTCCCAAAGAACTTGTCGCGCAGACGTATCTGGTCGACTGCCAGGGTGCGCCCCCCGATCTGCACGGCCAGCCCGAAGTCCTGGCTCGGCTTCTTCTCCAGCTGCAGCACGCACGGTGCATGGCCGCGAATGAGCACGATGTCCTCTCGTCCCGGCGGATGGGACACGTCCAGCTCCTGGCCCGCGCTGAAGCTGAGCACCTCGTCCAGGGCCGGCGGTGGGTAGAGCGCGACGAGGGCCGTCACCTCCTGTCCCTCCTGTTCCGGCTTTGTACCCACATGCAGTTTCCACCACGTTCCTCCCTGTTGTTCAAGGAGCGCATCGGCGGCGAGCCAGCTTCCGTCCTCCCCCCTGGGCCAGGGAGCCGAGCCCTTCTCGGGGAGACGTGGCAACAGGCTGGCCGACAGGGGCCGAGTGCCGACCATCAAGCCGGGCACAGGACCCTCACCCCACATGACTTGCAGGCGCAGCGGAAGTTCGCGACGGCTCGCTTCAGCCGTGAGGCGAAAGTCCCCAGTACCCAGGTGGGCCTTACCCGAGAGCCCCGAGACGCGGGCGGACCGGCTGCCTTCCGCCGAATCCACGGCCGCAGGACCCGCAAAGCCCTCGGTGAACGCCCAGCGCACCTCCACGTCCGCGCCACCATTCTCCATCACGACTTGCGCGGGTTGGCGGTGCTGCGACAAGGCGCGCCGTAGCCCCGCCACGCGCGCCGCATCCTCCCCCTCCAGCTCCTGGTCCAGAACCCGCGTGCCCGAGCGTCGGTAGATAACGGTTCCGGCCACCCGGTTCTCCTCTACGCTGAATTGCTCATCGAACACCGCACGCCGATCGAACCCGGCGCTCTCGCAAAAGGCCAGAGCCGTTGTGGGGTCCGCGCTGCCCTCCAACAGGGGCAGCCAACTCCTCCCGCTCGTCGCGGACCAGTCCAAGCCCAGGGATTCAGCAAGGCTCGGCGCGAGGTCGATACTGCGCACCAACGAAGAGATCCGTGCCTGCGGTCGACCCCCGGGAAAGCGGATGAGGAGCGGGGTACGCACAAGTTCAGGAGAGAAGGCTGGGGCTCCGGGTCCGGAAGGCTGCAGGCGCGGGCCACGCGAAGCGGTCAGGACCACGGTCGCACGATCCAGTCGGCCCGCGTCCTCGATCCAGCCCAGCAACTCACCCAAGGCCGCGTCCACCTCTGACACGGCCGCGTCATACTTGGCCTGTTGCAGGGCGGTATGCGCAGGCGTTCCCCGACCGCGTCGCAGTGCCTTTTCCAGGTCAGCCGCCCCACCGGCGGGGTCCTCCCGAACCCGGTCAAGCGCGGCTGCCACAAGGGGTTGAGTGGCCCTGAAGGGACCCAGGTAGGGCTCCAGGAAGGGCACCGCGGCTGCACCGGCCGTGCCCTTCAGGTTGGCCGTGTCGGAGAGATAGACGAGGGCGAACAGGGGCTCGTCTGCGGCCAGGGCCTGGCGCAGCTCGGGCCCTGCGCCGAGGACCACCTGCCCCGCACCCCGGGGCTCTCCCTCGTGCAGCCCGGGGCCCAGCCATTGTTCAAAGCCCTGATCGAGGCCTGCGATGCTTGCGGCCAGTTGGGGCTTGGAGACCGTGGCCAGGGTCTGCCAGCCAGCCTCATCCAGGACGCGTGCCAGGCTGGTCTGGCTGTCGGCCAGGGCGTGCTGCCCGCGATGGGTCAGGGAGCCGACGCCGTGCTCTTGTGCATACCGCCCGGTCAACAGGCTGGCCAATGAGCCATTGATCCCCGTGCAGGCCGTGACGTGATCCGTGAACAGCACTCCTTCTTCGGCGAGGCCATCGAGGTGAGGGGTCTCGCCGCCTTCGTAGCCATAGGGAGCCAGATACGCGCTCCCCAGGTCTTCGACGACGACCCAGATCAGAGTACTCGCGTCCCTTGCAACGGGTCCGCCAGCTCCTGTATCGCCTGGTTCCGATGGCCCACCCCCGCAAGCGGTAAGCAGAAGGCAGAGCAGTGAGACCCGGGAGATGCTCATGCGCGGGCCCGGGATTGTTCGAGCTGTTCGGGCGCCGGGTTGCCGCCCGAGACGACGATCACCGCGCGTAGCGGATTCTCCGCCGTTCGGTTCCGCAGCCAATCTTCGGGGATCAAGCCCTCGCGCACCGCAGCCAAGGTCGCTGCGCCAGCAGGCTCCACGACTTCGCCATGCCCGACCCACCAGTCCATGGCTTCCAGTACTGGCGCATCCTCCACAAGCCACACGTCGTCCAGGGTCTGGCTGCAGATCTCTATGTTCAGGGCACCCGAGTTCGTGGGGCAGAGTCCTTGGATGCAGGTCTGGATCTCCGGCAAGGACACGACCTCTCCTGCGGCGAGCCCGCGCTGCATCGAGGGCGCACCGGCGGGCTCCACACCCACCACGCGTACCTGTTCTCCCAGGGCGCGTTTCAAGCACAGGGACACGCCCGCCACCAGCCCGCCACCGCCAACGGGCACGACGACCACTTCGACCTCCGGCCAGTCCTGCAGTAACTCCAAGCCCACGGTGCCTGCACCTGCCACGGTCCCGGCCCGATCGTACGGATGGATGAACACCAGCCCCTTGGCCGCCAGCTCTTCGGCGTCCTCGTCGGCGCCCAGCCGATCGCGGCTGAGCACAACCTGTGCCCCCAGTTCGCGGCACGCTTCAATCTTGTTCGGATAGGCGTCGCGTGGCATGACGATGGTGGCCTCGACGCCCGCCCGCTGGGCCGCCCACGCCAGGGCCCGGCCATGGTTGCCGGAGCTGCAGGTCACGACCCCGCGTTCGCGCTCCTCGGGAGTGAGCTGGGCGATGTTGTTCCAGGCCCCTCGGGCCTTGAAGGCCCCGCACACCTGACGGTTCTCCAGCTTGGCGCGCAGGCACAGGCGCTCGTCGGCGGATTCAGGCGGCAGCTGAACGGGCACCAGGGGTGTGCGCTCCACAACCCCATCAAGACGCGCGGCAGCCGCCTCAAAGTCCAGAGAATCGAAGGGGGAGAGGTCGGGGGACATGGGCGGGTCGGGGCGGTTGGAGCAGACCGCCGGAATTGTAGTCGGGAATCCCCTCAGGGTTGATCCCCGGCCTCGTCAGGATCGAGAAGCTGAACGCGCAGCTCCGAGCAGAACATCCCCTTGGGGTCGCCACGCTCCGCCAAGGTCTTGGCCAACACCTTTCGGAGGCGCTGGGGTTGACCCTCGTATAGCACCTCGCCCCCCTGGGACACCCGCACGGGTTTATCCAGATCCAGCATGGAATCGTCCAGGCGTAGGACGAGGGTCTGCACACCCTGTGCCTCCAGGATCTCAATTTCCTGGCCCTTGCGGCTCACCAGGACGACCGAGCGTGCGACAGGTTCATCCACGGCCAGCCAATAGAAACGCTGGTGGGTCACGTCGTCCTGTACCCAAACGATCTTCTCGGGCCGCAGATTTCGAGAGCGGGCCGCCATCCAGGGCAGAGCCGCAGCGTCTTCGCGGTCCATCCAATGCCCCTTGCCCTCATGGATCTCCACCCAGTGCTCGTAGCCGTCGGGATCCTCTTCGTGCAAGTCCGCCAGGAGGTCGCGCCAGCGTCCGGCCACCTTGTTACGGTCGTAGAATGCGTCGTTGCCACCCATATGCAGGGTGAAGGCCAGATTGCGCAGACCGTGGGGAACGGTCTCGTTGGGATGTCCGGCCATCATGGCCGCCGCCCCCCAGCGGTCCGCCATGCGCGGCGCGAGCTGATAGACGCCATCGCCGCCAGCGGAGTAGCCCATCAGGTACACGCGTTCAGGATTGATACCCTCGAGCACGATCAGGTCCTCGATCAGTCGATCAAAGAGGGCGTCAATGTGGCCCTGGTGCCACAGGTTCCAGGTGTTCGTGGGAGCCCGTGGAGCGAGGTAGATCCCCTCCTCCAACCTGTACAGGCCCTTTTGGTTCTCCCACTGCTGGTCGTTCACCGCAGCCGGCGCGCCGCCCCCACCGTGCATGGAGATCCACAGGCTGTGACCGCCTGAGGGAGCCTTCCCAAAGGCCTTGTACCAAAAGGGCATGCGCTGGCCGTCGACCTCAAGGACCCGCGCTTCGACCTCAGCAGAGCGCTCGGTGCGGATACGCTCAGCGTGAGCCGCCCACAGTTCTGCCGCAGCTGCCTTGGCTTCCTTGTGGGTCAGGCCATCATCTTGGCCTCCAGTCGCTGCGAGCTTGAACTCCACAAGCTGCTCATCGCGCTCGACCTTGAAGGTGATTTTCGGGGTTGCTCCCGCAAGATCCCACTGGGACGTGTAGGTGCGGCCGGGGACCAGGAACGCCGTGAGGTGATCGTTGGCATCGAAGTTCTCGTCCCGGGTCTGCCCCCCGAAGACACGTGTCCCCTCTGCGTCGAGAACGGTGAGCTGGGCCGCCAGTCGTGAATCGGCGTCGGTGGCGCAGAAACGCACTCGGACAGTCCCGTCGGGCCAGGGTAGATCGCCCGCCACGTAGCGCCCTGTCACGTCCACCGCATGGACGAAGTCCGCCTCGGGACGCCAGACCAGGGGGAAGCGCTGGGTGGTGTGCTTGAAGCTCACGGCGAATATCCCGTGACGCTCGTCGGCGGGAATCGCCTTGGAGGCACGCCCCGTGAACCAGGCGCGATCCAGCTCGTCGCCGGTGGGCTCCGCCGCCCCGGTGAAGTGCCAGCCGTCGTCCCAGATCTCGACCCAGGAGTGGTTGCCGCTGCCATCCGACCACAGGGGCGTCCCCACGAACCGGGCAGGCACACCAACCGAACGACAGGCGTCGATCAACAGGACCGACAGACCTGTACAGGAAGCCAAGCCGGTCTCCATGGACTCGTAGGGACTCTGATCCGCCTTGCGTCGCTTCGTGGAGTAGCGCACGCCCACCAGGGGGAAGACCTTCTGGTTGAGGATGGCCGCCGCCTCGGCGGGGCTCTTGGCCCCGGCGATCAGGGGCGAGAAGCGCTCGTGGAAGTCCCGGCGCCAGGCGTCACGCCTCTCATTGATCGAGGCGTAGGGCAGGATCTCATTGCGGAAGAGGTCCCGGGAGATGCGCTCCTTCCAGGGGCTGGAGTTCCAGGCGCGGTGGGCGTAGGTCAGGTGTTCCAGCAGGAACTCAGCGGAGAGAGAGGACAGGTCCGAGGGCGGCATGTGCTGGATCAGGAACTCCAGATCCTCGCGCTGCTCCTTGGGTGCCTGGGCTAGAGCCGCTTCCAATTCGCCGCGGTTCTCGCCGGCGAGAACGAGGCAAGCTTCCAGCCTGCGGAGGGGCGGATCCTGAGCCAGGCAGGGAGAACCGACGAAGAGGCAGACCGCAGTGGCGAAGGTGAGTAGTCGCATGGTGGCCACAGCTTGCCCGATCCGCGTCCCAGCAGGTGATGAAATCTCCCCCGGGGGGCCTGTCGTCCGGCGCGGGAAACCGTCAGTCCGTCTTGCGCCGTCTGGGCTGGGCTGCTCTCCAGCCCGCCGCGTCGGTGGCGACGGTTTCGTGCAGCAGGACGCTACATCCCTTCATGCCCCCGACCGCGATGTCCGGTTTGCCATCGGCGTTGATGTCGCTCACGACGATCTGACGCCCGATGCCAGCGTCGCCATCCGCCAGATGGGGCACCCAGCTCACGCCTCCCGCAGCAGTGCGCTGCAAGCCGAACCAGTAGACCACCGCCCCGGCGTCCCAGTCCGTGCTCTGCTCGTGGTGTGAGTAGTAGGTCTTGCCGGTCACGATGTCCTTGAGACCATCGCCATCCATGTCCGCCAGGGCGACCGAGTGCAGCTCGCTGAAGTGCAGTCCGTAGGGGTTCTCCTCCGCCTTGGCACCCATGATGAGGTGCTTGGTGAATCGAATCTCGCCGTCCTCCTGGATTTGCTCGTGCCAGGCCAACCCGAACTCGTGGGCCGAGAGGCTCGTGATCACGTCACTATCCCCGTCGCCGTCCACGTCGTAGGCGTAGATCTCCGCCCCACCGGGCTGTGCGAAGTTGACCGGGTGAAAGGCCCACTTGGGATCTCCGGTCAGGTCGGCGGGTTGTGCGTACCAACCACTCTTGCTGAGGACGTCCTGCCTGCCGTCGCCATCGACGTCCCCCACGCCGAGGCCATGACCAAACTGTTTGGGGGCCACGACGTCCGAGATGGGGTGAAAGGTCCAGGCTTCCAGAGGGGTCTTGGGGTTGATCGTCGCGTAGCCAAAGGCTCCGCCGTTGGTGCAGACCAGCTCCGGCGTCCCATCACCCACCAGCTGGATGAACTGTGGGGACTCGTTGGCAACGCTGTTCAGGATCGCGTGCTTCTTCCAGTGTTGGTCCAGGTGGTCCGGGCCGGGGTTCACATACACGTGACCGGGAGTGCCCGGGAAGCCAACGGCCAGCACGTCGGCGTGCCCATCCGCGTTGACGTCATACACCCATGAGAAGAAGTGGTCCGTATAGCGCGCGCGGTCCTGGGGGACCGCGGGTCGAATCTCCCCGCCAAGTTCGAAGCCGGGACCCTTGAACCAGAGCGGTCCCGAGGTCACGTCCTGCACACCGTCTCCATCGATATCCCCCACGGCGACACCTTCGGCGAAGTACACGTCCGACAGGTGATGGCGCTCGAAGCTGTGCAGGGCGAAGGCCTCCTGGGTCGCGGGAGCCGACCATGCCGTTCGTCCGCCCAGGCCCAGGAAGACGAAGAGACCGGCTTGGAGGGCTGAGGCGAGGAGAGGGCGTTGGATGATGGTCATGGGGAATCTCCGGGGTCGGGTTGGGTCAGACTATCAGGAGTCCACTCATCCAGGGGGGCGGCAAATGCAGCGTCGAAGGCCACAGCCGAGCCGAAGCAGGCGTCCACGACACTCCCCACCTGCAGGCGCCCGCCCTCGACGCGCAGGGTCGCAAACCCCCCGGAGTGCATGTGGTAGAGATCCGGATGCGCCCGCACCGCGGCCTCCTGCAGCTCTGCCGGGAACATGGACAGACCCCTGAAGTAGTGGTGACCGTTGCGCTCGCTGTGGGTGATGCCCAGGTTGGCCACCACGGCCAGGTCCTGGAGCAGGGCTATGGGCCCGATGGTTGTGAGATCCTCGCTACTCAGGATGGAGGGGGTCTCGGGAGCACTGCGCCGGCGGTGCGCGAGCAGGCAGGCGTTGGCAACACTCTTGAAGACGCCCTTGCAGTTCTTGTGGCTCGTGCCCACATAGCCCGCTTCCAGAGCCTGTCGCGCAGAGTGAATCTCTCCATCCGACTCATCGATGATCATGGGCGGGCGGTCCGACCAGGAGAGCAGGTCGCGAGCCGTGGAGTCGCTCAGCGCCAGGTCCCGTGGGAGAGGCTGCTCGACGAATAGAATCCGACTTCGCAAGAAGTCCAGGTCCGGGTCCGCGCGAACCTCCTCCCAGGCGCTGGCAAAGGTGCCCGGATCCGGATACTGCTCGTTGCCATCCAGTGTGACCACAGGCGCGCCCACCGACTCTTCGAGAATGCGGCTGATGCTCCGCAGACGCTCGAGGTCGGCCTGACCGTCGCCCGAGAGCTTCAGCTTGAAGTGGGTCAGCCCATAGACCTCGATGCACTCTTCCAAGGTCTGGGGCAACCCATCGAGCACGCGCTCCCCAGGACCCACACCCGCCTCGGTCAGGGGATCCGCCAAGCCAACCGTGTGGCGCAGAATCACGTCCCTCATGGGTGCCTCGGGCAGCAGGGCCTCCCAGAGCACACCACCCAGCTCCTCGTGCAAGGCATCGGGCCGCACGCCCAGCACCCCGCTGCGCAGGGCCCACCCGAAGGGCACACCTGCTGCGCGACAGGCGCCGTCGATCATGGCGCGCTCCACGAGTGTGACTCCGAGGTTCCACAAGAGGGGTGGGTGCTCCGTTCCCGCCGCCCACTCCCGCTGTCGGGCGTAGAGCTCTTGCCAAAACTCGAACGGGTTCGCCTGTTCCTCCAGTTCCATTCCGAGGGTCAAAGCCATCTGGATCACCTCCAGCATGGCGGCGAGATCCTCGTCGTAGGAAGTCTCCGCATGTTTGGTGAACCACTTGGGCACAAGTCCCTCGGCCGCCATCGCTCGCACACGCTCATCATCAAACTGCGCGTGAACTTCGATCAACAGATGGGGTTGGGCCGTCAGGGTCCCCATTCCGAACCGGAAGGGCAGGCGCGTGTGCGCGTTCACCACACGCACCGAAGCACTCAGCATGCGGCAGGCCATGGGAGAGAGGGTACTCGGGGCAGGGCGCGGAGGGTTAGCTCGAAATGCATGCCGTCCGCCAGGCCGAATACCGGCCTTCAGCTAGCCCGGCTCGCTCATTCGCAAGGCTGCCTGCAGACCGATGGGTTGGGCACCCAGTGCGGCACGGCTGTCCGTCGCGTGGGGTAGTTCTTGCAGCGCAAGGGCCAGCCAGACAAGCTCCTCCCTGCGCCCCGCCATGGAGGCGTCGAGAGCATCACGCCAGAGAGAGGTCAGGTGATCGCGCGCCGCCTCGCCTTCGTCGAGGTGCTTCCAGAGCAGGAGGTGGCGATTCTTCTCGATCGCAGCCAGCACGAGGTCTTCGGGGACCGCGCTTCCGATCGTCCCACGGTGATGATGCTCCACGACCGAGCTCGGAACCTCCTCCACCCGGCGGCCTTTGCGCCAGGCACACAGGCACAGGTCGACGTCTTCCCAGTAGAAGGGGGCAAAGAGAGGATCGAAGCCGCCCCCGGACAAGAACTCCGCGCGCCTCACCAGGAAGGCGCCTCCGATGGCGAAGGGGATCGGCCCAGGATCTGTGGATGAGCCGGGCTCCCGGGGAACGGCCCGCAGACGACCATCCTCCAGGCGCAGGGCATTGTGGGATTCGGGCTGCGCCTCATCCCCGTTCAGGAGCACCCGCGGAGAGACGGCGAAGACCTCCGGGTCTTCAATGGCGTGGATCAGAGGCGCCAGAAAACCCTCTCGCACGCGCACGTCGGGGTTCATGGCCAGGAGCAGCTCCCCGCGGGCGATGCGCGCACCGTCGAGCAAGGCCCGGCCGAAGCCCCCGTTGTCGGAGCGTGAGACCACCCGCAGGCGATCGGCGGAGAGGCCGGCGAAGGTCTCTTTCGCCCAGCCGGCGAGGATCCCCGTTCCCGTGTCGTCCACAAGGACGAGCTCGCCCCCCACGCCATCGAGTTCCCTCAACAGGGAGGGCAGGTTGGCCTCCAGGAGGGCCATATCCGCCAGAGCGGGGACAACGGCGCTGATGGGCACGCTCATGCTTGCTCCCCCTGGCCGTCATCCACCCGGGGGGTGCGCCATTGCCGGGCTCGTTGGGCGAGGTCCCCACCCATGATCCTCGCTCGAAGGGACTGGGCGCTGCTCCCTGCGGCAGCCATCTCCTCGCGCCTCCAACTCAGCTCAGCAAGGATGCGCCTCAACTCCCTGGTGCCCGCTGTGAGGCTGCGCGCAACCTCAGCGGGTGCGGGCTGCTGTCCCGAGCCGCCCTCACCCTGCGGGAGGATATTTGTGAGCAGCCCGCCCACCTCCCCACGCAGCCAGCTCTCATGGTCGCGCAAAGCGCCCAGGTCCTTCTCCAGACTCTGAACGTGTTGCCCCACCTGCGCGCGCTCTTCCTGGGCGGCGCGCAACTCGGCATCCTTTCCTTGCCACTCGAGCTCTTGCGCTTCCAGGGCCGCCAATCGATCGCTGGCCTCGGACAGTGACGTGCTCAGCCACTCCAGCTCTTGACGCCCTGCGGACAGGGTCTTGCGCAGCCAATCGCGCTCCCCTTCGAAATTCTCCAGGGTCGCACGCGCATCGTGGAGACCACCTTCAAGCTCCGCCTGGATGGCGTCCCGGTTGGCGAGTTGAGCCTCGAGCCAGTTCTTCTCCTTCGCAACGTCCCCCAGTGCGCCATCAGCCTCTTCCTTGGCCTGCGCCAGGCCCTGGTACTCCTCCCGCAGCCCCTGAACCTCCTGCTTCCCCTGTTCGATCCGCTGGGCATACCACTCCAGCTTCCCCTCCAGATCAACGAGCTGCTCCTCGCGCCAGGCCGCCCGCTCGCGAGTCGCCGACAGGGCAACAGAGTGAGCTCGATTCTCGCCCTCAACCCACTCGAGGGCTCGCCGCCCCTCGCTCGTCTCATCACGCAGTCGGCCACCGCGACCCACGGCGCGAGCCATGAACTCCATGGGCGTCTCGTCCAGGCCCATGCTCTCGGCCAGGGACTCCAACCCGCGCGAGACCTGGGCGAAGAGGTCGCGGGTGGTCAGACCATCAAGCTCCTGGTATCGACCGGAGAATTCCACGAGGTGCTCAGGCAGGATGGCCTCCGGGGTGCTCGCCCGCCGTTCGGCCTGCAACTCGGCATAGAGCTCAATCCACGCCCGGGCCTCGCTGTTCAAGTCCATCGGCGGCTCGATCCCCGCCCGCAGAGACTCCATGAGGTTGGGCTCGTCGAGCAGTCGCTGCAAGGTCTCCAGGAGGGAGTCCTTCATCCCGCGCTCGAACAGCAGCCCGTCAACGCCATCGCGCACACGCTCCTTGGTGAATTCACTGCTCGATACGACCACCGGGCATCCCGCCGCCTGGGCTTCCATGATCACGAAGGGAGCATTCTCGACCCACAGTGAGGGAACGACGAGAACGTCGAGCTCTTCCAGGATCTCCCCGACGTCCTGGGCACGATAGGCTCCGCGCCAATCTGCCCCCACATCCCGCGCACGTGCGCGCATCTGGTCCACGTACACGCAGTCCGTGCCGCCACCGTGAACCTGCAGGGTCACCTGCCCCGTGGGGAGCGACTCGAATGCGTCGAGAAGCAGATGCAGTCCCTTGTGCTTGCCGATACCACCGAGGAACCCGAGCCGAAGCGAGTCACCGGGTGTGCGCGACGCACCCGCTGCCAGAGCCCGAACGTCTATGCCTGCCGGTCGATACTCAAGCGCACGGCCCAGGCCGCCCTGAAGGTGCGACAGCATGCGAGGCGAGCTGGCGTAGCACCGATCGACCCCGGCAGCGATCATGCGACCCGTCGCCTGCCAGTCGTTGATCACCCCACGCGCCGCCTCAAGTCCTTCGACCTCCGTACTGGGACCATGCAGAATCGCAGCCAGACGCGCGGCCGATTCGGTGTCGAGGTCGCCCTCCAATACCCAGCCGTGATGGTCCCCCAGCTCTGAGAAGCCATCCAGAAACTCACGCCCCAATCTGGCACGGGCCAGGCCTTCAACGTCATTCGGGTCCAGGTCGGTGAGGTCTGGCGCGCAGAGGGTGGGACAATCACTGACCAGGTGAAAGTCATGGGCCTGATACAGGCTCGGCAGGTTGCGTTCATTCACAGCCCGCAGGGCTCCCAGGCCCAAGCCCAGGAGGTGTTCAAAGTGCACGACGTCCGGGCGCTCCGCATCGAGGAACGTGCCAAAGGCACGGCGCACGGCCTCCTCATGCGCCTGATTGGAACCGCCCGGTAGCGGCAGGTGGATCCAGGTCACGGACCAGGGTTCTTCTGCGCTGCCGCGACCTTCTCGCCTTTGGGCATAGGGCGCAAGTCCGTCAAGGGGACATGGTGCGAAGACTTCGACCTCGACGCCCGCCCGAACCAAAGCACCAGCCAGATTGGCAGCGTGGGTCTCCACGCCTGTCCTTGCATGTGGGGGGAGTCCGTTGGCAACTAGGGCGACGCGCATGGCAGGGCCAGTCTAGTCTCCACCCCACCCCCATCAAGGGGCGGACGAGCAGGCTCTAATTCTCTTGTTCTTCCAGCCATCGCTCGGCATCGATAGCCGCCATGCACCCCGTACCCGCTGCAGTGATGGCCTGCCGGTAGCGCTTGTCCATCGCATCCCCACAGGCAAACACACCGTCGACCGAGGTACGGCTCCCGTCGTGCACCTGGATGTAGCCAGACTCGTCCAAGTCGATGTGGCCCTTGAACAGGTCCGTGTTGGGATCGTGACCAATGGCGATGAATATGCCGTCGCAGGCCACCTCCGACTCCGAGCCATCGCGCGGGTCCGTCAGGATCACGCGATCGACCTTGCCATCTTCTCCAGCGAGAATGTCCTTGACCGTCCTGAAGAGGAGCCACTCGATCTTCTCGTTACGCTGAGCGCGCTCAAGCATGATGCGCGAAGAGCTGAAGCCCTCGCGACGGTGAACCACGGTGACCTTGCTGGCAAACCGGGTCAGATACATGGCCTCTTCCATGGCCGAATCTCCACCACCCACAATCAGTACGTGCTTGTCAGGAAAGAAGGCTCCATCACAGGTGGCGCAAGCAGAGACCCCATTGCCCATCAGGGTCTTCTCGCTGTCCAAGCCAAGCAGTCGCGCAGAGGCCCCCGTGGCGATGATCACGCTCTTGGCCTGGTACTCATTGAACTCGGACTTCAAGCGAAATGGACGCTGGCTGAAGTCCACCTCGGTGATGTGCTCGAACTGCATGTCCGTGCCAAAGCGCTCGGCCTGCTTCTGCAGGTCTTCCATCATGGCCGGACCCATTACCCCGTCGGGATAACCGGGGAAGTTCTCCACGTCCGTCGTAATCGTCAGCTGGCCGCCAGGCTGCATGCCCTGGAACAGGGTCGGCTTGAGGTTGGCGCGGGCCGTGTAAATGGCTGCGGTGTAGCCGGCAGGGCCGGAGCCGATGATGATGACTTCGTGGACTGAATCGCTCATGGGGCTGATTAGGGGATGGGTTTCGATGGGCGGGGCAAGTGTAGGACCCTACCCACAAGTCACAAGCTCAGAGGTGTTCGGATCGGGCGCTTTGTATGCTCCGGGGACATGATTCCTCCTTCCGAACCCATCACCGGGTCGACCCCCAGAATTAACGAAGAGTGGGCCGACAGCTGGCTGCCGCACCTGGAGGACTTGGCCGAGCGCCTACGCCGCTGTGCACGCCGGATCATGTCCGATGCCATTGATGACTCCGATCTCGGATCCGTGAGCCGCCCGGTGTCCGAGGGAGCCGGAGACACGACCTTTGGAATCGACGCGGCCGCGGAAGCCGAGCTGGGTGACTGGTTCGAACAACGGGCCCGCCTCGAGCCTCTCTCCGTGTTGACCGAGGATGCCGGCTGGCGGCACCAGGGACCGGATGGAGCGGGCGGCACGCGGGATCTACCCGGGTTTGATCACGGTGGGCCACGAATCTGCGTGGACCCCGTGGATGGCACGAGGCATCTGATGTTGGATCATCGCGCCGCCTGGGCCGTGATCGCCCTGGCCGGCCCCGGAGAGGACATGCCGCATCAAAGGGATGCCCTGGCGGCCTGCATACAGGAGCTTCCGGACTCGCGAGCTCGAGTCGCCCGCAGGCTCAGTGCACGGCGCGGGATGGGAACGGAGCTGGCGGAGATGGACGTGTCCAGCGGCGAGATTCTGCGCTCTCATCCTCTGCATGCGGATGAGGACAACCGGCTGGATCATGGTTACCTGCCCTTCTTCGCATTCCACCCCGACCTGCGCGAAGAGGTGGCGCGTCTGGCATTCGCGTTCTTTGCCCGCATCGAAGAAGAAGAGGGTGCCGAGCTCGCCCACTGCTACGACGACCAGTACATCTGCAACGCAGGGCAGATGGCGCTGACGGCCCTGGGTACCTACCGCATGATCGTGGACCCGCGCCAGTTCATCGCCGACCGTCTGGGGCTTCACTCACAGACAACCAAGCCCTATGACGTGGCGGGAGCCATTCTGTGCGTCGAGGAGGCGGGAGCATCGATCACAAGCCTCGCGGGGACGGAGCTGGACTTTCCCTGGGACGTGGAGACACCCTTGAGCTTCGCGGCGTTCGCCAACAGGGCTACCCGTGACCGCGCTCTCCCACACCTTCTGGCTGCACTGGAGCAGTATCGGCCCTGAGCCGATCGACCCTCGCGCTCAGGCCGGGTTCCTGGAGGCGAGCAGGGCGCAGATCCAGTGGAGGAGCACCCACAAGACCGAGACCATCAACCCCGCTCCAAAGACCATCATGAGCGTCGGGAACAGGGCCACCCACTCTGAGTAATCCGAGGCAGCGGCTCCCGCGTAGCGCGACCAACCGGCACTCGCCCCACGCAGGAGATACACGAGGATGAAGGCGAACAGGAACACGTTGGTCAGGCGCACGGCCTTGCGGATGGAGGGCTTCTGCAAGCTGACATGATCCGCGCCCACGACTTGGCTGACCAGGTAGCCCATGGCAGCCCAGAGGATCATGGAGTCAATACCCACCATGCTTCCCATGACGTGGGCCGAGATCGCATGGGTGCCGTGCAACATGACGTTCAAGGGGGGCACCGCAATCACGATGGAGAGGGACAGCATCAAGAAGGTCCACAATGTGGCCGACCGCATGAATCCCTCGATGACCGGATGGGAAGTGGACCCCGTACGCTCCTTGAGCAGCTTGCCCAAGTCCAAGAAGACCTTGGCCAAGATCAGCAGCTCCAGCATGCTCACTATGAAGCTGACCCAGTGGATCCAAACCGACTGAGGCAAGTGGTAGGTGTGGTGACCGTAGTTGCAGAACGTGTTCAGGAGGCCCACCGTGAAGAAGGCGAAGGCGGTACGCGAGTGGGCATAGCTCTCGCTTCCCTGAAGAGCACTGCCCACAAACATCAAGGACCCGAAGGCCAGGAGGTTGAAGGACCCGACCTGAGCCCCCGCGGACTTCCACTGAATCGCCAGATCGCGCAGGGGTCGAAGAGACACGTACTCAAGTAGGTAGGCGTGGGCTTCGGCGTAGGTGAAGAGGAAGAGGGGAATCGCGACCCACCACATGATCACGTACACCGGCCGACCCTTCAGGGACCAGCCCACGCGCGCATAGAAGTTCCACGCAAAGAGCAGCCAGCCCGAGGCGATCAAGACAGAGAATACCGGTGAGTAACCCAGGTACTCGCGCCCCGTGAAGTGCCCGCAGAGCAGGCTGATCACGATCCCTACACCCGCCGCGGTCCAGAGAGTAACCATGGCAAGTGTTCGCTTGCGCATGGCCGCGTCCGGTGGGCCGTGCGCCTGTACCAGCCACAGGTGCACCGTGGCCACACCGCCGATGAACACCCAGGCGAACGCGCAGGACTCGTGGATCGGGCGCAGGTGCTGCAGTGTGATCCCCCACTCCCGGAGAACCGTGAACTGGTCGGTGTACGTCAACGCAACCGGCAGACCGATGAGGAAGGTCAGGCTGCAAGCCCCCAGGGCCAGGAGCGCAAGCCCGACGAGAGGACGGAGGCCCTCCAGAGAGGTGCCAGAGTTCCAGGTATCTGCGGGGCGGGGGCTGGACATACTCATCTGTACTCAAACCAGGGCAGGTCCGACCAGCGGAAGGGTTCGTGCTGGGTCATCTCCAGATTGAGTTCGAACAAGTGCGAACGACGGTCCGCCAACCATTGCAAAAAGGCCACCAGGGTACGCACCTGGCTGTCATCGAGGGCTGTCGCCGGCATTCTCCCGCTCCCCTCCGCCAGAATCCGGCTCAGGTTCTCGAAGGAACGGTCGGTGGCTGCCGCAGTCAGATCCGGTTCGCGCAACAAGCCGGTCTGGAAAGCCCGATGGCAGGTGCCGCACTGCATCGTTGTCCAAAGGTCCAGCCCCTCTTGGGCAGAGCCCGTGATCGTCACGAGCTCGCGTTCATCCGCCAGCGTGATCAGCTCCTTGAAGTGCATGGACGCGATCGGGCCGTTCAGCGCTTGCAAAGGCTCGGGCTGCGCCCGCCCCGAATCATTGATCCAACGCAACCAAGCCATCAAGGCGTCCAGATCCTCGTCCGGCAATTCAAAGGCAGGCATACGACCCCGCCCTGTCAGGATCACCTGAATCAACTCCGCGTCCAGCACGTTATCCGTCAAGCGATTGGTCAGGTCGGGTCCATGGAAGCCGCCGAAACCGTGGATCTGGTGACAGGCCTGACAGTTGTTGTCCCTCCAGACGTCAAGCCCGCGCCGCGCCTCCGGGGTCATCGGCCGCACGTCCTCGCGCGGGTAGTCGCTGTAGGCCACCACGGACAGGCTGAAGAAACACCCCACAAGCAAGAGCAGGACCTGCCCGCGGGTGAAGCTGAAACGGTCAGGAGGAGAGGTCACGGGTGCTTGAAGATCCAGGCTGGCTCTGGCGCCAAGAAGGGTCCGCAGATGGTAGCCACTACCCTGCCCCAACGGGCCCCCCTGCCCCCAGAAAGGGGCTTCCTACTCGCCTCCTAGAGATCGAAGAGCTGGGACCCCTGGACGTCGAGTGCTACAGGGGTATCCACCGTCTGGTTCAGAGCAGGGTGAGGACGCTCTCGGGGGGGCGTCCCACGCGCGCCTCCTGGCCGCGAATGAGGATCGGGCGCTCCATCAAGATCGGATTGGCAGCCACAGCGACAATGAGGTCCGCCTCATCGCTCTGCATAGAGAGACCGTTCTCGGCGAATGCCGATTCCCTACTCCGTACCCATTCGGAAGTCGGTTGACCCAGGCGGCCCCCGAGGTCTGTCAGCTCTTCACTATCGAGCGCATCCTCGAGATAGCGACGTTCCACGAAATCCACACCCCGCTCCTGCAGCAGAGCCTTCACCTGGCGGCTCTTGGAACAACGGGGATTGTGAAGCAACAGCAACTCGTCGGGTTGGGTGGGCAAGCTCATGGGGCGATCCTTGAAGGGGGCCCTCGGTGTACCCCATCTGTCGACGCCCGTCGAGTGGTCTGCCCGCAACTCGCCCTTGCTTCTCACCCGGCTGCATCGGATGCTCAAGGGCCATGCCCCTCGACACCACAACGGCTCTGGTGATTGGCGCTGGAATCCAGGGGGCGGGCATTGCCCAGGCCCTGGCCGCCGCGGGCCACGATGTACTGCTGGTCGAACGCGACACGATCGCTGCCGGCACGTCGAGTCGATCCAGCAAGCTCATCCACGGGGGCCTGCGATACCTGGAGAGCCTGCAACTCTCCCTGGTCGCAGAGTCCCTGGCAGAACGACGCACCCTGCTGAAGATCGCCCCCCACCTGGTTCGCCTCGTCCCCTTCTACATCCCCATCTACAGCAGGACGTCCCGCAGTCGCCTGCAGATCCGCGCGGGACTCAGCCTCTATGCTTTGCTCGGAGGCCTGGGGGAGGACTCCCGCTATCAGTCCATTCCCCGCCCCGAATGGGATTCACTCGATGGGCTGCGGACAGAGGGATTGAAGGGCGTCTACCGCTACCAGGACGGCCAGACCGACGATGCGGCCCTGTGCCGGGCGGTGACGGCCTCGGCCGCGGACCTGGGTGCCAGGGTGGCACTGGGCGCGGAGGTGTTGGGTGGTGAACGCCACTCCGACCGTTGGGTGGTGCGCTTGAAGTTGAACGATGAGGTGTTGGAGGTGGACACGCGCCTTGTGATCAACGCAGCAGGCCCCTGGGCAAACCCGGTACTGAATGGATTCGCGCCAGCCCCTCCTCGGCGTGAGGTGGAGTTGGTGGGTGGAACGCACATCGAGATAGAGGGCACGATGAAGCAGGGCATCTACTACACCGAAGCACCCACCGATCAACGTGCGGTCTTCGTCATGCCTTGGCAGGATCACACCCTTGTGGGAACGACCGAGACGCCCTTCTCAGGAGATCCAGGGAAGGTGGCCCCCGAGCCGGAAGAAGTGAACTATCTCTTGGGCGTCCTGGATCACTACTTCCCCGACCATTCGCGGCAGGTCCTGGATGCTTGGGCGGGATTGCGCGTGCTACCCAAGGGAGATGGACGTGCTTTTCATCGCTCGCGAGAGGTCATCTTGTCCAGCGACGATAAACAACGGCCCAGTTTTGTGACCGTCTACGGCGGCAAGTTGACCGGCTATCGGGCAACGGCCGCACGTGTCCTCACACTTGTGCAAGGCAACTTGCCGCAGGCGCAAGCCAAGGCAGACACAAGCACTCTGGTCCTGCCACCTGATCCCCACCTGGAGGCGGTACCGGATACTGGCGAGTAGGGTCCGGGCCTCTCCTAGGCCGGCCGAACCGTGATGTCGCCGTTCACGACGACCTGGCAGCCGAGGCGCGCCGTGGCTTCTGAGCTGAATTGGCTCGCCACCTCCAACTCCTCCTCGGTCCCGGGGATCAGGTTGCCCGCCCCTTGCTCCACGACCAGGGTGCAGACGCCGCAGGCGCCGGACTGACAGCCGAAGTCGGCCGGTGCGTCCGAGTCCTCGCAGGCGGTGAGAAATGAACCACCAGGCTCGACCTCGAGGGTGGCGCCGGTGTGGGAGAAGGTCACGGTGGGCATGAGGGGTCGCGCTTGGGAACGGGGTGGGACCCAAGCAGGTGATGCAGGGGTCGGAATCGGTGGGGCAGTGGATATATTCCGCACCTTCCGTAAGGGTTACATAGTGTAGGAGACAGGGCCGCTGGAGGCACTTGAAATGGGAGTTTCCCGGGCTGCGCTGCTAGGCTTCCCTCCAATGCACCTGCATCCCCCCGCGCGCCCCGAAGTACGCCCAGGCTCTCCGGGAGATCCCCCGCGTGAGCCGGCCCCTGGACCGAAGAGCAGGGTGCGAGTCTGGCTGGTGCGGCACGGCGAGGTGGACGAGGCCTTCGCCGAGCATGCTTACGGTTCGCGCGACGTGCCTCTCTCCCCCCGCGGAGAGGAGCAGACCCTGGCGGCGGCTGAGGCCTTGGCCGCAGCCGAGATCCAGCGGATCGTGACCTCGCCTCTGCAGCGCGCACAGAGTCTGGGTGAGGCTATCGCCACCCGCAGCGGGGGGGAGTTGCGCATCGATCCCCGCCTGGGCGAGGTAGACCGTGGGGAGTGGCAGGGCCTTGGACGGTCCGAGTATCTGGCACGCTGGGAAGAGCAGGCGGAAGAGTACTGGAATGACCCCGCCCACTGGCGCGGCCACGGGGGCGAGAGCGAGGCCGACCTGTGCACCCGGACCTGGGCGGCCTTTGAAGAGGCGACCTCGGGCGTGTCACGCCTCGTCATCGCAGCCCACAGGAACGTGGTGCGTTCGATTCTGGCCTGTGCCCTGGGATTACCCTACGGCCAGAGCCACGCCCTGAGCCTGGATCCCATCCACGGCGCCCTACTCAAGGGCGGCGAGTCCGGGTGGACCCTGATCCGCTTCGGTGCCGGCCCCGAGGCCGGGCCGTGAGAGTCCTGTTTCTATCGCCGGTGGTTCCTTGGCCTCTGCACTCAGGCGGGCGCATTCGGACCTATGAGCTCTTGCGGGGCCTGACTCAGACCGACCCCCGCCCACAGGTGCACCTGCACTGCGTGCTGGACCCCGAGCCGCAGCAAGAACCCCGCTTCGAGCCGGAATCCCTGGTCCATGCCTTCCAGGAGCACACACGCAGCGCGGCGCCATTGACCCTGCGCCTCAACTCGCCACCCCCCGTGCGGTGGTTCCACTCGGATTCCCTGCGCCGCTTCCTCAACGATGACGCTCGATGGGAAGACTGGGACCTCGTACATCTGGACGAGCTGTTGCTTCTGCCCTACCTACCTCCAGAGCTTCCCCTGCCCCTGGTGGTTCACCACCACAAGCTCGATGTAGACCATGCCGAGGCACTCGGCCAGAAGGGATCGATCTGCTCGCGCTGGCGGCAACTGGAGCAGGCAGCTTGCGCGCGCACACAACACCACATTGTCTGTGGCCACGAGGATGCACAGCGGCTGGCCGAGCGTCACGAGCACATCCGACCCCACGTCGTTCCCTGCGGCGCCGACACCCACAAGTTCCAACCCGACGGACGCCAGCCGGTCGCGGGCAGGCTGCTCTTCCTTGGAAGCCTGGACTATGAACCCAACATCCGTGCCTTGGAGGGCTTCGTGCCTCAGCTCCACGCGGCGCGCGCCCGGGACCCCCGCCTGCACCTGCAGATTGTGGGTGCGCGGCCCGATTCTCGCATTCTGAACCTGCTTGGAGACGGGATCGAATTGGAACAGAACGTCCCGGATGTCCGGCCCTTCCTGGGAGCTGCCGAGGCGCTCGTCGCACCTCTGGAAGTCGGCGGAGGGTCGCGGATCAAGATCTGTGAGGCTCTGGCCGCAGGCTGTCCGGTACTCGCCAGTCCCTGCGCCGCGGAAGGCCTCGATCTGGTGCCGGGCGAACATCTGATCGTGGTCTCAGATTCGAACGGGTGGCCCGACGCCTTGGTGGGACTCATCCAGGCTCCGGCTACGGCCCGCGCCACGGCTCTTGAGGGCCGCGAGAGGATATGTGCACAGCATCATTGGCCTGATCTGGCCGCCCGCCTTGCAGCAGCCTGGGGGCGTTGCCTACAAAACCCTACGGAAAAACCTGTCCCGCCCTAGAATGAACCCCCGCGACCCCGCCATGTTCACCTCAACCCGACGAGCCGTTCTGCTGATCCTCATGGTGGCGTGCTATGCCTCGCCAGTGTGCGCACTCGCCCGACAGGACGACCCCCCGGACAACCGGGAGGCCGTGGAGGCCTTACTCGACGAGTTGGCCGACTATGTACGCAAGAGTGGCAGGGATGATCCGGGGGACAGCGCGGCGATCAAGCGCATCGATCAACTTGGGAAGGAGTTCAAGCTCTCGGGCCCCAAGGACAAGAAGGCCATCATCCGCGGGCTTGGACGCGTTTTCTTGGCCAAGCGCAGGGCAGAGAAGGATGGATCCCAGAAGACGGCCATGTTCATCCTCGCGGCACGCGGCCTGGGTGGCATGGGAACCGAAGCGACCGACCCGCTCTTGAAGTGGGTTGACAGCTCACGGCACAAGAACGACCTGGCCCTGCAGCGTGAATTGATCCTGTCCTTGGGCCGAACCAAATCCAAGAAAGCGCGCAAGGAGCTGCAGGACCTACTCAAGGACGTTCGCCCCACCTTCAAGGGCGCCGCAGCCACGGGACTCGGAATGTTCACTCACGAACCCTCGAAGGTTCGCAAGGAACTGTTCGAGGACTTGCTGAAGGCGTTGATGCAAGCCAAGGCCAACTCCCTCGGACAGAGCTCGACCGCCCAGAAGATCTGGAGTGCGCTCAACGGGCCCGCCACGGGCTCCATGCGGAAGCTCTCCCGCGCTTCCGCCAACAGCCCGGAAGCCTGGCAGCGCTGGTGGAACAAGAACAAGCGCCGCGATTGGGACAAGTAGGCCCCCCCCCAGCCGGGCCTGAACCGCAGGCCCAGAATGAGACAGGATGAAACCTAGTCCTTGTCTATCTCGCTTCGGAGGCCACGTCCGACCTTGAAGGCAACGCGACGGCCTGCGGAGATCTGAATAGGGTCCCCCGTATTGGGGTCGCGCCCCTGCCGCGCCTTGGTGCAGCGCACCTCAAAGGTGCCAAAGCCGGTCAAGGTCACGGACTCGTCGGCCTTCAGGCCTTCGCGAATCCCCGACAGGACGGTGTCTACAAGCAAGCCGGCCTTGAGCTTGGAGGTGGGCAGTTCAGTGGCTACGAACTGAATTAGAGCGTTTTTATTCAAAGTTGAAGTCCCCCAAGTGCGGTGATGACGATGTGAGAGAGTAGCTCGCAACTCTTGGAGTCGAGAATTCAGCCCCACACCTTGGTGAGAATGAGGAGCACAACGGAGAGGGCTGCAGTAGCCCACAGAACGACGGCGGTAGCCTCGTTCATTTCGTCCCGCAACAGGTCGCCCGGTTGGCAAGCCATGTCTAGCGGTGGAATTCTGCGGAGAGACCTGTCAGGGACATGGTCACGTTCGTTGGCGCGCTCGCCAACGAGTTGAGATCCAGCCCCTCTCGGTTTGCGGAGACTGTTTGCACCCGGCAACTCGGGAGGAGTCGCCACATGCGTTGCGGTGTTTCTTTGCATCTGTGTTTCCATGAGGGGCCGGGATGCCCCACTGCTTCAAAGGAACGAAACAGGACCGCCTCACGGTTGCCCTGGCCCCCTCAGACTCGCGGAGGCGAGTCTACGATGAAAGCAAACTAGTTGTAGATCCCCAAATATGACCTTTTCTTGGCGCCATCTGGAGAACAGGATCATGGTGTCCGCTCCTCAGAATTTCAACAATGTTGCAATACCCCCCCCTGGGGGGGCCCCCAGCCCCCCCCCAGGCATCGCACCAGGGGACTAGAATGCTCCCCATGCACCCCGCCACTCCCCCGACGAGTCCGGTAATTCTTGCCTTGGGGTGCGGTGGAGCCCGCGGGATGGCGCACATCGGCGTCATCCGAGTGTTGCAAGAAGCTGGCCTGAGCGTGGCGGGAGTTGCTGGAACCAGTATCGGGTCGGCAGTTGGAGGGGTGCACTGCGCAGGAGTTCTCGACAGCTACGAGAAACGCATGCGCGCGATGACCCGACGGGAGGTTCTGACCTTGCTGGATCCTGGCCTGCCTTCTTCCGGTCTGTTTGGTGGAGCGCGATTGGAACGTCTCATGCGTGAGATGTGCGGTGACTTGCGCATTGAGGCACTCGACATGCCGTTCGTGGCGGTCGCCGTTGATCTGGCCGATGGCACCGAGGTACGGCTGCAATCCGGAGACCTGGTCGAGGCGGTTCGCGCGAGCTCGTCCATCCCCGGTATCTTCAGACCCGTGCGGCAGAACGGTCTCTGGTTGGTGGATGGCGGCTTGGTCAGCCCGGTCCCGGTCCCTGCTGCACGAACGTTGGGCCCGCACCCCATCGTGGCTGTGAATCTCAATAAGACCGGAGGCCCCCCCCTACCTGACCCGACGGATGACGCTGTGGATGAGGGAGATTCCGGTTCGGACTCACGCCCATCTGGATCCACGCTAGCGGCGAAAGCCCAGGACGCACGGGTGGAGCTTGGTCGACACTTGGATCGGCTGAGGCGCTCACTGCTGCAGCCAAGCCCCGAGCGGCGTCCAGGTTTGATCGGCACATTGAGTGAGAGCATCGCCATCGGTTGCAACCATCTGGCCCAGAGTCAGATGGCAATCGATCCACCTGACCTGTTCATCGAACCGAATCTCGCCCGGGTGGGGATGTTCGACTTGCACCGCACAGGTGATCTGATCGATGAAGGGGCGCGGGCCACGCGCGTGGCACTTGCAAGCGAGGCGGGCGAGGCTCTACTCGCTCGGACCTAGGCGAGGCGCGGGACGCTCTTCAGCCATACGGCCTCGTACATGGCGCGCAGCTGGTCGACCATGGTCTCTACCGAGGTCAGGTTCTCGGGAACAGTCGGCTGGAAGTCAAGGCTCGACAAGGCTTGCACCCACTCCTCTTGGCTCGTCCCGGCAACGTAGGTAACCCCCCCAACATCCTCCCATTCGGCCAACCCAGCGCGCCGAGCGGCCAGCACGGGCAGCCCCACAGCCCGCGCCTCTCGCGCGCTCAACCCGAACACCTCTTCCCAACGGGATGGGGCAGCGAGCGCGTCGATGCTGGCCAAGACGCGAGACAGATCTGCGGTACGGAATGGGCCGTGCAAACGAATGCGTCCATTCTTGGCTGCCAGATCCAAGAGAGCGTCCGCATAGGCGGTGCTGCCGTGATAGTCATCGAGAGACCCATGCACATCCAACACGAGCTCTTCATCGTCAACATCCAGCAGGGCCCGTGCCAATTCCAATACGCCCTTGCTGGGCTGAACAGCACCGATAACACCCAGCCGTTTTCCGGCCGTACGACCGGCACGATGATGAGAGACACTCTTCGCCAGCCCCACTCCGTCAATTCCGTTGGGGACGCAGGTGAACTCCAAGCCCCCGAAGCCCGCTCCACGCAGGACCTCGCCAGCCGCAAGCGAGGGAACGATCAGAAGCCCTGCACGCCCCAGCGCACGGCGCGTACGATCGATCCGCTGGAGGACCAGCTCGGGCGTCGATTCCACGTCCGGCCAGGTAAGCCCGATGCACTCGGAGCAGATCGCGGGCTCCACACGCGCGCAGGCCTCTGCATCTGCGGAGAACATCTGCCCTCGAGGGCAGAGGGTCCAATAGTCGTGCAGGCTTACGATGGACTCCAACCCGCAACGCTCGATTTCAGCCAGCGCGCCTGATCCGAATCCCGAGAGATGATGGACGTGCACCAGATCCGGCTGGGTGTGTAGGAGCCACTCCCGCACGCGCGCATCGGCGCGGGCATCGATATCGAACGCGTCCAATGAGCGCGGGCCGACGCTGGGCAGGTTCATGCGACGCACACGGATGCCGCCGATGATCCAGTCCCCAACGCCGTAATCCGTACGCTTCGGGTCGCGGCCCGTACACAACACCTCGACCCGCAGGCCCGCGGCGATGAGACTGCGAGCCATCCCGAGGGTGTGCGACTCGATCCCCCCGACATCAGGGTCCCAGCCCCGGCACAACAGGCCAATAGAACGCGGCTTCTCCACCGACTAGACCGCCGAGTCTGGGGGCATAAGGGTGGCACTCGCGGTAAGGCTCGCCTCTTGATTGACAGACTTGGGTTCGCCTTGGGGGTGAGCGCGAGGTGCGTAGTCGCATGTGGCCACCCCTCCATACAAGGACTCGATCGCATCAAGGTGTGCGGCCAGAGTCACCGGGGGCGGCGATCGGTCCGGCTCTCGCGTTGGCCGATCGGCAAGAACCCCCTTCATCGCGTGTGCCAGCGCCTCGGGATCGCCTGGCGGGAACAGCTGCGCACCACGCCCTTCCTCGATGACCTCGCGCACGCCGGGTACGTCGCTGGCGAGGATCGGAACCCCGGCCGCCCGCGCCTGCAGAATGGTGAGTGGCGCGTTCTCATCCCACAGGGAAGGCAGGATCGCCGCATCCAGTCCGGCTAGGATCTCGGGGGCCCGCAACGGCTCGAATGGCCCCTCGACCATGACACGTCCTTCCAAATCGTCGGTCCAGATGCTGCGCATGTAGAGTCCGTTACGCCCGCCCACCTTGTTGCCGTAGATAATGACCTCCCAAGGTTCGCTGGAGTCCGACAGTTCATCGCGCAAGATCCGCACGGCATCAAACAGTACGTGTAGCCCCTTGTGGGGCAGGAACTGGCCGAGGAATCCAAAGCGCACGCCCTGCGGTTCCATGCGCTTGGGAGCCGCGCGGTAGGGAGCCTCATCCAAGGCGTAGGGCAGGATGCTCAGGCACGCCGAATCCAAGCCTGCCGCCAAGAACGGACGGGCCAGTGCGCGAGTGGGTGCGACCCAGGCATCGACGTGATTCATAGCACTCTGAATGGTGCTCTCACGGTGGACCAGGTCGCTCTCCAGAGCCACAAGTCCCAGATTCAGGCCTACCCTTGAAGCGTGCGACAAGCCGAACCCCGCTACACGCTTGAGCATGCGGCTCAGGGCTCCCCCGTCCCAGGGGCCCGGCTCGCGGATGCACTTGGCGCACTTGGCAGGGCTCTTCTCTTCGCAGGGATGGATCGACGCGTCGAGCCGCTGGCCTCGATGACACATCAGACCGTAGTCGGTCAGGGTCGCAATCGTGCGAAGGCCTCGTCGCTTCGCCAGTTCGGGGAGTTGCACGGACAAGCCCCAGAGCATGTGAATGAAATGCACCACGTCAGGCCTGATCTCTTCGAGAAGCCTGTCGAAGATCGCCTCGATGCCCTCATTGCGGTAGCTGTCCCTAAATGACTTCTTGGGGTCACCCCCGTTGTGCACCTCCACCAGTGAGATCTGGTAGCGCGTGCTGCGCTCAAGGGTGTAGCGCGGCGCCTCCCCGAGTCGATCCGGACAGAACACGGTCACCCGGTGCCCACGCGCGGCCAGACCCGTGGCCAGCTGGTAGGTGTAAAACTCCGTCCCCCATTGCCCACTGGGCGGGAATCCGTTGGAGACGAGGAGGATGTTCACAAGGAGAAGGGCAAGACCAGGACAAACCTGGAGGAAAGTGCCTCTAGGGAGTATCCCCGATCAGCCCCTTTTTGCGCAACTCGCCCAAGACGTCGGGGCCGCGCGCTTCCAGGTTCCAATCGGAGGGGTGGAGGACCTCGCGCACGCGATCCAGGTCTGCGTGCATGGTCCGCCCGAGCTCTCTCAAGCGCGCCCCCTCTTCCCCCACGGGCCCCCTGTTCAGGTTCCCTGGTCGAGGATCGTCGCTAAATACCTTCAGGGCTTCCACGGTCTCCCTGCGGTGGGAGTTCGAATCTCCAAACCAACTCTGCGAGAGAGCCCCGATTCCGCCACAGCCCGGCCATTGGATGGAGTAGATACGGTCCTCTTCAATCACCGCAAAACCATAGCGCGGCGACGTCGCTTGGGTGTCGGGCCGCCCGGGAGGTGCAAATGGCCCGTGGGATGCATAAGCCCAGTCGCGTACGCGCTGTTGCTCTCCACGCACCAAGGGCAAGAGCGAATGGCCGTGGACACCGGAGGGAATGTCGAAGTCCATCATGTCCAGCAGGGTCGGCATCAGGTCCACGCTACTCACCAGGGCTGACTGGACAGTTCCGGTAGGCAGGTTCAGTTCTGGTGCAGGCCTCAGGATGACCGGCACGTGCAGGTCCACGTCCGAGTAGGTACCCGAGTCGACAAGCAACCCCGACTCGCCAAACCCTATCCCAAAGCTACCGACGATCAGCACCGATGTGCGATCCCAACGACCATCCATGGCCAAGGTGTCGAACAGGCGATCCAGGTTTCTGTCGAGGCGGTTGCGAATCGCCGCGTCATAACGCAGCTCGTACTGCGCCAAGGTCCGGCGGGGATTCGGAGCACGTGAGGGCGGCAGCGCGTGGAAGACCGGTGCATGCCCCCCTACAGCGGGGAGGTAGTCCAACTCTGGCCGCAGCTCGTAACCGGTGACGTTCTGATCCGCACGGAGTTCGTCATCCGTGTAGGGGGATGACCACATGGCCTCCAGATCATTCCAGTGGATGTAGGCCATCCAATCCTCATCCGCACCCAAACGCGAGACCCACTGGTAGAAGCGGCGCGTCACGCCCGGCAGACCAACGTCTCGGGTCGCATCGGAGCGATCGCCGCCCACGTCTACGAATTCGCGGAAGCCATCTTCGAATCCTCGTCGTTTGCTGATGTGTGCGTGATCGACAAAGGCCGCCGTTCGCCAACCATGGGCGAGAAACTCCCGAGCGAGGCGGGGGACGACCTCCGGAATGAACCAGGTGGTGAGAGGCGACAGCAAGGTTCCGTCACTCAGCAGCACATTGGGGCGACGGGCTACGGAAGCATCACAACCCGTTAGTATTGAGACGTGAGCCGGGATCAGATCCGGAGCAACGGACCAGGCATTGCTGAAGAGAACACCTTGAGCCTCTGCCAGCTCCTTGAGTCGAGGCGTGGTATTTCGATCGTAGCTGCCCAGGCTGGTGTGATCGAAACGCAGGGCATCCACGACGATCACGAGCATGCCGCGTCCGTTGGTGGCCGAGCCGCCTACAGGCTCCGGGGGTTGGCCGCAGGCTGTCAGCACCAAGAGGGAAGCCGCCAGAAACCGCCCAGACCCGGGAGCGGAGCGGGGGCTGCGGTCGCTTGAAAGAGAACTCACGCTGAGAGCATCGATCCCTGCACCCTCAGAGGCAAGGGAATCCACCTCTATCGCACCAAGGAGAAGGCGTCCTTTGTTCGCACCCACAGGCCACGGCCCTGTGAATCGGCCAGCTTGACCCAATCGGGCAGCTGATCCAGCTCCTCCAACACAGCACCTGCCTCGAAGTGCGCCAACTGCTTGGCCTCATCGGAGGGCTCGGAGTGCCCACCGCAACCGTCCAGAGCGGTGACCATCCACGTGTCCTGCCCATCGTGCACGAGATGCCAGAGAAGGGGGCCTGCACAGAAGAGCTGAACCATGAGGGCGCCCACAAACAACCGTCTCCACAAGGCACTACCACGCAGAGACTCGCCCGTAGCAGCCACTGCCAGGAACACCAGGGCACATGCCCACAACCACTCCGACTCACCGCGGGTCAGGGAGGAGAGAAGTCGCTGAAACGAATCCGTCAGGTCGCCTCGATCTGCAGGATCCAGCTCCGCTTCCGCCCGACAGAATTCCAGGTTGGCCCATAGGTCACCATCCCGAGGCGTGTACCGAAGGGCTGCGTGATACCAGGCCACGGCCTGCACAACCTCACCCCGGCGGTAGGCCGCGTTGCCAAGGTTGTAGCAGAGGCGACCCCGCTCCTGCTCCGAGGTCGCAGTCTCTAATGCCTGACTCCATAGGGTGCTGGCCGCAACGGGATTCCCATCCCGGTAGGCCGCCAATGCAGACTGATCCAGACTCCTGGGAGCCTCTTGCAGGGGCAGACTGGACAAGCCGATCAGGGTCAAGAGGAAGATCATGTCTAGAGCCCCTTGGCGCAAAGGGCCTGAGCGAGGTTCACCATGCGGGAGCCGTCGATGGGCTGGTCTGCGTCAGACCATGCACTGGCGTCCAGGTCGGCACAGATAGCGGACCAATCCCTGAGCAGGCTCTCTTCCAATGGGGCCCCCATCGATTCGCTCCACTCGACAACGTCCCGCCCCAGCCAGGCTCCGGCGGGTTCACCCATTCGATCCCCCATGAACCGGGCCAGAGCAAGGCTCTGCTCGCTGGCCGAGTCCGACACCTTGAGAGCTGTGCGCAGCCGGCGCAGGGCCGCCCTTCGGCGACGGGCTCTGGGTGCGTTCGGGTCTCCCTGATGACGGCGAATGAGGGTGCGCCCCAAGAACCACAACCCCAGTATGGAAACGGCCGCTCCGCCCAGGCGGCCTGCGCCCAAGGGAGCCAGTCCCGTCTCCGAGATGGGGTCGGGGTGTACGTCGAAGAGATCCAACTCATCGCCAGCCAAGGGCATCCCACCCTCGGGGTCCCCTACGGACCGGACGCGGACAGCCACAGGGTCGGTTGCGACACGCACAAAGGTCTCGCTCACGGGGGAGAAGACCCACATCGGAACCGGAGGGATCTCGGTGATCTTCGACGAGGTGGGCACGAGGTCATAGGTCACCCTGCGCTCGTCGCTGAAGTGACTGTCCTCAACTCCCAGCACGCGGAAGTCTTCGAAGCCGCTCAGGCGCTTCAGGTCGGGGGCGGCGAAGAACTCTGTGTTGCCCCGGCCGAACCAGGACACGGTCAGGGATATCGTTCCGCCCTCGTCCACGTCACGCCGATCCACCCGGCGTTGGGTGGTCAGCTCCCCCACGGCCCCCGTCCAGTCCAGGGGCCTTCCTTCTTCAGGCACCGGCAGCACCTCGATCTGGAAGGGCTCGGATTGAGCGTGGTAGCGCTTGTAGCGGCCGGTTGCGAAAACAGTCGATCTCCGAATGACCTCGGAGAATTGAAAGGTGGCCGCGTTGAACTCCAGAGTCCCGGGCCGCGTGGCCAAGTAGCGTCTGGCCAACTGGAAGACGCGGAAGGGCACTCCGTTGCGCTGGGCTGGATCCAACTCCGTGACGCTCGCCTCGTGGCGGTCGTTGACAGGAAAGCGGTAGGTCCCGCGTGGGTTGCCGGTCTTGACCTCCAGTACCCCCCGGTGGGACGGCCACCACGGCAGATACAGATCCACTTCTCCCGCAGCCAGGTCCGTGCCGAACCGCAGGTCCAGATCAAAGGGCTCGCCTTCAAAGACACGGGTCGGGACATCCATGGACTCGATGAAGCAGTGGGTGGCCCCCTCCAGGTCCTGAATCACACGCAAGGACATCGCTTGTGCGGGGGCCCGCACCGTCTTGCCATCCACCTCGAGGGAGATCGGCGGGATCTCGAATTCGCCAACGCGCGTGGGCCGGATGCTCATGGCCCATTCCACGCTGATGCGCGAGGTCACCCGCCCGCCCTGGAACTCCTGCATCTGTGAGATCTGGGGGCCGGCCAGAGAGCCAAAGATCAACCCCTCCACTGAAGGGGGCTGGACAACGCGCGCATCGCGCGTGCCGTCCACATGAATCCTGAGGTGCAGCTCGTCCCCCAACTTGACCAGGGGCCGCGAGAGGCTCACGTCCACCGAGACGCCCTGCTGTGCTCCGCTCACCGGTGCCATCAGTGCCAGAACCCAGAGGAGTCCTTGCTGTACTCGAGAGTTCATCACCAGTCCTTCTCCACTTGTACGCGCCGTTGGCGCAGAAGGGCCTCGCGCAGGCGCTCCCCCTCCTCTTCGTGCTCTCTCAGGATACGCAACAGACGCTCAAGCTCTTCTTGGGTCAACTGCAACTCCTCAGGCTCTGCTTGGGCTTCACTCTCCTCACCGTCCTCCGAGTCCTGCTCCTGTGGGTCTCCGGACTCTTCGGGCTCCTCGCTTTCGGACTCTTCGCTGGGATCTTCATTGGGATCTTCGTTCGGATCGTCGGGCTCCGATTCCTGATCGGAATCCTGGGACTCCCCACCTTCTTGTTCCTCATCGGAGGGCTCACCCTCCTGATTGTCCTCTTGCTCTTGCGACTGTTCTTCGCGCTGACGTTCGATCTCATCCAACTCGCGCAGGCGCCTCTGGATGAGCTCCATGTTGGCCCGGGAGTCCTCATCGCGCCAGTCCAATCGCAGGCGCTCTATCAGGTGTGTGCGAGCCTGACTGTAGGCTGTACGAGCCACGACGAGCGGATCCGGCGCCTCTTCGGCCTGTCCGTCAGCGGTTGGCGGGGGTGGCGTCGGAGGAGCGCCGGAGATCTCCGGAATCTGCTGTCGCAGAACCTCGCCCACCATCAGGTCCAAGGTACCCAGCGCATACACCGCATCACGGCGAACGCTACCCGCCCCCCCGAGGCTTCGAGCAAGCCCCAAGTCCTCCATCGCTCCCGCCAGATCCCCCTTGTTGACCAGGATCAACCCACGCTGATAGCGCACAAGGGCGCGATCCGCTGCGGAGAGACGCTCCACTCCCAGGCTTTGGAGGGCACCATCCAGCGGAGCGAGGACGCGATCGGCGAGGGTCGCGCGCCCTCCATCCGAGGAGCCGCGCAGACGCTCATAGGAACCTGGAACCAGCAGCCGGTCACAAGTGAGCAACGCCGCATCCCACTCCTCTGCATCCGCTTGAGCCCGAACCTGGTCCACGCCCTCCGCAAGAGTGCCTTGCCAGGGGGCGATCGGGTCCTCTGGAGCAGGCTCTTCCGTCACGGCCGGCTCACCCACGGGCAGGTCCGAAGGCAATTGAGGCACGGGGTCCTGCCCAAGCGCGATAGCACTTGAGAGAGCCAAGGTGAACAGGGAGAGCCTCATGCGCGCTGACTCCTCGGGGCATCCGTACCCGAATCGGGAGTCCGCGGTTTTCGGTCACGGAGGCCAACCTCCATCAACATGCATAGAAGCGCCATGGCCAAGGGCCACTGAAAGCGATCGTGAGGGATCTTCTCCTTGCCGTGCTGATAGGCGCGCCCTTCGAGCTGCGCGATGTGCTGCTTGTGAATGCGTTCGAGCGCCAGAGGTGTGCGAGCATTGAGATAGATGCCACCGGTGGCGCTCGCAATGGCCTCCAGAGTCGTGCTGTCCAATTTGGAGACGACCTCCTGGCCACGGGAGTCCTTGACGAAACCGCGCTGGCCGTCAGGAATTTTCCCCCCAACGTCACTACCCATGCCCACGACGTAGACCCGGATGCCCCGCTTGGACGCTTCATGAGCCATGTCCAGGCCGTGCCCCTCCAGGTCTTCACCGTCGGTCAGCAGCACGATGGCCTCATGGGCACCCGTACGCCCATCGAACAGCTCGAGCGCATGCTCCATTGCCAAACCCAGATCTGTGCCACCCCGACGGTTGTCCTCGGGCCCCATGGTGGTCAGGAACCACCGCAGCGCGTTCTTGTCCCGGGTCAAGGGAGCCACTTCGCGCGCATCGCCGGAGAAAGCCAGCAAGGCCGCGCGGTCCCCGGCGAGGGAGTCGAGGAGCAGCAGGATCTGACGCTGAGCAAGCTCCAGACGGGACGCTTCGCTGTCCAGATCCTTGACGAGCATGGAACGGGAGGTGTCGACGCAAAGGACGATGTCGACGCCCCTGCGCTCGACCTCACGCAAGGTGAACCCACGCACGGGACCCAAGAGGGCCAGGCCCATGAACAACGCGCTCGTTCCGGCCAGAATAACGCGCCAGCGGGAACGTCCTGGGGAATGACCGGGCAGGAGGCGACTCTCCAGGCGCGCACTCACCAATCGCCGGCGAGCGAGGCCACTCTGTCGTAGGGAGTGGATTCCCACGGCTACGCAGAGAGGCGCCAGGAGCAACCACGGAGCTGCGCCGGCACGAGCCAGATCGAATCCCAGAAGAGCGATCACGGCAACCTCCTGGCCCAGGTGAAAGAGCACAAGCCCGCGAGGACGTACAGCAGCAGGGCCGGCAGTAGGAGGCGCGGATAGAGGTCGTAGGAGTCGGCGTGCCGCTCTTCTTCCCGCGGTCGCCGCTCAAGCCCCTCGATCGCCTTGTACACCTCATCCAGCCGGGTGGCATCCTCGGCGTGGAAGAAGAGCGCCCCGGTGTCTTCTGCCACCCGTTCAAGATCACCCGTCTGAACGCGTTGGATCAGACCGCCGGGGTAACGGGCCACGGTCGGTCCAACGAAGATCGTGTAGACCTTGATGCCCAACTCCTGTGCCATCAGGCCCGCCACTCGCGGGGAGATGGTGTCGATGTTGTTCTCGCCATCGGTGAGCAAGACGATGATGCGCGCGTCGCTATCGAGCTCCTTGAAGGTCTCCACGGCCCGGGCAATGGCAACGCCCACACCCGTTCCGCCCAGATCCCGTTCCTTGTTGGTGTCCAGATCCTCCATCACGCCGCGAAAGGCACCGGCATCGAGGGTGAAAGGCACGAGGAGGTCGCAGTACCCGGAAAATCCGAAGAGGGCCACGTTGTCTGCAGCTCCCTCGACATCGGTCATGCGCCGGGTAGCAAAGTCTGCAAGGACATCGCGTGCGATATCAAAGCGCCTCGGGGCGCGCGGTGTGGCGCGCGCCTCCATGGAGCTTGAGCGGTCGAGGAGCAGAGCGATATCGACACCCTCGGACTCATCGCTGGTTCGCACGTCCCCACGCAAGGGACGCGCCATGGCCAATACGGCCAGGGTCAGGGCAATGGCCTTGAGGGCGGTGGGAATCCACAGCCAGCGCTGCAGCGGCGAGCGTGGCAGGCCACTGGGTAATGTGGGGATACGCGCCACACCCAGCCGTCGGGCGCCCCAGAAGAGGGCCACGAGAGCGAGGGGCACGAGGGTCAGGAAGACCGGGTCCGAGAGGGCCAGGTTGCCCCACAGGGGCAGGCGCATCTGAGCGCTGCTCCGCGCCGAGTCGGACATCCCTTGAATACTCATGCCGCGGCCTCCTCGAGGCCGGGTGCGTCGGGTGCCAGATGCACCAAGACGCTCTCGCTCGATTGCAACAGCTCGTCCAAGGCAAAGTGCGTGGGTCGCAGGCCACCAAAGCGAATCTGTTCACAGGTATCCAATAGCGGTGTGAGCTCGTCGGCCAAGGCGGCCTCGCCCTCCCCGCGCATGCATGCCAGCCACTCTCCATCGGCCTGCCCCGGACGTAAGACCGTGACCCGGTGCTGAGCAGCTGAACGTAGTAGAGCTGCCAGCTCTGCACTGACATCTACCACGCCGCCCGATTCGTTCGCGGTGTCCTTCCCCACGTTCGCAGCGAACTCCCTCAGAACCATGAAGCGCGCCCACTCTCCTTGGACATGAGCTGCGGACGCAAGGCCTCTTCGCTTCCGCATCCAAATGCCCCATACAGCAACCAGAACCAGGGCGAGAAGCACCCATCCCAGGTGTGCCAGTCGCAGCGGTCCGGCGCGCTCCGTGACACCCTGCAGAAGCGGCAAGGGGCGAGGCGCGTCCTCCTCGGCACCCAGCTCGGCATCAATGGTCAAGGCCGCACCTTCCACCGTAAGAGCCACCCCATCGGCGAGCATCAGGTCCAGGCCCGGCAGGGTGCGCGCTCCGGATTCCAGGGACATCACAGACCAGCGCACTCTTGTGCGTGCTCCACCGGAGTCGGCCATTGCGATCACCTCCGGCCCCTCGAGCACAACCCAGGATGCATCCAACTCCCAGTCGGGAGCGCCACTCGCAAGACCCGCTCCGGGCGCGTGGTCAAGCTCGAGCACGACATCGAGCGGCTGCCCGATGGCTCCCTGAGATGGACTTATCGTCAAGGTCGGGTTCTGCAGCAACAGGCACAGGGCAAGCAGCATCACGCACCCCCTCGGGACATCTCGCGCCGTCGAAAGAACGCCACCAGCGGATCCGCCAAATCACCGCCCAGGTCCAAGTCAAAGTGGCTCACCCGCGCACGAGCCAGCCCCGCCTGGATCACACGTCTGCGCTCCTGCGCTTCTTGCTCCCAGGCATCGCGCACGGCGGCGCTGGAGGTGTCCACCTCAAGCTGGCCGGGACCATCCAATGCTCCCAGCCGCAAGCGACCCACCTCGGGCAGGGCCTCTTCAAGTGGATCGACGACACGCACGGCAATCACATCGTGGCGGCGTTCAAGGCGCGCCAGGATCTCAACCCACTCGGAATCATGAGCGGCCGCGTGAAAATCGCTGATGAAGAACAGCAGCGAGCGCCGGTGTAGGGTGCGCTCGGCAGCTTGCAGCACGGCGCTGTAGTTGCTCCGCCCGTGCGCGACCGGAGCCATCATGACCGATCGGATGAGGCGCTGGGTGTGGTGCATTCCCTTGCTCGGCTGGAGATGCAAGCCGGGCTCCGAACCAAAGAGGGTCAGGCCCACGCGATCCTGATTGTGCAAGGCCACCATGGTGATCAGCGCGGTCAACTGGGCCGCACCCTCGAGTTTGCTCCACCGCTGGGTCCCAAAGTCCAGAGTGATGGCGGTGTCCACGATCAGGTTGACTGTCAACTCCCGTTCCTCGCGGAACAGCTTGACGAAGGGCTCACCGGTCCGCGCTGTGACGTTCCAGTCGATGGAGCGCACGTCATCGCCGGGGATGTAGGGACGCACCTCCTCAAACTCGATTCCCGTTCCCCGGAAAGTGGAGCGATAGCTGCCGGCAAGCGCCGTGTTCATCAAGCGATGGGTGCGCAGGTGAACCTGCTGGATGCGCTTGGCTACGCCCGGATCCAAGCGATCCGATCGTCCGGAGGAAGCAGGTTGCAGGGGAGAGGATTGCATCGATCGAGGGGGCTACGGAGACAGTCTGCCCGTCTAGGGCACCGGTACAGTCTCCAGCAAGCGCGCCACGATCTGGTCGGAGTCCAAGCCGTCGGCCTCGGCCTCGTAGGTGGGGATCACACGGTGGCGCAGGACCTCGATGGCGATGGCCTTGATGTCTCCAGGGGTGACATACCCGCGCTGCTTTTGGAAAGCATGGGCGCGGGCTGCGAGGGTCAACCAGATACAGGCGCGTGGAGACGCGCCGTACTCCACATAATGGGCCAGCTCGCTGGCACCCGCCGATTCGGGATCTCGGGTGGCCCCCACGAGGTCCACCACATACTCGGCCAGGCGCTGGTCCATGACGATGCGATCGACCATGTCCCGCGAGCGCGCGATGGCATCAAGGTCCACGATGGGGTCGATGGTCATTTTTGGAGCCGTTCGCCCCATCCGATCGAGAATAGCCAGCTCTTCGTCCCGATCGGGGTAGCCGATGACGACCTTGAGGGCGAAGCGGTCGAGCTGGGCTTCGGGCAGGGGGTAGGTCCCCTCCTGCTCGATGGGGTTCTGGGTGGCGAGCACCATGAACGGGCTGGGCAGGGGAAAGGAGGTTCCACCGATGGAGACCTGATGTTCCTGCATGCCCTCGAGCAGGGCGGACTGGACCTTGGCCGGGGCCCGGTTGATCTCATCGGCCAAGACGAAGTTGGCAAAGATGGGTCCCTTGCGCACGGTGAACTCGCCCGAGTTGGCGTTGTAGATCTCGGTACCCACCAGATCCGAAGGCAGCAGGTCGGGAGTGAACTGCAAGCGGTTGAACTGCGCGTGAACGGCTTGCGCCATGCAGGAGACAGCCAGGGACTTGGCCAGACCAGGGACACCCTCAAGCAGAATGTGCCCACCCGTCAGGAGACCGAGGGTCAGGCTCTGGACGAGGCTCTCCTGGCCAACGATCACCTCGGACAGGGCCAGCTCAAGTTGGGGAATCCAGGCGGCGACAGCAGCGATCTCGTCACTCTGGGGTGCGGAGGAAGTAGAAGGCTGGGGAGAGGAAGGCGAACTCATGGAGTCTTGGGGAGAGGGGAACGTTCGGTTACGCGGCGCACGCCGCGTACGGAGTAGATCAGGTGGGGTTGGAGAGTACCGGTGGGAAACCTGAACGGGGCCTAGGCCATGTCCCCGTCGCCTGCCGCCGCACCCTCTTGGCCCCCGGGGGGAACCACAGAGGGTTTGTCAAAGGTAACCCGGCCCGGCTTCTTCCCCCCGTAAACACTGAGTGTCTCTTCGGCTACGGCTCGGCCGGCCTGACGCCCGATTGCAGCACCGTCCTGGTCGCTGGCGGGCCGCTCGCCCGCAAAAGCGGCATCCTCAGGCACCACGTGGAGGCTCTGCGTCGGGAAGGCGAATTCCACGCCCAATCGATCGGCGAGGCGCAGGATGTCCGCGAAGAGTCGGTGCTTTTCGCGCAGCTCCATGGACCAGTCGGGTGTCTCGACGAAGCAGTAGAGCATGATGTCCAGGCTCGAGGCGCTGAAACCGTTGAGGTAGACGTGGAAGTAGTCCTTGCGCGTAAACGGGTGGGCGCGGATGAGCTCCCGGATACCTTCGCAGAAGGCCTCAATGGTCTCAGGCGGAGTGGAGTAGGTCACGCCCAAGGTGGTCTTGATGCGCCGATAGGAACGAGCCCCCCAATTGTCGACCTTCGCACTGATGAAGTGCCGGTTGGGCACGGTGATCAGCGAGTTGTAGAAGGTGCGTACGCGGGTCGAACGGAATCCAACGCTCTCCACAGACCCGTCCACTTCCCCGACAGTAATCCAATCCCCGAGCTGGAAAGGCTTGTCGAGTAGAACGGTGAAGGTGCCAAAGACGTTCTCCAGGCTGTCCTTGAAAGCGAATGCCAGGACGGCACCCCCGATGGAGACCCCAGCGATCACCTTGTAGAAATCCTCCGTCACCTTGGACGAGAAGTAGGCCAGGCCCATCACCACAACGAAGATCTTGAGCGTGCGCCGGAGGAGCGGCACGAGCATGTCGTCAAAGGTGTTGTTGGTGCGCTGCGCCTTGTTCTTCAGGAAGTCGCACACGACATCCACGAGACGCCAGGCCGCCAGTACCCCAGCCACGGAGATGAGCACGCCGCCAATGAGATCCAGGCCCCGGATAAGGGCCACGTTCTCCAGCTCCAGCATGGGCAGCATGACCAGGAACAGCCACCAGGTGATCATCACGCCAAAGGGCCGCACGAAACGAGTCAACTGGCGTTCGTCGAGATCCACGCGCTCGGAACGGGCCGAGCCGCGCACCATGCGCCGCAGGATAAAGGCCACAACCCGCTCCGCGACCACGGCGACAGCAATCAGTGCCAGCAGACCAATCCACTGCCAGTTCTCCACGAGCAGAGGTTCCTTGCGCAGCCACGAGCCCTCCGACAGCTTGGAGGTGATGAACTCCGCCAGGCTGTCCACGCCGGGGTCGAGCTCGACAGCGCTCTCCTCCAGGAGAATGCCATCGTCATTCATGGAAGCCAGAGAGGGGTTTTGGGTCGATAGGAAGCGCATGAAGCTGGAAAAGGGAAGCATGGACACTGAAGTCGTGAGCGAGGTACGGCGGCAATTCTGCGGGCGCAGATTGTAGGGATGCATGGCCCTTCCTCCTACCACCCCCCAGGAGCTCAGATCACGATCCGGGAGGGCCGTCCACTGATGCCGGAACGAGCTGGCCACGCGCCTCCAGCGTACGGGAAGCCTCCAGTACCCCTTTGGCATAGAACAAGGCACCCGAGGTGGGCTCCCCTCGCTCCCAGGCCCGCTCCTGCGCCGCACGCCAGGACTCATACCCACCTGCTTCCTCGATCCAGCCCATCAAGCGCGAGCGGCCCGCATTGTAGGACACCAACACCTGCTCCAGATTCCACTGGCCGCGATGCTCAAGCAGCCACGCAAGGTGCGCAGCCCCCAATCGCACGTTGAGCTCATTGTCGCCCAGCAGCTGTTCCTCGGTTGGTTCGGACAATCCCAGGCGCCGCGCAGCATCTCCCGCGGCTGCCGGCACCAACTGCATCAACCCCAGTGCACCGGCCGAGGATCGCTGTCCCGGGCGACCGCGACTCTCCATGTACATGATGCCCCCCAACAGGGCCACGTCCACGCTTGACTCTTCCGCTGCCCGGCACAGAAGTTGAGCGTGGTTCTCTACCAGGCGCACTCCCAGATAGTCACGCACGCTGACGACCAGAGCTCGGGCGGGTGCCCATCCGGAGACCGAGAACCCCACGACTCCCAGCAACAGGAGCAGGAGCAGGACGATGCGCAGCGGCTTGGGAATGAGTTCTCTCCGCAGGAACCGTGGGAAGAAGGTCGCGAAATCAGCGGTCGGCGATGAAGCTCTGCAGCAAAGAAAGCAACCACGCCTCACGCTCGGGGCCCAAGGGCGGGGGCGCGCTGATCGGCTCCCCCCCCATGCGCTCGAGCTCCCGACGTGCGCGCTCTACGAGCCAATCCGCCTCCTCCCCCATGATCTCCACCAGGAAGACAACGACGGCGCGGGTACCCCGCCCGAGGAAAGCCTCGGAGGGTGGAGTGTTCAGGCGACGGATCTCACCTGCTGCGCGTAGCCAGGAGTGGGGATCATCGTGAATGACATCATCCCACCAGCGGAACCAAGCCTCGGCCGGATCGGCGCTTGCGCGCTGATCGACGCAGGTCAGGACGCATAGCTCCCGAGCCACCGGTACGTCGGCAGGATCCTCCGCCAAGGCCCGCATGAGGGCGGGAGCGGCCTCCGGCACGTTCTGGCGGGCCAGGATCAGGGCCGCTTCACGGCGCAACACCTGCGAGGGAGAGCGCAGGGCGCTGAATAGGTGATCCCATGCTTCCTCTCCCAGGTCCAGTAGCCCCTGGCGCAGGGTCGGGAAGGCCCCGGTGCGCTCACCGTGCCTCAGGAGGGAGAGCATGATTGGAATGGCCTTGGGGTCCTTTAGCGCGGCGATCCCCTCTGCCGCGGCCTGATGCAGGCGCCGGTCCTCTCCGGTCAAGGCCGTGATCAGGATGTCACGCGCGCCCGTGCCGCCTATCTGGCCTGTGGCGAAGAGGGCCGGAACACGCAAGTCCGGGCTGCCAGCTGAGGCCGCGAGGAAGACCTGCTCTCGGGCGGCAGGCAGAGCATTAACTCCGCAGGCCTGAATCGCCGCCACCCGCACATCAATGGCATCGTCATCGAGCAGCTGCAACAAGCGCGCCTCATCTCCCGGCTCCATGCGCTCGGCCAAGACAAATGCGGCCACGGCGCGAATCAAAGAGCGCGGGTCACGTGCTGCGCTGTGAGCCGCGCCATACCCCGCAGATGAGACCACCTCGCTGATGGCCAACACGGCATCGGCACCGAAACGATCGTGCAACACACCGATAAGCTGATCGGTGGAAGGAGCTTCATCACCGGCACCCAAGGGTTCGCGAGCGGATCGATGAGCCAGGGAGGCCAGACGCAAGGCCCGACCGGTGAAATAGAGCTCCTCGCCAAGCATCGAAGTGAGGTCTCGGAAGTGGGAGACATCACCTCCACCGGCTTCATACAGATCCTCCAATGCCAAGAGGTCGTCATCACGCTGGGTGGGACTCAAGGCGACCATACGCGCCAAGATCAACTGACCCAGGCGTGCCTGTCGTTCAGCGTCACTGTGGTCCATCTCCCACCAGGTGAGGTCGGCACGCCACAAGGCCAAGCGTGAGGCGTGCTCCTCAGGGTGGGGGTAACGCTGCCACATGCTCCTCTCGCGAAGTGAATTGGCAAAGAGCACGATACGTTCGAACCACGGCTCCTCGATGCCGGGGCCCAGGACAAATAGCTTTGAGCGACCATCCAGTCGAAGCTCCACACTGCGCGCCAGCTCAGCCCGCCCCCCACGTACACCGGGCAGGAGCTCCGCGCCGAGAGCCCCTTCGACAGCCAGGAGGTCCAAGAGGTCACGTGCCTGTCCGCTGGAGAGGAAGAATGCCTCGCCATCCCGGACCGTGGAATCCCCCGAGGCCAGAGCCGGACCAATCAAAGTGAAGCCCCTGCCCATGGATCGATCTTCAACAACGACCTGCAGCATCTGGTGAGAGCCTTCCTGCACGGGAATCACTGCGCGAGACGCACGGAAGGTCTCCGCATCGGCAACCCACCAGGCCGCCCAGGCCGGACCATCGGAACCGTGGGAGAGCCCTGAGATCTGCTTCAGGCGACGCAGGGCGGGCTCACTCAGTGACTCGTAGTCGTCAAAATAGGTGAAGCCCGATACAACGCGCACAAGGCGTGCCGGTACAACCTTCTCCAACCAAACGCTGGTCTCGGGAGAGTTGCTGCGAAACCCGATACCCGCCAATGCCGTGGCGCAGGCACCGGCCACGAACTCGTCCTTGGATTCCAATCCCCGCAGGAGAGCGGAGGCCTGCGCATCTCCCAGGATGGACTCCAGGCGGGTGTCCTCGCGCTCCACGATGGCCAACAATGCACAGGCACCAGAGCGCAAGATCCACCGATCTCCAAAGGCCAGAGCCAGAAGTGCATCGGTGATGACCGGGTCCTCACGCTGAGCCAGGGCCTCCATGGAGCGCCGTGCAACTCTTGGGTACGGGTCATCGATCAGGCTGAGGAGCAGGTCGGTTGCCTCGACGCCCGAAATTGAACTGAGCAGATCCGTCGCCTTGTACCGAGCATCACCATTGCGCGAACGCAGGATCGGGCTGAGCGCTGAGAGGGGTGCAGGGTGTGGAGAACCCGCCAAGGCCCGGTGAGCTGCAGTGCGCACGGGATTCTGCGGATGCTCCAGTAATTCACACAGCAGCGCAGGCGTGGCGTGCACAGGATAGAAGGCCAGAAACTCATCGAGGGCCTTCCCTCCCAATCGTCCGGGCATGCGTGTGCGCAAACGTCGTACAACCAACTCCGCGTCCAGCGCACGGCCGCCGCGAAGCAGTACTCGTAATCCGGTCATCGTGCGCGTCGGCCAATCGCTGGCGAGTGCCAGGCGCGCCGCGTCCAAGCCCGGCTCCCCAAGCGAGAGAAGCGTCTCCACGGCCTGCATGGCCAGGGGATCGTCACTGCGCTTGATCTGGTCGAGCTGGGAGAGAATGTCGGCCGCCGCCCGCGCCATGGTGGGGCTGCCGGAAATGGGCACGGGGGTCTCCTCGCCCGCGGGATTGCCGCCGGGCACGATGCCCCCCTTCTCCTTCGGCTCCCCTGGCTGGGGAAGGTCCAGTCCGTCCCCTGGACCACCCTTTACCTGCCGGTGGAGCATGACCCTACGGCAGACACCGCACTGGGCCTGTTGAAAACCGTCACGCGCGAGAGGGTCCAGCTTGGTCGTGCGGTTGGTCTCTCCACAGACGGTGCAGATCAGGTGCGGTCCCCCGGGGCGTGACGTGCCTTTGCCGGAGCCTCCGGAGACCTTGGGCAGGTCCTTCCCGCGGGGGAGGTCGACCTGAGCCTGGGCCTGAGAGGAGAGCAGGGAGGCCAGAAGGATGGCCAAGCCGAGCAGGCGGTGTGTGGAAACGTGGTGTGTGCGCATGGTGCTTTGTGGGCAGGGTTACCCCGGAGCAACCGCAGAGGATACGGGAAGAGTGGGTCGGGATGAGTTCGTGAGGTGCCGAAATGGTCTCCACGTGCTTCGACAGAGCGTCCCATCGACGGGAAGGCCCCCACGCCTCTCCTCAGCGTCGCGGGGAGGGCGCCCCTGGAGGCTGGGTCAACCCGCTGCCTGCGCACTCACGGCGTGATCCGCTTATCGAGGCCGATGTACATCCGGCCCAACCCCTCCTCCTTGCGAATCAACTCGCGAGCCACGATCAGCAAGCCCACGTCCGCCTCCCCCGCACCCTCCAGGTTGACCCCCGACTGTCTCACCCCGGCCAGGTCTCCCATCCCTCTCGCTTCCATGTCCGCCTCGGCCAGTTCGAACCCATCCCGACTCTTCTCCAGCAAACGCAAGCGCTTCTCTGCCTTCTTGTCTCCGAGCAGGTAGCAAACCGAATCCCCTGGTCCACGCCCCACGCGCCCGCGCAATTGATGCAGCTGTGCGAGGCCCAACCGCTCGGCATTCTCGATCACCATGACGGTGGCACCGGGAACGTCGACGCCTACCTCGATAACCGTAGTCGCCACGAGCAGCCCTACCTCCCCGCGCCGGAAGCGGTCGAGTCGGTAGCTGCGCTCTTCGGCAGGGACCCGGCCATGGGCCAGCTCAACACCGAAACGGGAGAGGTCCGAGGCAAGGGCCTGCTCGTACCTGCGCTCGGCGGCGGCGGTTCGACCACCCCGCTCGCCGGAAATGCGCGGACAAACCCAGAACACCTGTTCGCCGCGCTCCAAGCGCGGCAGGAGCTTCTTGGACAGCCCGCGCCGCTCCTGCCCCCGCAGCCAGTGCGTCGTCAAGCTCCCACGCCCAGGAGGCATCCCCTTCAAGGTGGAGACGTCCAGGTCTCCATACACCGTCATAGCAAGGGTGCGCGGGATCGGCGTGGCCGTCATGAGCAGGAGATGCGCGTCCACCCCTTTCTCTGCCAACGCCGCTCGCTGATCCACTCCAAAGCGGTGCTGCTCGTCGATCACGACCAGCGCCAGGCGCGCGTAGGTCACCTTCTCCGAGAACAACGCATGGGTCCCAAACAGCACCTGGATCTCTCCCCGCTCCAGGCGCTCCAGGAGGAAACGCCGCTCACCGGGAGGTAGGGAGCCCGTCAGCAGAGCCGACTCGATGCCCACCTCGGCCAGAATCGCACGGGAGCCGTAGTAGTGCTGTTCGGCCAGGATCTCTGTAGGCGCCATCAACGCCGCCTGGCCGTTGGCTTCTATGACGGCCATGGCCGCGTACAGGGCCATGGCCGTCTTGCCTGAGCCCACGTCTCCCTGCAGCAGACGACGCATGGGCGTGGGCTTGGCGAGATCGTCACACAGCTCACCGAGAACCTCTTTCTGGCCAGGGGTGAACTTGAAAGGAAAACGTCGGGTGATCTCCTTCTTCTGTTCGAACGACAACTCAGCACGACAAGCACGTCCGGCCTGGCGTCCCGTGCGCCCCAGTTGCAGGCGTGCCTGAACGGCGAGCAGGGACTCAAGGTAGACGCGTCGGCGTGCATCCTTGAACGAGTCGGCATCCGGCGGACAGTGCAGGTGCAGCAGGGCGCGCGGTAACGGCGGCAGATGGTGCTCAGCCAGAACCTCCTCGGTGAGTGGCTCGTTCACATAGTCGGTCCCTTTCTGCGCTACAGCTCTGCACAGGGCGCCCACCCATTCACCGCTCATGCCATCCCCTGCGGGGTACAGGGGCTCCACGGACCCCGGCTCCGGCAGCGGCTTGTCTTCCCGGCCCATGCGCGGGCTGGAGAGCACCGGCCCGCTACGGCCCGCAGCCATCTCACCCGCTAGCTCGACCTCCTCCCCGGACGGAATGCGCTCGCGCACCCAGGGTTGGTTGAACCAGACCACCTTCAAGCGCTGAGATCCTTGAACAAGTTCCGCCCGAACGGCGGAGCGCCGGCCACCGAAGCGCGTCAGTCGCACCTCTTCCAGACGACCTCGTACCCGCACCGGACCCGAGCTCCGCGTCGCGGCTTCCTCAAGCGGACAAGGCTCGACCCAGTGATGGACGCCCACCGGCAAGAGGAAGAGCAGATCCCTCTGAGTAACGACCCCCAGCTTGCCCAGAGCCTTGCAGCGCGCAGGTCCCACACCCGGCAGGTCGGCCAGGGCCGCCGAGGCCGAGGCGGCCGGGGCTTGGGTGGGAAAGGAACGGGTGGGTCGCGGCACGGGAGCAATGTAGCGCAGATGGCCCAATCAGATGCGCAAACTCGGACAGTGGTTACACCTCGGATGCGAATTCTTCGGGCCCGGCCTGGGCCAGGCGGCGCTCAACCGGAGTGAGTAGCAGCCAAGACAGGACCGCTGCCGCCACGTAGAGTACGACCGTTGCCACCATCAGGGTCGTATAGTCCCCCCCGGTGGCCTCCAGGATGTGCCCCGCTGCCAAGGGCCCGACGACCCACCCCACCCCCCACAGGGCCGCGTTCATACCCGTCTGCATCTCCCGGGCTCCGGGCGGGGTCGCCTGCATCATCAGGTTCTTCAGGATCGGGTAGGCGGAGTTCATCAATGCGCCACGCACCAGGAAGGCGGCGATGGCCCAAGGCAGGCTCCAGGTAAAAGCGAGCAGCAAGAAGAACGGGATGGAAGCGACCTCAATCAAGACGATCCCGCGCACGTACCCAAGATGCCGAATCACAAATGGAGTCAACATGAAACCGAGGGCAAAGAGGACCTGGCCCGAGGCGAACAGATAGCCCCAGTCGCCGGCTCCCATGTCAAATCGATCCTTGAAGTAGAGGGGCAGGAACGGGATACAGAGCCCCGAACCGCAGGCAATCAAGAACTGGGGCATGGCAAAGCGTGCGAGCACACCGCGGTTCTTGATGAACACGGGCCACAACTCCGTGCTCTTCTCGACGGCAGGATGCTCAAGGGGAATGCGCGCGAAGATCGCAGCCGCGCACAAGCTCAGCATTCCCCCACCGAAGATCACACGACCCGTGGCGATGGCCTCACCACCCAGAGGGCCCTCCCAATGGGTCACCAACCGCCCGGCGACAACTGCGGCCACGACTGCGGCCAAGGTAGGCAAAGCCTCAGCCAATCCGAAGAGCCGCGCACGGTCCTGCGAGCTGCTGTGCCTGAACAGAAACGGAGCGATTGCAACGTACTGCAGAGTCAGCGCAAAGCCCGCCACCAGATTGATGGCGTACAACAGACGCAAGTCCTCGATCCAGGGGAGGATGGCATAAGCGAGGCCGCCCACCGTGGCGGACAGGACGAAGACCCCACGCGCCGGTCGCCGCGCGAGAATAGCGGCGGCGGGCAAGGCCACAGCCACCTTGCCCCAGGCATCGGCGGATTGGATCCATCCGATCTCTGAATCCGACAGCCCAATCGCATCCAGGTAGCGCACAAGCAGGATGTAGACCACGGTGTGGGCCGCACCCGTCAGGGCAGCGCCCGTGAGATAGACGCGAGCCGGAAAGGACATTCGCGTGCGCGCGGCCTCCGACAGATCTTCCCCGGTGGAATCGGAGTCCGTCACCTACTCGTCGACCCGGATCTCGTAGAGGTTCGGCCAGTGCTTGCCGGTGATGTAGATCTTGTCCGCCTGCGCGTCATAGGCGATCCCGTTGAGCACGTCTTGCGCCTGATCTGGCACCCGCTGCTTGGCCTGCAACCCGCGCAGGTCAATGACCGAGTTCACCTTCCCCGTCTCGGGGTCAATGCGCACGATGTGCTCGCGCTGGTAGACGTTGGCCCAGATCTCGCCGCGGATGTACTCCAGCTCGTTCAGGTTCCACAGAGGCTTACCGTCAAGGGTGACGGACAGCAGCCGCTTGACCTCCAGGTTCGTCGGTCCCACGAAGCGCAGGGTGTCCGTGCCATCGCTCATGATCAGAGACTCGTCGTCTGCACACAGGCCCCAGCCCTCACCCGAGTAGGTCAGGCGGTACTGCTCCTGGAAGTTGCGCCGGTCGTAGATGAACGCCACACCCTCCTTCCAGGTGAGCTGCACCAGCAGGCCTTTCCAGATGGCTATGCCCTCGCCAAAGTAGATGGGCTCCAACTGATGACGTAGCAGAGCCTTGCCGGTTTGCAGGTCGACCGTCATCAGGTTGGACTCCTGATAGCGGCCTGTGCTCTCGTACAAGACCCCCTCGTGGATGATCAGGCCCTGGGTGTAGGAGGCTCGCTCGTGGGGATAGGTGGCGACGATGGAGTAGCCATGGACCGGGGCGCCGGTGTTGCTGGGAGAAACAACGCCCCCGGCTCCGTTCGGATTCCCCCCCTGAGGACCGGGCTGGGGATCGCCAGGCGAGCAGGAGCTGCAGGCCGTCAGCAGGGCCAAGATCAGGATAGCGGCTGTTCTGGTCGGAAGGTCAGTCATGGCGTCCGTGGGAGGATGTGAGTCTACGCCCCTTCGCAGATACGCCCAACCCCCGGGCATGATGGCAGGATTTGGCCATCCGGTGCCATTTCCGAAGGGGAGCCCCCATCTTGTGCCCGGGCAGCAAGGCGCACAGGGGTCCACGACCCTCCGCTCAACCTACCCACCACCAACGGGGCCTGGGATCAGGACTGATCCGAGATCGCGCCGATGTCCGATTGAGTTGCCGAGGGTAGATCCAAAGCACGGGAACCCGCCTCGGGCGTCTCGGCCTGGACCGACTCAGCACTCTGACCGATCCACAGCGAGAGGGCCAGGACAGCCGCAAAGGAACCTACCGCAATCCGTCGCAGGGGGTGCGCCCCACGGGCAAACGGATCGGACTTGAGTTGGGCATGAAAGCCCGCAGGCAGGGAGGGGCCCAGTGGGCGTAGGCTCGGGACCAGGGTGGTGCCGAAGAGCTCGACGGCGGGACCAATGCCCGACAGGGGGTTACAGGGCTCGGACGTGCTGTAGGGGTTGTATAGATCCCTCATGACTCTTCCTCCTTTGTTGACAGGTTGGGACTGTCGGCCAGGGGCCTGTTTGGCCCCTGGGTACCACTCCGGCTCCAGGTGAGATGCGGGGCTGACGAGGGGCAAAAATCCCGCCAGACCCCTTTTGGGGGGGTTCTGGGACGGTTTTGGGAGCCGCAGTCGAACCCCGGTCCGCGTTTGGCGTTCTGCCGGGGGCAGGGACCCACCCCCCATCGGGGAAAGCAGACAGCGCTAGCAGACGCACGTCGAGCCCGTACCCCCTCCATGTCCCAGGGAAGAACGCAGCAACCGCGACCGCTGTGCCGTTGAGGCCCACGGAGAGGGAAGCTGCAGGAGATGATCCAGAGGGACCGAAAAGGAGTGCAGGTTCTGTCGGTCAAGTAGGAATACTTGGCCGCGCCCCTTTCCCCGCTGCCCATGTCCCGGTCCCCCCTCCCTGCCACCCCCAGGCTCTTGGCCCTGGCCCTCCTGGGCCTGCTCTCCAGCTGTGGGGGTGGATCGGACGTAATGGAGAAGTCGGGCGTGCGGCCCCCGAACGTGGTGGTCATTCTGCTGGATACCCTGCGGGCGGACGTGCTCAGCTTCTACGGTGCTAAGGAGGAGCGGGCCCCCTACCTGGCCAAGCTGGCTGCCGAGGGCACGGTATTCGAGAACGCCTTCTCCACCTCGACCTGGACCGCGCCCTCCACTGCATCCATGTTGACCGGCATGTACCCCGACCGGCACGGGGTCACTCGCGGCTTCCTGGCTCAGTTCCGCGAGGGCGAGGCCGTGGATGAGGGCGAGCTCAAGCAGATGGAGCTCTTGGCCATCTCCTCGGACGTCCCCACTCTCGCCGAGCGTTTCAAGCAAGCGGGCTACGGCACCTACGCCCTGGCCTCCAACGTCAACATCGGTCCAGAGATGGCATTTGATCGGGGCTTCGATGAGTTCGAGCGCCACGACCTGAAGCCCGCCAAGTTCCTGACTGAACGCCTCATGGCCATGCGGACGCGCATCGAAGCCAGCGAAGCCCCCAGCTTTCTGTACCTGCACTTCAACGATGTGCACAAACCCTACCAGCAGCGCCCGCGGTTTTATCGGCCCGATGAGGAGCGCGAGGAGACCGAGGAATCCCTGGAGCGTTACAAGAGCGAGCTGGGCTACCTGGACAGTTTCTTGGCTCGCATTCACCAGGCCATGGGCTTCGAAGACGATACGCTCATCGTGGTGGTGGCCGACCACGGAGAAGAATTCCGCGAGCACGGCCAGCTGTACCACGAGTTCACCCTGCACGTGGAGTTGAACCACATCCCGTTTCTGGTCAGGGCTCCTGGCCTGCGCGTGAAGCCGGGCCGCGTGTGGGAGAATGTGTCCTTGATCGACGTGGTGCCGACCATCTTCGACGTGATCGGACAGGACGCGCCGCTCGGTCTGGATGGTCGCTCCCTGGCATCCTTCTGCCGCAGCGAGGACAAACGCCAGGGGCTGCAGTCCGAGAGCACGGCGCTGGTCCAGCGTCCCCTGATCCTGCACCGCTTCGAGGATGGAGATCATCTGTGGGGCGTGATCCTGGAGAACTGGAAGCTGATCCAATCGCACCTGGGAGTCCTGCTCTACAACCTCGAGACCGATCCGGGTGAGCACGACAACCTCGCAGACACCCACCAACCTCTCGTGCAGCAGCTCATTGCCATCCTCGACGAGCACCGCGGGCGGGGCTCTGATCCCCAGTCCATGCGCACCCGGGTGGACATCGACCAGGACCTGCTGGACCGGCTGAAGGCGATCGGCTACGTGAAGTAGAGAGCGGCGCTACAGATCACCCAATCGCCGGCGCTCGTCTTCCATCCACTGGCGCATACGCACCAAGGTGCTGGCCTGACCTGGCTGAGTGGCCAGGTTGACACGCTCATCAGGGTCGCTCTGCCGATCGAACAAGATCTCCTCACGGGTTCCAGACGCCTCGAAGGAGACGTACTTGAATCGCTCCTCCACCACAGCCCGCTCGACCATGCCCTCTTCCCCACCGAAGGCGGGGGCAAGGTAGAGGAACCTGTCGCGCCAGGGAGCAGAGGGGTCTTCCAGGATGGGGACCAGGCTCTTGCCCTGCACGTCCCCTGGCACGTCGAGGCCGCAGACGTCGAGCACCGTGGGTAGGAGGTCTTCAGTCAAGACCAGCTGGTCCATCGTGCGGCCCGCCTGGATACGCTCAGGAAAGCGCATGAGAAGGGGCACCTGAATTGATGGCTCGTAGGACAGGCCCTTCTGCTGCAGCCCATGCTCCCCCAGCAGCTGACCGTTGTCGGTGGTGACGAGGATCAGGGTGTTCTCCAACTCGCCACTCGCCGTCAGGGCGTCGAGCACGCGCTGGACGTTGTCATCCACCGAGAGCATCAACTCCCAATAAGCGCGCAGGTCGCGGGCGTAGGCCTCTTCGTCGTCGATGGCGTGGCGCCCCGAGGCGGTGCGCAACACACGATAGAAGGCCGGCAGGCTGCTCACCGGATCGAGTGCGCTGACCGGTAAGGCCACGGGCACGTGATCCAGGGTTCCCGCATGGCGCGGGGCCGGAGTCATGGGCACGTGCGGGTTCTTGAACGCCAGGGTGAGGAAGAAGGGCTCGTCGGAGTCCCGTGCCCCTCCCAGGAAATCCAGAGCATGATCCGTGAGACGATCGGCCTGGAACCCCTCGCTCTGCACGCTCTCACCGTCCACGTTCAGAACCTGATCGAAGTGACTGCCCGGACCC